>JBEPUZ010000246.1:0-6409 GCA_041691275.1 Actinomycetota bacterium | reverse complement strand
TCCGAAACGGTGACACCGCCCGCGCGCTCGGGATCCTCGCCGCGCACGGCCGCGTGCACGATCACGCGACGAAAGCCGACGCACGGGCGCAGATGGTCGAACAATGGGTCGACAAAGTCCTCGACGGTGACAGTGCGTTCATGCTCGCCGCGACGCGCGCCGACGTCACCGCCCTCAACCACCACGCCCGCGCCGCCCTCCAAACCGAAGGCGCGGTCGGGCCCGACGAGCTCGACATCGACGGCCGCCGATTCGCGGTCGGCGATTGGGTCATGACCCTCACCAACGACTACCGGCTCGGCGTCCTCAACGGACAACGCGGCACCATCACCCACATCGACGCCCAACGGCATGCGGCCATCGTCGCGTTCGATGACGACACCACCAAGGCGATCCCCGCCGGGTATCTCGACGCGGGAGGCCTCGATCACGCGTATGCGATGACCGTCCACAAAGCCCAAGGCCAAACGTGTGACTACGTGTACGTCCTCGGCGACGAACATCTCTACCGAGAAGCGGGCTACAGCGCCCTCACCCGCGGCCGCAACGAAAACCACCTCCACACCGCCCACGCCGAGCACGACACCGAAGCCCACCACGACCCCGAACCCGAAGACGGATACACGACCATCTGCCGGACCCTCGATCGCTCCCACCAACAAGAACTCGCCCTCCCCAAGGCGATCGAACACGCACTCGAGCAGCAACTCGGCCCCCGCAACACCGACAGGGACCTCGGCGCCGGAATCGAGCTATAACACATGTGTTATCGTGATGGGGTGTGGACGGTCGTGTTCCACCCCGAAGCAGAAGCCGAGCTCGATGCACTACCGGTCAAGGAACGGGTCGCAGTGATGCACGCGGTCGAGAAACTGGCCGCGGTCGGCCCCTCGTTGCCGTTCCCGCATCAGAGCAACGTGAAAGGCGCGGAACGACTGCGCGAGCTTCGACCGCGAAGTGGCCGGAGCCAATGGCGACCGCTGTACGGAAGGGTGGCAGACACGTTCGTCGTCGTGGCAATCGGGCCGGAAGTGCTCGTCGACCCACGGAGGTTCCGACGAGCGGTCGCCGCCGCAACGAAGCGGCTCGACGAGATCGAAGCATGAGGAGACCGACGTGAAACTCGACAAGATGCGTACGAACGACAAGGTGATCGCACGTCAGCTGAAGGATCCGCACGTTCGCGCAGAGTGGGACCGAACCGCGGTCGCGCGCGCCGTTGCCGCGCGGATCGTCGAATACCGCGTCGAGCACGACCTCTCACAAACGGCGCTGGCTCGGCTGCTTGGTATGAAACAGCCCGCTGTCGCGCGCCTCGAAGCCGGCGAGCACAACCCGTCGTTCGACACTCTCGCCCGCATCTCCAGCGCGCTCGGCATCGAGTTCCACATCGCCGTCACCCCTCAGGGCGTCGCGATCTGACACCCAGAAGCGCAGAGCGGCGACGTGGCAGACGCGCAGATCTGGCGCCGTTGGAGTTGAGAGCTGCTGATCTACGGCGTGATCGCGTTCCAATGTTCTCCGTCCGTCGTCCGGAAGTTCGTGTCGCCGCCCCACGCCCAGCCGACTCCGTTGACGAAGACGAGTTGCGAGATGTGGTGCAAGGTCGGAGTGGAGACCCGTGTGTCGAACCAAGTGGTCCCGCCGTCGAAGGATGCGATGAATGGACCCTGGCCGAGCGGGATCCAGATTCGCTGTGCCGTTTCGACAGTGAGGCTGAACCCAAGACCTCGCTCCGGAAGATGACCGACGCTGCCTAGTGGCGGCGAACTCGTGTCTGCGACCAGTATCCAGTGGGTTCCGCCGTCGTCGGAGCGGTAGAGGGCCTTCTGTTGATCCTGAGTTGAGGCGTCACCGCCGCCGAGCATCCAGATCTGGTGAGCGCCGAACGCGGCGATAGCGACGGTATTCGTCTGCGTCGAGGACGGCGGATGAGGAGGTAATGGACGCGTCTGCCAGCTGCGTCCCGCGTCGCTGGTTCCGTACATGACGGTGTGGGTGTCTCGTCCCACGACGTACGCGACCGTGGCCGTGGGACGCACGAGATCGACGTAGGGATCGCCGACGTCCGGAAATCCGGCGATGGTCGTCCATGAACCGCCAGTCAGCGGTGCGGCCATGAGGGTGTTTGTCGGGCACAGTGCGCACGATTGAATTGCGACCCAAACGTTGTCCGCCTTCGGCACCAACGCGCTCACGAAGCCCTTCAGACGTTGGTCCTCGAAGGTGACGCCGCCGTCGTGCGACGCGAAGGTCCGCGTTCCGTAGACCCACACGTTGGGTCCGTCAGCTGCGAGTTCGAGGTCGGGATACCCGCGCCAGCCCGCGTACCGAATGCCGCTGACCCCGCCGACGCGTGTCCAGGTACGCCCGGCGTCTCGCGACGCAGCGACGCTGAACGCGCACACGGGATCAGCTGCGGGCGGCACCGCACAGCTGAACGTCAGCCCGAGTCCGTAGCTTTGGCTCTCGAAGGTGACGCTCGAAGGCGGGGCGCTCGCGCGGACCGTCGGCTGTGTCGTTCGCGGCTCATTTGTTGGGTTCGGCACTGTCGGTTTGGGTTGCACGGACAGGGTTGGACTTCCGTGGTGTCCGATCGTGACAGCCGCGGCAGCGAGAGCGACCGCGAGTAGCACGAGCGAACCCGCGCGGGTCGCGTGTCGTCGATGTCGTAGCCGTCGACCGCGGATGCGTACGCGGGTCAACGCGATGGCATCGGCCCGCGGTGGCGCGCTGTCGTCGAGATCTTCAACTCTCACGGCGAATCCTCCTCCTCGATGTCGAGCGCGCCGCGTAATGCGGCGAGCCCCCGGGCCGCATGGGTCTTCACGGTGCTGACCGAACAGCCCAGTGCGTCGGCGACGGTCGCCTCTGGTAGATCCGCCAAGAAGCGCAACATCAAGACTTCACGCTGCCGGTCCGAGAGCCCGTCGAGTGCTCGGTACAGATCGACTCGATCGGCAATCGACACGCTCGCCTCCGGGCGCAAAGTTCGGGCGGGGGTCCTGCGCGCACGTCGCCAGCGGTCGATTGCTAAACGACTGCTGACGCGTACAACCCACGGCACGACATCGCCGTGCCGAGAGAGCCTTTTCCAGTCTGCGAACGCTCGGGCACAGGCTTCCTGAGCACACTCTGCTGCGTCCTCTCGCGAGCCGAGAAGCCGGTAGGCGACGCGATACCCAGAGTCGAAGAGGTCCGGGAACACATCATCGAAACCCGAATCCGACACACCGCCGCCCGACTCTGGAGCGTCAACAACGCCGCGCACACCCATTCCACGCCACGAACCGCCCAAAGGTCGACATGCACAAGATTCTTTTTCGTCCCTGGTCCGACGCGTCGGAAATGCGGCCGAATTGCTGACCGACTGAACTGCCTCAGAACAAGTGTCTACGGCTGACGGCGCCCTGCTGCGTTTCGCCGAGTGGAGTCGCTACCCAACCGAGCGCCGGCGGTTGGGTGTAGGGAGGGGCGTGGAGAGATTCACGGCCCCGGCTCGGCGGGAGGCAGGGCGAGCAGGCTCTGAAGACGCGGCGGAGTTTGCCGCGTGGGTGCGGCCGCATCTCGCCCGAATGGGGGCGCTCGCCACCCGACTCGTCGGTGCGGGAGATCGTGATGATGTGGTGCAAGAGGCGGTGACGAGGGCCTGGTTGAAGCGTCAGACCTTCGATCCGACTCGCGGGTCGGCTTCGGCGTGGTTGTGTGCGATCGTTGCCGATCAGGCTCGCAAGTGGCGGCGCCGCACGTTTCGCTCGCGAGCGGCCTCGACGGCTGCGCGCGGGATGGGCATTCCGGATGGTGCGCGTATCGATGTTGAGCGCGCGATCTCGGCCCTGCCGCCTCGTATGAGATTGGCGGTGGAATGTTTCTACCTCGCGGATTTGTCCGTCGCCGAGACCGCGGAAGTTATGCGGATCAGTTCGGGAACCGTGAAGTCGACTCTCGCGGATGCGCGAGATCACATGCGAGTGATGTTGCAGGAGGTTTCGGAATGACGGACATCGACGAGATCCTGCGTGACTACGCCGAGGAGTGGCGTCGCGGGCAAACGCCTGTCGACGTCGACTTTGCGGCGCTGCCAACTTCGCGGCGTGCACGACGCCGTGGCGTGATCACGGTGTTGGTGGCCGCCGGTGCCGTCGCGCTCGTTGTCTTCGCCGTCTTCGCGTCACGGACATCGGGCCCTCAGCAGGTGCGAGTCGTGTCGCCGACCACGGCCAACAAGGTGATCGCTGCCTCCCACCCGCCGCGGGTTGTGGCCGCAATCGATCTCGGCCAGGAGCAGCAGTACCCCGCCGCCGTGTCGGTCGCGGGCGGCGTGGTATCGGTTCTGGCTCAGCCGTCCGGACTCGGCAATGCCTTCGTGACGAACATGTACGTCGGCCCAGCCGTTTCCGGCAGCGCCGTTCTTGCGCAGATCAAGCTTCCCGACGACGGCCCGATTGCGATCGTCAGCGATGGACGTTCGCAATGGGTGTCGAGTCAGCTCGGCGAGCAGAGCGCGCACGTCTTCCACATCGAAAACGGTGCCATCACCGCGACGCTGACAGCCCAGGGCGACGCTGCATTGGCTCTGACCCCAACCACGTTGTGGGTGCTCGACGGCAAGGGTGAACTCCAACGAGTCGACCCGCGCACCTCCCACATCATCTCGCGACTCGCGCTGCCGGGCGCGGGATACGCGCCGAAGTTCATCAGTGTCGGCCCGCTGGGCGTCTGGCTGGCTAGCCCGTACGACGGCAGCATCTGGCGTGTCGCACCCGACGACCGCAACCTGCAACGTGTCACCAGTATCGGGGGTTACGCTGGCCGACTCACACAGCTCGCACAGCACGTTTGGGTCGCGACGACAGAACAGGTCATAGCGATTGACCCAAAGACCGGTCGCGCGACTCGAACCGTCAGCCTCCACGCTCGAGTCGCCGATCTGGCAGACGACGGTCACTACCTGTGGGTCGCCACCGAGGACGCTCGCCTGTACCGCATCGATCCGGCCACCGGCCGTGCCACGAGTGTCGCGCTCCCACACGCGGGGTGGATCCTCGCGCTCGCGGGCGATGCCAACACGCGCAGCGTGTGGGCGGTCACCGCCGGAACACACCTCGGCTCTGGCCTCTGCCACACGGCCGCCGATGACTGTCCGAAGCTGCTCCACATCACTTCGTAGCGACACATCGGCACTGACGACAGACCCAGCGTGCCACGGCAAATCTGCCGCGCTGCAAATGTGCTCTCCAGGCTCGCGTCCTCACCTGCCGGCTGGGGAGACCATCGTCGTGGCTCGTGCGATAGCGAGCGCGAGGTCTTGATTGGTGTGGCTGTGTCCGTGAAGGCTCACCTCGCAGGTGACGCCGGACTGCCGCCAGACCAGTAACTCGTGTCCCTGATCGAGTTCGATCGACGCAGCGTTCCCACTCTCAGTGCACTCGTACATGACCGCCGCCGAGCCATGCACGCGCAGCGGCGTCGGTTCGTGAACGGGAGCGCAGTACGCAGGAACGGTCTGGGGTGCGGACTGAGGGTCGCGGGCAACGTTCAGGTTCTTGGCGGAGTAGATCACGAGGTGCCCGAGCGGACCCCCGTCGGCAGCTTTCTCGCCCGGTACTCCGGCGTATCCGGCCGGCACTTGGAACGCGTACTGGTTCCAGACGAAATACGTCAGTGTCGGCGGCGCGCCCGACGCCTCGATCTGCGGGATGGGGCAAAGGAAGTCGCCTGCGTTCGCGCAGTTGGTGGCGGTCGTCGAAGCCGGGCCCGGCTTCGGGATCAGGCCTGGGCACGGGACGGGCGTGCGAGTCTGGTTCGCGATCGCCTGGCACTGATTCCGCTGTGAAGAGCTAACCGGAGCGAGCTGGACGCCGTCCACCGAGGAACCCAGGATCTCTTTCTTCGTCGCCGCAGTCGTCGTCGTGCGCGGTGGAGGGAGCGTGCCCCGTCTCGCCGAGGTGCCACATGCACCAGCGAACAGCGCCACCACCACCAGACACCAGCTGCTCGAGGCACGCACCGGCACAATCTATTTCGGCCGATCGCCATCCTCGCCTCCGCACCGACCCGCGCGGATCGTGCCATCTGACCGCGGTGAGACCACGGGAGGGCGCATCCGATGGAGAATGCGCGTGCACGAAAGTGCCCGAAAGCGCGAGTGCAAATGGACGGCGGGCGACTCACGGCCTTCTCCCGCGACCGTCTCCGACTCTGGCGCGGGCCGGTGGCGTCGAGCACATCGCGCGTCCATCGCGCGTCCATCGCGCGCGCGCAGTCGTTCGCCGCCGTTCGTGCTCGTCGGCGGATAGCGTCTGACCTGCGCTTACGTCCGTTCGTGTTCGTCGCCGTCCGCTTCGGAATGATCTCGTAATGAGCAGGTCAGGGGTTCGAATCCCCTCTCCGGCTCCACTGCTTGCGC
>JBEPUZ010000245.1:0-6448 GCA_041691275.1 Actinomycetota bacterium | reverse complement strand
CGTGAGATCGAGGTGATGAAGCTCGTCGGCGCCTCGAACTGGTTCGTGCGCGTGCCGTTCATGGCCGAAGGGCTGGTGCAGGGGGCGATCGGCGCCGGTTTCGCGTTCGGGCTCGTCTGGGCGCTCAAGATCATCATCTCGAACCTGCTCGGTCATCACCAGCAGAACCTCTTCTCGACGTTCCGCGTCACCTCCGCCGACGCGCTCGGCATCGGATTCCTGGTGCTCGCGATCGGCGCGGCGATCGGCGTTGTCGGCTCGATCGTCGGGCTCCGGCGCTTCCTCGAAGCCTGAGCACTGCCGGCAGCGGCCGACGCGCCGCTGAAGGTCAAGGGCGGCAGCGAATGAGTGTGATGGCGGGTGTGCGGTAGCCACACAATTCACGTGGTGCCGCTCGCCGCCCGGGCTCTGAAGCCCGCTAATTCTGCAATGGGAGGAGCGCGGCGGAGGTTGCGGCGAGCTCGTCGGGCCAGTTGCGGGGTTCGCCGAGCGGCACGAGCACCAGTTTGGAGAAGCCGACCGCGATGTAGCGCGCGCAGAGATCATGCAGACCGGTGAGGTCGCTCGCGACGAGGTCGGCGATCTCGACGTCGGGGTTCCGGAACGTGATCGCCTGCGCGAACGCGTCGGGGACCTCGCCGCTCGGTGAGTAGAGCGCCATCACGCCGAAGTGCTCGGGATCGATCTCCCGGCCGGCCGCATCGGCGGTTTCCTCGACCGTCGCCCGCGCCGCCTTGCACTGCTCGGGCGTGGTGAAGCTCGCGAGCCAACCGTCGGCCAGCCGCCCGACCCGCCGCAGCTCGGACGGTGCCTTGCCTCCGAGCCATACGTCGAGCGGGTGCGCGGGCTTGGGCAACACGTTCATGTGCTCGTAGTGGAACCAGCGACCGTCGTGGTCGACGTCGTCCTCGGCCCACAGACGCCGCAGAAGTGGGAGGGCTTCGTCGAAGATCGACGCCCGATCCGCGCGCTCGACCCCGAACGCCTGTTGTTCGACCGGGTGCACGATGCCGAGACCGAACGCGGGAAGTGCCCGCCCGCCCGAGAGCACGTCGAGCGTGGCCCATTCCTTGGCGACGAGCGCGGGGCTCCGGCCCGGCAGCACCGACACGCTCGTGCCGAGCTTGATCTTCTGCGTGCGCGCGGCCGCGTAGGTGAGCGCGATCACGGGATCGGGCGACGGTCCGCTGATGCGTTCCGACAGCCAGAGCGAGTCGAAGCCGTTGCGCTCGAGCCCTTCGGCCAGTGCGCCCAGCGCTTCGCCCGACAACGGGCGCAGATTTCCGAGCCCGTACCCGACCCGAACCTTCATCAGAATCCGGTCGGGCGCATGCTCGCGTACTTGCCGAGCTCGTTGCGGGCGATCTGGCGGAGGTGCACCGCGTCGGGCCCGTCGACGAGGTGGAGTGTGCGCGCGTGCGCGTACATCGCCGCGAGGGGCCAGTCGTCGGTGACGCCCGCGCCGCCGAACAGCTGGATGGCCCGGTCGATGACGTCGGTCGCGACCCGAGCGGCGACGACCTTGATCGCGGCGATCTCGGTACGTGCGTTCTTCTTCCCGACCGTGTCCATCATCCACGCGGCCTTCATCGTGAGCAGCCGGACCTGTTCGATCTGCATCCGCGATTCTGCGATGGTCTCCTGCACGACCCCTTGATCGGCGAGCGGCTTCTTGAACGCCACCCGCGTCTGCGCGCGCATGCACATGAGCTCGAGCGCGCGCTCGGCCATGCCGATCGCACGCATGCAGTGGTGGATGCGACCGGGGCCGAGGCGGGCCTGCGCGATCCCGAAGCCGCTGCCCTCCTCGCCGAGGAGGTTCTCCTTGGGCACCCGTACGTTCTCCCACAACGTCTCCGCGTGGCCGGGACCTTCGTCGTGGCCGAATACGGTCAGGCCGCGCACCACGGTCACGCCGGCCGCGTCCATCGGGACGAGGATCATCGACTGGCGGTGGTACGTGTCGGTGTCGGGATCGGTGACTCCCATGAACACCGCAAGCTTGCAGCGGGGATCGAGCGCGCCGCTCGTGAACCACTTGTGCCCGTTGATCACGTAGTCGTCGCCGTCGCGTTCGATGCGACTCGAGATGTTGGTCGCGTCACTCGACGCCACCCACGGCTCCGTCATCGCGAAGCACGACCGGATCTCCCCGTCGAGCAGCGGACGCAACCACTGCTCCTGCTGGAGCGGCGTTCCGAACTGTTCCAGGATCTCCATGTTCCCGGTATCGGGCGCGGAGCAGTTGGTGGCTTCTCCGAGCAGGGGGGAGGTTCCCATCACCTCGCAGAGCGGCGCGTACTCGAGGTTCGTCAGCCCCGGACCGTGCCCGGACTCCGGCAGGAACAGGTTCCAGAGCTCGCGCTTGCGGGCCTCGCTCTTGAGCTTCTCCATGATCGGAGGGGCGAAGCGGATATCGCCCGACTCGACGCGCTGGTCGCGGTACACGGGCTCCGCGGGCCGGACGACATCGGTGTCGAACTCGACGAGCTTGGCTTTCAGCTCGACGGCGCGGGCACTCGGGGCAAAGTCCATTCGGGCCTCCTCTACATGGCTCCCTCGTGGTGCGCTGAGGAAGCATGTCTGCGACGAGCCACTCGTCCGCACGGTGAATTCTCAGACCCTACTCTTCGCCCTGTGACGGAAACCCCGCTCGCCGGCGTGCGCGTGCTCGAGCTCGGCGCGTTCATCGCGGGTCCGTTCGCGGGTCAGCTCCTCGGCGATCTCGGCGCCGACGTGGTGAAGATCGAGCCGCCGGGGACGGGCGACATCATGCGCCGGTACGGTGTGTGCGTCGACGGCCGGAGCTTGTGGTGGCCCGCCATCGCCCGCAACAAGCGGTCGGTCGCGGTCGACCTGCGCGACGACCGCGGACGCGGCGTGGCGCGCCGGATCGCGGCGAGCTGCGACGTCGTCGTCGAGAACTTCAAGCCGGGCACGCTCGCACGTTGGGGTCTCGAGTACGACACCCTCGCGCGCGACAACCCGGGAGTCGTGCTCGTGCACGTCTCCGGCTTCGGTCAGAGCGGTCCGCGCGCCTCCGAGCCCGGCTTCGGTTCGATCGGCGAGGCGATGGGCGGTATCCGGCACACGACCGGCGACGCCGATCGACCGCCCGCGCGCACGGGCATCTCCATCGGCGATTCGCTCGCCGGGCTGTTCGCAGTCGTTGGCGCGCTCGCCGCGCTCAACGAGCGGGCGCGCAGTGGCCGGGGTCAGGAAGTCGACGTCGCCATCTACGAAGCGGTCATGGCCTTGATGGAGTCGACCGTTGCCGACTACGAGCTCGCCGACATCACCCGAACCCGTTCCGGTGGTCTTCTGCCGGGTGTCGCGCCCGCGAATGCGTATCCCGCGCGCGACGGTCGGGACGTCGTGATCGCCGGCAATGCCGATGCGGTATTCGCGCGCCTCTGCGTGGCGATGGAGCGTCCCGATCTGGCGGTCGATCTCGCGACCCACGAAGCGCGCGCCGCCCGCCAACTCGCGCTCGACGACGAGATCGCGGCGTGGACCGCGACGCGCGACGCCGACGACCTCGTCGATCTGCTCCAGGCGCACGACGTGCCGGTCGGCCTCATCAACCGCGCGCCGGAGCTCGCGAACGATCCACACATCGCGGCCCGAGGCATGATCCAGCGCCTCGCCGCCGGATTCGCACACGACGTACCGATGACCGGCGTGGTCCCGAAGTTCTCGCGCACGCCTGGCCGGATCCGCGCCGTCGGCCCCGAGCTCGGCGAGCACACCGATGCGGTGCTGCATGAGCTCGCGGGATGTGGGGCCGACGAGATCGCCGCGCTACGAGACGCCGGCGTTGTCGCGTGAGTGCGCCTCGAAGAAGTCGATCGGAGGCGGGGTGGTGTCCAACGGCGGGTTGTCAGCGGCCACGAGCTCGAGCGCCTCGCGGCGATCGTCCTCGTTCAGCGCGCGCGTGCTCGCGCAGAACTCGACCATGATGCCGCTCGGGTCGTTGGCGTAGATCGAGGTGCACCAACCGTGGTCGATACGCACAACGTCG
Organism: Actinomycetota bacterium; assembly: GCA_041691275.1. Classification (GTDB taxonomy): domain Bacteria; phylum Actinomycetota; class Acidimicrobiia; order IMCC26256; family PALSA-610; genus PALSA-610. The sequence continues at coordinate 2,427 of JBEPUZ010000245.1, read as the reverse complement.
AAACCGTGATCGAGCCACCGGTCCCGCTTGGCGTCGAGCTCGTCGAATGCCGCGTCGAACGCGATGTGGTTCACGAAGCTGGGGAGCCCGAGCGCGGTCGAGATCGCGGGGTCGAAGTCGGGGAGGTTCTCGTCGTGCAGGTCCCAGAGCGCGAGCAGCTCGCCGTTGCCGGTGTCGTAGAAGAGGTGCCGGGCCCAGCCGTGTTCCATGTACGGCATGACCTCGACCTTCACGAGGTCGAAGCCCATCGCTTCGCTGTAGAAGCGGTGCGATGCGTCGAGGTCACGGGTGGCGATGGCGACGTGATGAAAAGCCATGGGTCCATTGTGGCACCGAGCCCGGCGTTCTGACACCGTTGACCACTGTGCCGTCCCCGCCCGCACCCCTCGATCCGGAAACCGCCGAACCCGAGCCCCTTGCGCAGTTCCGGGCCTGGTTCGCCGACGCGCAGGCGGCAGGCGTGGCGCAACCCGAGGCGATGACGCTGGCGACGGCGACCGCCGAGGGCGTGGTCTCCGCACGAACCGTGCTGATGCGGGGTCTCGACGAGCGCGGCGTCGTCTTCTACACGAACTTCGGAAGCGTTAAGAGCGCCGACCTGGCCGCCAATCCCCGGGCCGCATTGGTGTTCCACTGGCGGGAGCAGGAACGGCAGGTGCGCGTCGTCGGCGCGGTGGACCGGGTGGGCCTCGACGAGGCGACTCGCTACTGGAACAGTCGGCCGCGCGGCCATCGCATCAGCGCGTGGGCGTCGCCGCAGAGCGAGGTCGTCGATCGGGCGGATCTGGTCGCTCGCGTCGCCGAGGTCGAGACGCGCTTCGCCGGCGACGATCCGCCCCTCCCGCCGTTCTGGGGCGGCTTCGTCGTCACCATCGACCAGCTCGAATGCTGGCAGGGTCGTCCCGACCGCCTGCACGACCGGCTCCGGTACCGCCGCGATGGTTCCGGTACCTGGCGGCGCGAGCGGCTCGCACCGTGAATCCCGCGGCCTGGGTCGCGTTCGGCGCGGCCGCCGGCTTCGCAGCCTGCAACTGGATCGCGGTCGCACGCGGCCGGCGCGCGCTCGAGTACCTCTGCAAGCCGGGCACGCTCGTCGCCCTGATCGTCGCGGCCGGAGTGCTCGATCCCGTGGTCGACGCCCACACCCGGCGGAGCTGGTTCGTCGCCGCCCTCGTGTGCTCGCTCGTAGGCGACGTGCTGCTGATGCTCCCGCAGGACCTCTTCGTCCCCGGCCTCGCGGCCTTCCTCGTCGGCCACGTGTTCTACGTCGTCGGCTTTTGGACGCACGGTCCCGGAGGCGGCGCGCTCGCGGTGGCGGCGGTCGTCGTGCTGATCGTCGTCGTGCCGCTGGGCCGCAAGATCCTCGCCTCGATCGCTGCCTCCGGAGAACCAGGCGAGCTGCGGGTCGCGGTCGGCGCGTACATGGTCGTGATCTCGGCCATGCTCGCCACGGCCCTGGCCGGCGGCAACGCGGTCGCGGCCGTGGGTGCCGCGCTGTTCGTGGCGTCGGATTCGATGATCGCCTGGGACCGCTTCGTGCGCCGGTTCGCGTGGGCGCCGGTCGCGATCATGGTGACGTACCACCTGGGCCAGGCCGGCCTGGTGGCCTCGCTCCTGCATTAGCCGATTCCCGATTTCGGTTGCCCAGAGTGGCCGACGTCACTGCGATGGGGGTCGGGCCTTGAGGAAGTCGGATTCCGTGTCGATCTCTCGGAACGTGATCGATCTCGATGCCATCTCCCGCGCCGCCGGCTGCTTCGAACCGCTGCCGACGAGCGCGACCCGTCTTGCGTCGTTGGTCGCCGACGAGATCCCCGACGTCGCCGGGATCGTCGAGGTGGTCACCTACGACCAGGCGCTCACGGTGGCCCTGCTCCGGCGGGCGAACTCGACGTGGAGTGCGTCGCGCACCGAGATCACTACGGTGAAGGACGCGGTCGTACGCATCGGCGCGGGTCCGGTGGTGGCCCTCGCCCTGAGTGTCAACGTCCGCGACCGGCTCACGGTCGCCATCCCGGCGTACGGACTTGCCGAGGGCGAGCTCTGGAACCATTCGGTGGCGTCCACGCTGGCGGCGGAGTGCCTCATGCGGGTGTCGAAGCGGCGGCTCCCGACGGAGACACCAACCGCGGCGTTGCTGCACGATGTGGGCAAGCTCGTGATGGCGCGCTTCGTCGAGGAGCAGAGCCTGGAAGAGATCGAGGCGGCCCGGACCGGCGGCGCTACCCGGATGCAGGCCGAAGCCGAGGTGCTCGGCGTCGACCACGCCCAGCTCGGCGGGATGGTCGCCCGGGCGTGGCGGCTCCCGGACTCGCTCGTGGCCGGGATCGAACGCCATCACGCCGTCAAGGGCCAAGCGCACCTCGATGCCGCCGCGCTCATCGCCTACGCCGTCCACATGGCCGACGACGTGGCGAAGCGCGTCGG
>JBEPUZ010000244.1:0-6524 GCA_041691275.1 Actinomycetota bacterium | reverse complement strand
CTCGACGTGTCGTCGCCGCGCATGACATTCGACCGTGGCTCAGCGTGCGTCCATAAAGGCCGATCGTCTCGACCCCTCGCATCATCGCTCCAGAGCGGGCATCATGCGCTTGTGAGCGGCGGCGAGACGTGGGCTGCGTCTGGCCGGTCGGCGGGGCGAGAACTGTACGGACAAGATCCGGCCGCGTACGCGTTGGGGCGACCTCCGTATCCCGAAAAGGTGTACGAGGTGTTGCGCGACCGTTGTCATCTGCGCGATGGGACTCGTGTTTTGGAGATCGGGCCCGGCACCGGTCTCGTGACGCAACGGCTCCTGTCGCTGGGCGCAGCCGTCACGGGCGTCGAGCCGAACCCGACGCTTGCGGCGTTTCTGCTGCGAGCCCTACCCGACACAGATCTTGAGGTTGAAGTCGCCCCGTTGGAGGATGCCCGTCTGTCCGACGGCGCGTTTGACCTCGCCGTCGCGGCAACATCGCTCCATTGGGTCGATCCGCGCGTCGGTCCCCAGAAGCTGCGGCGAGCGCTGCGCCCCGGTGGATGGCTTGCGATCTGGTGGATGCTGTTCGAGGACCCCACCACGCACGACGCCTTCGATCGGGCGATCCCGACAGTGTTGGGCCCGTCGCAGTCGATTGTCGACCCCGGGCCGACCGCACTCCAGATCGAAGCGGACGCCCGGTGTGCCACCCTGCGAGAAGCGGGCTTCGTCGAGGTGCGAAGCGAGATCCTGCGAAGCGTTCATACCTTTGACGGCACCGCAATCCGAGCACTGTACGCGACGATGGCGATCGTGTTGCGGCGCCCGGAACCCGACCGGGCCCGCGTGCTCGATGCCCTGCAAGCACTCGTCGAACGCGACTTCGACAACCTGGTCACTCGAAAATTCGTGACCGCCCTGTACACCGCGCAAGCGCCGACCTGGATCGCCCCGTAGGCGAACAGGCGACGCCAGATCTGCCGAGCGGCATTCGCCGAAATGGCCCGTCTCAGTCGCGATCACCGGGATGTCTCGGCTGAGAGTTGGCGGATCAGGGTTGCGGCGCGCGTGCAGCATGTCGTCGTCGGCGATTCCGTGCTTGCGAACGCTCGCCAGGATGACGGGGTCCACCGGCATCAATATATCTTGACGGGCGCACCTTCCCGGCCCGAGGTCGCTACCCACAGACGCCATCACCGGGTCGTAGCACCGATGGCCATCTGCGCGAACGTCTTTACCAAGGTCTGCACGGTCGGTCTGTACCGACCGTCGTGAACGTCCGGCGCAGGTTGTTTGGCGTCGATCCTGAGGTTCCTTGTTTCGACGGCGGGCCTGGCGCGCCGTTCCTTCTTGACGGCGACGGTGCGTGCGGACGTGCTTGATCCGCACGGGAGCACCACCGCGCTTCGCTTCGGAACCTGCGACCCCGAAAGAGGACGATTCACATACGAGCAGTACTTGCATCGACGCGCTTGCTGCCACGTCCGCGATCGCATCCTGTCTACGATGCGCGGATGGCTGCGGAGAAGGTGCGGCTGAGGATCGGCAACCTCGCCAAGGCGGTGCTGGTCACCGGTCAGGCCTATCAAGATCCCAAGGATGCGCTGCACGAGTTCGTCTCGAACGCCGCTGACGAGTACGCGCAGGCCGGGTTGGCCGGCGCGCGGATCCGAATCGTGTTGCGCCGCCGCGGCCGTTACCCGGTGATCGCGATCGACGATTGTGGTCGGGGCATGAGCCCCGATCGTCTGCGGGCAGTGGCGCGCAACCTGTTCGAATCGTCGAAGGTCGGCGACGATCGGACGCTCGGCGAGAAGGCGATCGGGATGCTCGCGTTTCAGCAGCTCGGCGGGCGATGTGACATCGTTTCTCGCGAGAGTGACTCTGCGGAGACGTGGGTATTGCGCCTGGCGCGCGGTTCGGCGACCGCGCAGTTGGAACGCGAGCGTCGGCGCGCCCGCGCCGAGCCGGGCACAACTGTGTATCTCGCGGATCTCGATCCCGACGTCCTCCGCCTCCTCACGACCCGCAAGCTCGTCGACTACCTGCGCACGCGACGATCGGCGGCTTTGGCGCGCGGCGACTATGAGATCGAGGTGGTCGAAGGTCGTTCGGGTGAGCTGGTCACACCCGACAAGCCCGACGGCATCAAGCTCGACATCCCTGCGCACCCGACGTTGTGGGGACGCATCGAGTTCGGGCTGTACGTCGCTCCGCACGACGGCCGGCGTCGCCGGGTTGCGGTCGTCGGCAGAGGGGGAACGAACATCATCGACGACCTCGCCGAGCTCGATGAGTTCTCCGCGCCGCCTTGGACATCGGATCAGGTGTCGGGACAGATCATCTTCGAGGCGTTACAGCAGTCGGCGGGGCGCCGCGCGATTCTGCGTGACCGCGACGCGTTTCCCGTGTTTCTGGACGCGCTCCGGGCGATCGAACCCGCCGTAACGCGCACAATCGAGCGTGTCGCGAAAGAGGTCGACGAGCAGACCGCGGATCGACTCGCGGACGCGGTGCGGCGCATCTTCGGGCGGGTGCTGCGCGAGCTCGCCGACCTCGACAACCCGATGCGCACCTCGCTCGGCGACCAGCCGGGGACCGGCGGTCTGTTGGAGTCCATCGGCGCCGGACCCGAAGGCGGCGGCTCCAACCCGCAGTCGGGTCGTCAGTCATCGTCGTCCGATGCGACGCCGACGGTCGATGATCTCGTCGGACCACCGCGGGAGCCGATCGGTGGGGCGCCGGACGCGTCAGCCGCGCCCGACCGCCGGCGCTCGACCGCGCTGCCGAGCGTCGAGCCCGACCCGAACCCCACCGACGCGCGCAGCCGCTTCGACGTCGACAACGGTGTCGTGCTCTACAACGATCGTCATCCCGACTTCCTCTTGGTCAAGGACGACGAGGGCTCGTTGCTCGACTACCTCGCGATCCTGGTCGCCAAGGAGTACGTCCTCTACAACAACTCGAGGTCCGCGCCCGACGAGTTCGCAGAGGAGCTCGTACGCATGCTCGTTCGCGTCCGCCGCCACATGCCGCGCCGCCGCTGACGCGCGGTGGCGAACGCCCGGATTCCAGACGGTCGGCCGGACGGTGTTCGCGCGGAATGCCTGACCAGAGGGCATGGGTGGTGATGCTCGGACCCCAGATCCCGCCTTAAACCTGCCAGCCCTTCGGGACGGGTTCGAGTCCCTTCACGGGACCTGAGAGCGACGCTCGTGGGTCTCTTCGGGTGTCCACGACCCGCGGGGAACGTTTCATTCGCGATCGGGAATCGCGTCGGCTCGCGCACTTGCGCTCGAGTGCCACCAAGCGTAAGTGTCTCGATGGGTCCGCGGACATTTCGGGCGATGGGCAACCGACGGAGATCTCCATGCGATTGAGTATGCGTAACCGGTGCGTGGTCGGGACGCTCGTCACCTTGGCGAGTATCGGACTCGTGGGGGTGGGTGGCGCCGTCTTGAATCCGGCGGCCGCGACCACGTTCGCCGGCGTGCAGTGTCATGGCACTCTGAACGGGGCTCCTCTGCCGGACTCACTCATCGGCACGCGCAGCGTCACGGTCAATCTGGTCCAGCCGTCTTCGGTGTCGCCGGGCACGCAGTTCACCGTGACGATCAAAGGGAACACGGCGACGTTGCCGGCCTCGCAGTCCGGCCTGACGATCACCAACTTCACGAATCTCTCGAACACATATCGCGTCGATGGCGCGACCTTCGTGAGCGGAAGCGCGGTTGCGAGCGGACAATCGAAGATCGACGGCACGCCGATCACGGGTTCGATCACCCTGGGAACGAACACGATGAAGGCCGCGACGCCGGGCCCGATCCATCCCGGCACGCTCGTGACCCCCGACATCACGGTGAAGGTCAAGGCGGGCGCCGCGGGTTCGGTAGCGACGCTGCATGCCGTCACGCTCATGACCACGGCGCACTTGGGCAGTCCGGTACCGGCACCGGGTCTAGCCCCCCTCACCTGCCCGCTTCCCGACACCGCAGTAGGAACGACGAACGTCGTCGCATCCTGTGCCGCCCACGACGGCTACTGGCTCGTCGGTGGTGACGGTGGCGTGTTCTCGTTCGGCACCGCGCAGTTCTACGGGTCGACCGGCGGTCGTTCGTTGACCAAGCCGGTCGTCGGCATCGCATCCGCGGCCTCGGGCGCGGGCTATTGGTTCGTGGCGTCCGACGGCGGCGTCTTCTCCTTCGGTCCCGATGCGAAGTTCTTCGGCTCGATGGGCGGCACGGTCCTCAACAAGCCCGTGGTTGCAATCGCCGGAACCGCGTCGGGCAAGGGCTACTGGCTCGCCGCGAGTGACGGTGGGATCTTCAGCTTCGGCGATGCGAAGTTCTTCGGCTCGATGGGCGGCACGGTCCTGAACCAACCGGTCGTAGCCATGGCAGCGACGCCGTCGGGCAAGGGCTACTGGCTCGCGACCAGTGACGGCGGGATCTTCAGCTTCGGCGACGCGAAGTTCTACGGCTCCCTGGGTGGAACCGCTCTCAACAAGCCCGTCGTTGGGCTGACGACCACGTCGTCGGGCAAGGGTTACTGGCTCGCGACGAGTGATGGCGGCATCTTCAGCTTCGGCGACGCGGCCTTCCTCGGATCGGTCGGCCCCACCGCGCTCACCGCGCCCGCGGTCGCCATCCACAACACCGTCACCGACGGCTATCGCGTCGCGGGTGAGGATGGCCACGTCAATGCCTTCCACGCACCCAGCTGTGGAAGTGTGTCGGGGCTGAACCTCGCCGCGCCGATAGTCGCGATCGAGGCCGTAAAACAACAGATTTGAACAACACGCTCTGCGCGTCGCGACTGACCGGCGGCCGTCGGCGAGCTGTCCGTCGATGTCGACGTTTGCCGACAACCTCGGGTTCTGAGGGCTGTCAGCCCGCAGAGGTGGTGCGGTCCAGCTCGACGATGTCGCCCTCTGAGAGAACGACCTCACCGACCTGCATGTTCTGTTCGAGGTGCTCGACGCTCGACGTGCCCGGGATCAACAAGATTCCCTCGTCGTGCGCCAAGAGCCAGGCGAGCCCGACCTGCGCGGGCGTCGCGCCGACGCGTGTCGCAACCGCGCGCACTGTCTCGTTATCGGTGACCTTCGGCAGTCCGGGGAACGCCGAGCCGAGTGGGAAGAACGGGACGTACGCGATCCCGGTTACGCGGCAACGGTCGAGCACCGCGACGTCGTGCCGGTCGAGCAGGCTGAACGGGTTCTGCACGCAAACGATGCCGGCCTCGGCAATGGCAACCTCGACCTGGTCGAGGCCCACGTTCGAGATCCCGATACCCCCGATCTTGCCCTCGTCGCGCAGCGCGACCATCTCCGCCAGCTGATCCTCCAACGGCACCGGCTCGAATCCGTCGGGGAGCTCCCCGTCCGGCATCCGCCGCAGGTTCACCGCGCCCAGCTGTTCCAGGTCGAGTGTGCGCAGGTTCGCTTCGATGCCCGCGCGCAGATCTGCCGGCGTTTGCGCGGGCAGCCAACCGCCCTGCTCGTCTCGCACGGCTCCCACCTTCGACACCAACAGCAGGTCGTCGGTGTACGGGTGCAGCGCGTCGTGGATCAACTGGTTCGACACCTTCGGGCCGTAGTACTGGGCCGTGTCGATGTGATTGACGCCCAGCTCCACCGCGCGGCGGAGCACCGCGAGCGCGGCCTCGCGATCGCGAGGCGGTCCGGTCACCCCCGGACCGGGCAGCTGCATGGCGCCGAACCCGACCCGAGCAACAGTCCGACCGGCAAGTGAACCCGTGAACGTGAAGGTGTCCATACCTGCGACCCTACGGCGCGTCCCGGCAGGCGCAGACGCCTTCCGAGAGGTGACACGCAGCCCGGGAGAGACGAGACGCAGGTGACGCGCGCCTCCTGCCGGACGCGTTCGGGGTCGGCCCTAGCGACCGCACGGGTGCAAGCGCGAACCGACCCCGGGGCTGGATCCGGCTCCCGTGGTCGTACTCCTACTGCACGAGCGCTTACTTGCCGAGTTGCGGCGTCAGCCCGTCGACGTGCATGCGACCGCTCGGTGATCTCGTTGAAACCGCAGGGCCGCTACCGCATGGACCAGACCCTCGTGTTGAACGGTCGGCACAACCTCACCGTCACCGGGAACGGTGCGCTGTTCTTCGCAGTGAGCGCCGGCGGCTACCGCCGATCGAACGTCCTTATCGAGAACAGCTCCGCGATCGTGTTCAGCAATCTGTTCGTCCGCGGCGCGAACCCGCATGGCGGAGCCGGCGTCGGCGCCTACGTGCCCGCGTACGAGCATCAGCACGGCTTCGAGCTTCTGAGCGCGAGCAGCGTGTTCCTGCTCAACGACACCGTGACCGACGTCTACGGCGACTTCGTTTACATCGCGAAGTTGCCCGGAGGCGCCTGGTCGAACGGTGTAGTGGTCGTCAACAGTCACTTCGCGCGCAGCGGCCGCCAGGGGATCACGGTAGTCGCTGGTCGCAACATCGCGATCGCGCAGAACGTCATGAGCGACGTGCACGCGTCCGCGTTCGACTTTGAGCCCGCGCCGGCCGACGGCGTCGACGCGGTG
>JBEPUZ010000243.1:0-6590 GCA_041691275.1 Actinomycetota bacterium | reverse complement strand
ACCGGGTCGCCGACCTCGGCGAGGAAGTCGAAGTGACCGAACGCGTGCCCGGTCTCACCCTCGGCGACCGAGCGGAACAACGCGGCCACATCCGGGAAGCCTTCGACGTCGGCCTTCTGGGCGAAGTAGAGGTAACGACGGTTCGCCTGGCTCTCGCCTGCGAACGCTTCCTTCAGGTTCTCGTGCGTCTTGCTTCCGTTGAGGTCGGGCATCGATGTGGCTCCTTGTTGGTCAGGTTCGATCGGAACAGTTGTCGCAGTGGCCCCGGAAGATCACCTGGACGTCGTCGACGGTGAAATCGCGGCGGTAGCGAATGGGGACGTGCAAGCCGGGGAGGTCGACCGGTAAGTCGCGTACCCGGCCGCAGGTAGTGCAGAGCAGATGATGATGGTCGTCCTCGACGTTCGGATCGACCCGGACACTGCCGGTGCCGAGATCGAGCACCCTCACTTCACCGAGTGCTTCGAGGTCGTGCACCGTTTGATACACGGTTTTCTGCGAGATGGTCGGCATCTCGGACCGGGCCCGGTCGAACAACGACTCGACCGTCGGGTGGGAGACGTCACCGTCGAGCAAGCGGAAGATCGCCTGCCGTTGCGGAGTCACCCGCAGGCCGTGTTCACGGAAGATCGTGGTGAGCGTCTCGGTACTCTTCATGACATCAACACACTACCAACAATCGTTGTAGACAAGCAACTTCTGGGCCAGGCGCGCGATATTGCGGCGTGCTCCACATCGCGGAGATGCTCGCCAATGCGGCCCGGGTCGCGCCCGAGACCGTCGCGGTAACGCTCGATGACGACTCGCTCACCTTCGCGGAGATCGATCGGCGCGCCAACGAGATCGCGAATGGTCTGCGCGACCTCTGGGTCGGGCGCGGCGATCGGGTGCTCTGGTGGAGCGACACCTCCCTCGAGGCTGTCCCCGTGTTCGCGGCTCTGGCCAAGATCGGAGCGGTGTTCGCACCCCTGAATGCGCGGGCAGCGGTGGACGAAATCGCGCCCGTCGCCGAATACGCGCGCCCGCGCCTCTTGTTGTGCGGGTCGTCCCACCTCGACCTCGGCGCCGAGTTGACCGAGCGCATCGGCGTACCCTTCGTACCCCAGGTCCCGACCGGTGCTGCGACCGCGATCGACGCGCCCGACCTCGACGAGCGCGACCCCCACGTCATCTTCTTCACCAGTGGCAGCACGGGCCGCCCCAAGGGTGTTGTGCTGTCGCACCGCGCCAACTGGCTGCGCACCTACGTGGGCGCGACCACCACTGCCGGCGGCGCAGGGACCGTGTGTATGTTCCCGCTCTTCCACATGGCCGCCTGGACGATCGCATTGGGAGCCTGGCAGGGGCGCCGACCGGTCCACTTCGTGCGCACACCTGACGCGCCGACGCTGTTGCAGGCGACGGCCCGCCACCGCGCGTCGCGTCTGTATTGCATACCCGCGGTGTGGTCCCGGATCCTCGAGCACGGAGTCGGCGGATACGACCTCTCGAGTCTCGAGGAAGCCGACACCGGGACGTCGGCAACACCGCCCGAGCTGCTCCGGGCGATCAAGGACGCACTCCCGCACACGCGCACGCGCGTGTTCTACGGATCGACAGAGGCCGGTCCGGGCGTGCAACTCGGCGACGCCGATCTGTCCCGCAAGCCGGGCAGCGTCGGCGTCGCGCAACCCGGTGTCGAGGTGAAGGTGACGAAGGCGGGCGAGGTCGCGATGCGCAGCCCGTTCCTGATGGACGGATACTTCGACGACGACGCCGCCACCGCCGACGTACTACGCGACGGCTGGTACCACACCGGCGATCTCGGCGCGTTCGACGACGAGGGCTTCCTCGCGATCGTCGGCCGCGTGCGCGATGTCATCCGGACGGGGGGCGAGACGGTCGCCCCACCCGAAGTCGAGCTGGTACTGGGCGAACATCCCGCCGTCGGCGAGGTCGCGATCGTCGGCGTTCCGGACGTGCGGTGGGGCGAGGTGGTGACCGCGGTCGTCGTGGTCCGGGATGGCGCCGACGCACCCGACCTCGAAGCGATCCGTGCCTTCTGCGCCGGCCGCCTCGCCCCGTTCAAACACCCCCGTCGCCTCGCCCTCGTCGACTCCCTGCCCCGGACAGCCGCGACCGGCCAGGTGCAACGCACACTCATCGTCGAACGCCTCCTCGCGACGTCGTAGCGAAGAGTCGCGTCTGGCGAGAAAACCGTCCCCTGGACGGAAAACTCGCACAACTGTTGCGAGGGTTGTTGCGATGCTGTTCGGGGGTGGAATAGTGTTCTGGAAGTGCAGAACGTTGTTCCGGTCGAGGAGCGGCTGGCGGACGCCAGCCTGGCGCAACGACGGGGTCAATACGCGGCCGACGTCCGCAAGCTGATCGACGCCGCGTTCGCCGTCATGCGGACGACCGGCGACATCGATCCGCAGGTCCGCGACATCGTCAAGGCGGCCGGACTCTCGAACCAGGCCTTCTACCGGCACTTCTCGTCGAAGGACGCGCTGCTCCTCGCCGTCCTCGCCGACGGTCAACTCCAGCTCGTCGAGTACCTCCGGTCCCGGGTCGAGTCGACGACCGATCCCGAGCTTCAGGTGCGGCGCTGGATCGAAGGCATGCTCGCCCAGGCCAGGAACCCCGAGGCGGCCGAGGCGACCCGTCCCTTCGCAACGAACACGGCCCGGCTCGCCGACCGCTACCCCGCCGAGATCGCCGCCACCCACACCGAGCTCGTCGAGACGCTCGCACCGTCGGTGCGTGCCCTCGGCGGAACCGATCAGGACGCCTCGTTCGTCTGCGAGCTCTCGCTCTCGCGGATGAACGGCGCTATCGCCCGACGCAACCACCCTCAACCGCAAGAGGTCGAACGCCTCGTCGCGTTCTGCCTCGCAGGAGTGCGAAATGGAACGTGAACTCCTCATCACCGGCATCGGCGGTCAGGGCGTACAGCTCTCGGCGCAGGTACTGGCGCGCGCGGCGACTCTCGAAGGCCGCGAGGTCATGTATCTCGGTCTGTACGGCGGCATGATGCGCGGTGGCAACACCGACAGCACCGTCGTCGTCGCCGACGAACCGATCCTCGCTCCCCCGGTGGTGTCGCGCACCTGGGCCGCGATCGCCATGCACGACGACTACTGGCCCGACGTCGCGGCCAAGCTCCGGCCCGGCGCGCTCGTGCTCGTCAACGACACGACCTTCACGAGCGAGATCGGCTTCACGAGCGAGATCGGCTTCACCAGCGAGATCGGTCCCGGAGCCATCGTGCACCGGGTTCCTGCGACGACAGTGGCGACCGAGCTCGGCAGCCCACTGTCGGGTTCGATGGTCATGCTCGGCGCGTTCTGCTCGGTCACCGGGATTGTGGGCGAAGACGCGCTGATCGCGGCAATGCGCGCGTCGATACCGCCGTACCGGACCCAACACATCGAAGCCAACGAGCGCGCCCTCCGCGCGGGCATGCTCCTGCTGCCCGCGGGCGAGTTCCCGGCCTGGGAGACCGCAAATGTCTGAGAGCATGATGTCTGAGCCGACCAGCATCAAAAGTCGCGGCACCGTCACGATCGACGTCGCGCACTGCAAGGGTTGCGACCTCTGCATCCCCGCGTGCCCACCCGGCGTCCTCGCGATGACGACGACCGAGGTCAATCACATGGGCTATCCGTATCCGCAACTCTCGCCTGGTTGCACCGGCTGCGGCGCGTGCCTCTACGTCTGTCCGGACTTCGTGTTCGAGGTCTACCGCTTCGAACAGCCCGTTGTCACCGAGGTCGCAGGAGCCGCACGATGACCGCCCTCACGACCAACACCGACGGCGCGACCAACGGCGAACGTGTCCTCATGGAGGGCTCCGAGGCCCTGGCGCGTGCGGCCATCGCCGCAGGGTGCCGGTTCTTCGCCGGCTATCCGATGACGCCGTTCACCGAAGTGCTCGAGAACTTCGCCCGCCTCCTGCCCGAGGTCGGTGGGGTGTGCATCAATGCCGAGTCGGAGCTCGAAGCGGTCGGCATGGCGTGGGGTGCGCTCTCCACGGGTGCGCGCGCCGCGACCGGATCGACCGGCCAGGGGCTTTCGCTCATGCAGGAGTCGTTCTCGGAGATCACGCTCGCAGAGTTGCCGCTCGTCATCTTCAACATGGCACGCGGTCAACAGGACTACTTCCAAGCCACACGGGGCGGCGGTCACGGCGACTACCGCCACATCGTGCTCGCACCGCAGGACGTGCGTGAGGGCGTGGAACACGTGCAGCTCTCGTTCCACCTCGCCGACAAGTGGCGCAACCCGGTGTTGGTCTACGGCGACTATCTGCTCGCACACGTGCAAGAAGCGATCTCGGTCGAGCCAATGGTCTTCCCCGAGCTTCCCAAGAAGGACTGGGCCGTCGACGGTTCCAAGACGGGCAGCGGCATGAGCCGGGGCGTCACCCCGCTCGGAGTTGCCAAGACCGGGCAGGTCGCGATGGGACAAGAGGGCAAGGCCCAGTACATCGCCACCAAGATCCCGCTCATGGAGCGTGAGGTCCGCTTCGAGCATGACTACTGCGACGACGCGGAGACGATCATCGTCGCGTTCGGCTCGCCCGCGAAGTTCGTGAAGTACGCGATCAGGCAGCTGCGCGACGCGGGCCACCGCATTGGCTACCTGCGGCCGATCACGTTGTGGCCGTTCCCCTACGCCGCGCTCGCCGAGGTCGCCGGAGGCGCGAGCGTGCGCCGGGTCGGCAGCTTCGAGCTCTCGGCCGGTCAGCTCGTCGAAGACGTCCGGATCGGCGTCGCGGGCCGAACGCCCGTCAACTACATCGGCGGCGTCTCGACCGACGGCTCCGGATTCGGCGTCGGGCGCATCCTCGACGTGGAGCTCATCGCCGGTCGCATCCTCGCCCTGCACGAAGACCGAGAGCTTCCGCTCATCCCCGGCTACGAGCAGCACTCGTACCAGATCCAGGAGCACCAGAAATGACGATCATCGACACGTCTTCGGCTCCGACGGTTCCGGCCCGCAAGGTCGAATCGCTCAAGCCCGATTTGCTGCTCACCCAGGAGCACCACATGTGTCCCGGGTGCGGTGAGCCGCTCGCGGTGCGCCAGTTCCTCGAGTGCATCGAGGAACTCGACGTCGCGACCCGCACGATTGCGGTCGCCGGTATCGGTTGCTACACGTCGTTCGCAGGGACGATGGACGTCGACCTCGTGCAAGCCCTGCACGGTCGGGCGCCGTCGGTTGCGACGGGCGTGAAGCGGATGCTTCCCGACTCGTTGGTGTTCACGTTGCAAGGCGACGGCGACATGGTGAACGAGGGCCTGCAGGAAGTGCTGCACACCGCGGCACGCGGCGAGAAGGTCACGTGCATCTTGTTGAACAACGGGGTATTCGGCGAGACCGGCGGCCACATGACCGCGACCAGCGTGATCGGCCAACGCACGAAGACCTCGCTGGAGGGACGCGACGCCGAGTACCACGGCTACCCGATCCTGATCGGCGACCTGGTCGCCCAGCTGCAGGGAGCGTCGTACGTGGCGCGCGGGTCGGTGCACAACGCCGGTTCCGTGGCCCGTACCCGCAAGATGTTCAAGCGGGCGTTCGAGTCGCAGTTGCGGGGCGACGGTTTCACGTTCGTCGAGGTGCTGACGATGTGCCCGACAGGGTGGTTCGTCCCGACCGCCGACGGTCCCCGCTACATGCAAGAGACGCTGGGCGAGGTACACATCATGGGCGAGCTGAAGGTCGACGGGCGCGTGCGCACGACCGACGAGCTCCACGCAGAGAACGTTGCCAAGCAACGCGAGATCGACGAGCAGCTCGCCCGCGGTGGTATCGACAAGTAAGGATCCCCGCATGGACTTTCGTTACCCCGCAGAAGCCGAGGCGTTCCGCAACGAGTTCCGGGCCTGGCTCGACGCGAACCTCGATCCCGCACTCGCCGGCGACGGCCTCGGCGGCATGTCGTTGGAGTTCGGCGACGAACGGCTCGAGCGTCTGCGCGCCTGGAACCGAACCCTCGCCGACGCGCGTTTCGCGGCGATCGCCTGGCCTGAGGAGTGGGGCGGTCGCGGCGCGGGCGTGATGGAGCAGGTCGTGTACGCCGAAGAGATGCACCGCGCGCACGCGCCGGGCACGCTCAACCCGCTCGGTCTTTCGAACATCGCGCCCGCGATCATCGAGCACGGAACCGAGGCGCAGAAGGCCGAGTTGCTCCCGCGCATGTTGCGCGGCGACGACATCTGGTGTCAGGGCTTCTCGGAACCGAATGCCGGTTCCGACCTCGCGTCGTTGCGGTGTTCGGCCGTGCTCGACGGCGACAGCTGGATCGTCAACGGCCAAAAGACGTGGAACACGCTCGGCAACCTCGCGAACTGGTGCGAGCTCCTGGTGCGCACCGACACGAGTGTGCCGAAGCACAAGGGCATCTCATGCCTGCTCGTCGACATGACGCTGCCCGGCGTCGAAGTGCTCCCGCTCGAGACGATCACCGGCGAGAAGGAGTTCAACGAGATCTTCTTCACCGACGTGCGCGTCCCCGTCGACGCGACGCTCGGACCTGTCAACGAAGGCTGGCGGGTCGCGATGACGACCCTCGCGTACGAACGGGGCACCGTCGCCAAGCTGCA
>JBEPUZ010000242.1:0-6593 GCA_041691275.1 Actinomycetota bacterium | reverse complement strand
TCCCGCGACCGATCGCGAGCACCAACCAGCCGACTATTTCAGGTCGAAGTAGCTATTTCAGCGACGGACCACTAGTCGGATGGCCGATCGACACATGGATACTGCTCGACTGCTCCGACGAGGAACGTCGGCACCGCCTCGCGCGCACGGTTGACCCGTCGAACATCGAAGACATTCTTCGTGATGCCGCGCTCAATCGAACCCTGGGTTTGCCCGTCATCGACTCGACTGACCGCACTCCGCAATCGGTCGCCGACCACCTCGCGCATCGCGTCGGCTAACCCACACCGACGTGACGCTGCTCGAATACACAACCGCCGATCGGCGTCTCTGCCCGCGTCACGCCCACAGCACGGTCGCGTGCTCCGCGGCTGCGCGTACCTCGTCCCCGTCAACAACGATGCTGATCTCTTCGAGCCCAGCGTAGGACCATTCTGCGAACACTTCGAGCGGACCCGGAGTCGGCAGCGGGAACACCCACTGTTCGAACCGGTAACGACCGCCTCCGCCGTTCATCCCGCCTCCGAGAATGACCGGTTCGGTCGGGATGCCTTCGTCGTCTTTCGGTAGGTCGGCGAGTGATCGGGATCCTGTCCCCGCGCTTTGCCCGTTCGAGAAGCGGATCCCGATCCGCGGGGCCATCTCCATCAACCCTGGACGAAAAGGCGGCCGACGAACAGGAGGTGGTGTCGGTCGGTTGGGTGCATCTGGTGCGGCAGTGCTAGCGGAGATCAGCGAGAACGTGGCGAACCCGCCGAACTGAAGCCCCAGAGGAAGACGAGGGCTTGTCAACGCCAGAAGAGCGAGTTGGAAGCCATTCGGATAGACCCGCAGATGGTCGAGCGCGAGCGCCACCGTGTCGGTACGACCGAACAGCTTCGAGACGCCGATGACCGAGGGTAGAACTCCTTCTGATGGGCGATCCCATCTCGGCGGGATCCACACACGTTCCGTCTCTTCTGGCACTTCACTTGCTGGCGATAGTTCGGGTTCGAAGAACGGCATCGCGCCATGATGCTTCGGGCGCTCCCCGGACGCCAAGGAAATACGCGGCGTGACCGCCGAACGTGATCCGTGCCTTGACCGAGGAACTTCTGCGGTTCGGGTAAACCGTGAGGGTGCTTCGAGCGTTCCCTTGATGTGATGTCGGGCGGGGACGACGACTGGGAGCAGTTCTGCACTCGGATGGGGCCGCGTCTGGTCGGGTCGCTGTCGCTGTTCTGTGGCGATCGATTCTTGGGCGAAGAGTTCGCGCAGGAGGCGTTGGCTCGCGCACTCGAACGTTGGGGCCGCGTAAGTCTGATGGCCTCGCCGGAAGCATGGACGTATCGGACCGCCTTCAATGTGGCACGCTCATCGTTTCGTCGCGCCGCAGCCGAACATCGCGTCCGAAGCCGCCTCCAACCCACAACTGCCGTGCCCGACACGTCCGAAGCGTTCGCTGTCCGGGACGCGGTGCAGATGCTTCCGAACCGCCAGCGTGCGGTGATCGTCGCTCGGTTCTATCTCGGCCTCAACGTTGCCGAGACCGCCGAGGTCCTTCGCTGCCAGCCGGGCACGGTGAAGGCGCACACGTTCAAGGCGCTCGCGAGCTTACGCGCCAGAGGTTTGGTCGATGCAGAGGAGACGATCCGTGACCCGGCTGAGTGAACTACTCGAAAACGCAATCGGAGACATCGAACCGACCTTCGACAGCCGCGATATCCGAGGGCGCGTCCAACGGCGTCGGCGCGGGGCGCGCGTGCGTCGTTCGATCGGTGCGGTTCTCGTCGTGGTCGTCTTGGGCATTGCCACGGTTGTGTTTCTGACCGGTCAACGATCACCATCTCGCGACGTGCGCGTCCAGCCCAGCGGCCTCCCAGGAAATACGTCGGATGTCGTCGCCTTCGATGACAACGGTGGGATCAGTACCGCCGCTTTCGATTCCCGTACCGCCACCCACTATCCCCTCGCCGGTTGGCGACCCGGTGATCAGCCGTTCCTGTCGCTGCGGGTCGGCAATGATTTCGTGGCCGGATGGGGCAACGTCTACGCAACGCCGATCTCCGGCAAACACCCGCAGCCTCTCGGTAGCGGCGTGTTCGTGCCCGCCGTCGAGCCGAACGCGGTGTGGCTCACCTCGTACGGACAGGTGCAGACACCCACGGAACGCCTCGTCGACATGCGCGGCAAGGTTCTCTTGCAGGGCCGGGTGCCGACGGACACTGCCGGTCATCCCTACATCGCGGTCACGGGACTTCCCGGTGGACTCGCGGTGCAGACCCCGACCGGCCTCGGACGCTGGGATCCCCGGACGGGTCGTATCACTCACCTGGTCGGCACAAGTTCGGCTCTCACCGCGCTACCGGTATCGGGATCGCTGCTCGCATGGTGCGAACACTGCGACCGCTCCTTAGAAATCACCGATCTCGCGAACGCAACCACCCGGTCTGTACCCGTTTCGCTCAACGGCGGTTTCCTCACGGTGGAGCAGTATTTCGGCTTCTCACCCGACCGCACAACCATCGCGGTCGCAGCCCAACCGGACGGGGCCGCACCGCTCGGCGCCACAACCAAGATCGTGATCGTCGACGTGACCACCGGCAAGGTCGCCGAGCAGATCGACACCCATGCCCGATACGCGACCCTCGCCTGGAGCGCTGATAGCAAACGGCTCTACATCGCGGCGACCAACAGCGGCAACGGAGGACGCGTCCTCGTCCACGATCGAAGCAACAACACGACACGCGACCTCGGACCCGTACCAGATGAATCGGGACGCATAGCAAGCGTCGTGACCAGAGATGACGCAACACGGCTGCCCGTAGCCACCGCGTCGTGCCTGTCACCACCAAGTCCCATCACGCTGGCAACGCGCCCCTGTACCTACAAGTTCTGACGTGGCCGCGTCGCTGTTGGCGACCACCCTCCACCGTGCGCTCGGCAATGTTCACCGGCCAAGGCTCACAGCGAACGCCATAGCACCGAGCTGTCGTCCAGGCTTTCCCTCCGACGTGTGTACGCGTACTCCCGCAATGGTGGGTCGTTCTGCGCGGGTTGCGAGCGAGCGATTCGTGGTTCGCCGTTGGCCCCGAAGCTCGCGCGCGTCCTCGGGCTGCGACCGGGGCATAGTCGAAAGCATGTGGGACGACCTGGAAGCAGCCGGGAGGATCCGACGTCGCCGCAACAAGAGCATGGGCGGCTTACTGGTAGACCTTCTCGACCACCCGTAGATGGGGGACATTGCCTACAGGCAGGCGCTGGCATGAGAGCGCCAGAGCGGGCCAATATGAGCGCACTCGAGCGTACGGCGGTGGCGGATGAACTGGTGTACGAGTGCCGTGCGTCGAACCGCCGCTGCGTTGTCGTTTGTCGCTCTCGCGAGCCCGGTGGGCTTGGCGGGTTGCACAGGCAAGGCGTGCACCGCGTATGCGAGGTTTTCTCTTAGCGTGACCGTGCTTGATGCATCTGGCAGACGAGTCTGCGACGCGGCCGTAACCGCCCGAGACGGAGACTTCGGTGCCCGCCTTTCTTCTTCCGACGATACGCCGACGGCGTGTACCTACCTCGGCGTACCCGAGCGAAAGGGCAACTACTCGGTGGAGGCTCAGTCTGGGTCCAAGCGTGCGACGCTCAGCGACGTGAGAGTCTCGGGGGACGCGTGCCACGTCCGGACCCGGGACGTGTCTCTCCGTCTCGCCTGACTCGCACCGTACAGAACTGCCGATCCGCGCGCGGCACGCGGGCGCGCTATCGGGCACAATGCCGAGATGCAGCGACTGCGCGACACGGTGGTTGGCGGCGGAATCCTTGGAGGGGCTCTCGTAGCCCTGATGCTTGGACCGATCGGCATTCTCCTGTTTGCCGTGAGTGCGATCTTCGCGACCCGCCGTTTTCAGAAGCGATCGGCTCGCGACGCGGCGAGAGCCCTCGCGGCCGAGCGGTAACCGTCCGCTATCGCGCACCGAACTGCCGCTCTGTACTCGCCTCCCGGCGCGCGATCGGGCAATATGGGCGGGTGTCAGGCGATGCTGGGCCGTCTACGACGAACGTCGGACCGCCGAGCGTCAACAGAGGGTCGCTCGGGAGACTCACGCGGCGGCCGCTCGTCACAGGTGCGCTCATCGGAGTCGTGTTGCTGGCGATCGTCGCCGTGGCGGCGTGGCGCGTCCTTAGCAACAGCGACGCGAAGCTGGCTGCCGACGACGTCGCAACGATCGATCGCGCAGACTGCGGAAGGCTGCTCGACCTGCATTTCGGCTATAGCAGCAACGCCGACTCGGTCCCGTCGGCGCGTACCGGATTGAACCGTGTTGATCAGCGGAGGCGAGCACTCGCTTGTGCTCCGATCGCGATCGACGACATGACCTGGTACACCGTCCAACAGAGCGACTGCGGAGGTCTCGACCGACTACTCGCACGGTACAAGGGTGTGAGTGCCCAGTTCGCCGAGCAAACTCTGAAGTTGGTCGCCCTCGCAAAAGCCGACCGATGCTGACGCCTCGGACAGGCTGAGCGATACATATCTGCCGATCGGATCGCTCGACCCTCATCATTCAGGGCAATATGTGCGGCGTGGAAATCGTATGTGCTGACTGCGGTTGCCTTGTCGATCGTGGCGTCGTGCTCGTCCGGTGTGGCAACCCCGATTGCTGCTGCCGCGACCTTCCCGACAGGGCGCGGACCTAATCTCGCGAGTATGCGTCGCGCGCTTCTCGCCCTCATGGGCTTGTACGTGTCGACCGCCGCGATCACCACCGCCGCAGAGGCCGCTGGCGTCGGAGGACCGTGCGGTTGCCAGCCTGAGTGCTGGTGCAAACGTCCAGGGCTCCGGCTTTTCCGATGGGTTTCCCCCGTAGCGCATCGCTCCGTCGACCCGGAGGTGAAACGGGCGAAGGAGCAAGCATGGCCGACGTGAACTGCTCATGCTGCGAGGAGACCGTGCCGACGTGGGTGACGCTCTGGTCCCACAAAGACATCCTCATCTGTTACCAATGTCTCGACTATCTCAACAGCCGCCGAGAGAAGCAGATCGCGATCCACGGTGGTCTGAAACCTCTGGCCGGGTTCGACCCCGTGTTCAGCGTTCTCGACGTGGAACGAGCGGTGGACCATTACCAACGACTCGGGTTCACGACGGAGTCTCACGATGAAACGTACGCGTTTGCGCATTGGGGGAATCTCGTCATCCACCTTGCACTCGACGAGCATCCCGAGGCGCACATGACGGCCGTGCTCTACGTCCACGTTGACGACTCCGACGCAGTCGCGGCCGACTGGCGCAAGGCAGGCATGGAAGTTGTCGGCCCGGAAAACCAGGACTACGGCAAACGTGAAGGTACACACGTCGACCCGGACGGCAACGTCATCCGCTTCGGCGGACCACCCCCGTCGCCGACGCCATAACTTGCCGATCGGCACTCGCCGCGGCGCTCGGGATCGGGCAATCTGGACAGGTGGAACCTCGGCGTCGCTGGCGATGTCTATGGCGCGTGAAACGAACCACGTGGGTCGCCGCGTCGCTGTTGGTCATCGTCGCGGGGTGCAGCGCATCGCACCACACTTCGGCCACCCCGACCTCGACCTCGACGACTCCGACCAGTCGGGCCGCCGGGGCTCGTCCGTGTGCGAGCGCGATTCCGGCAGTTGCGCCCGATCGTGTCCCGCGCGACCTGGCCTCCGGTGACCAGCGCGTCGTCGGGTCCGGCGCGCTCTGGACAATCGAAGGTGCCCTGCATCTTCACGGGAATCACCAACTCCGGGGCTGGGTCATCAAGATGCCATGGTTCACTCGACCGTTCGGGATACCGCTGATCACCGCACGCCGCATCGACGGCGTTGGCACGTTCCGTGCAACCGCGGATGAGGCGATGGACCAGAACGGCAAATGGGTCGCGTCCAACCTCATCTTCTCCACGGCCGGTTGTTGGGCAGTCACCGCGCGATTTCGCGCCTCGACGCTCCGGTTCGACGCGCGCATCGGTACGGCCAACCCGTGAATCGCCACGACGCGACAGATCCGCCTGATTGAGAATGGTGGTGGCGTTGCGGGGTTCCGGATCGGTCAATATGTCTGCGCGATGGCGACGGTGAATCCAGAGCGCGGTTGGTATCCGGATCCGGCGGGAAGCGGCATGCGGAGGTTCTGGGATGGCTCCCAATGGACCGTGCACCTCGCGCCTGCGCCTCAATCCGCGCGAGCGAGAGGGTTTCGGCTATCGGGCCGCGACCTGTACGTATTCCTGCTCAGTGCCGCAGTAGGGCTCGCCGTCTGGTGGCCGACGATGGCGATGCAACCCCGGTACGACTACAACCACCAACACCACGAAGGCTCGCCCTGGTACTTCCCCGTCATGATCGGCGCCGCGATCGCGTTGAGTGTGGCGTACGCAAGAAGGTGGTGGGTCGTAGCGCCGGGCCTGATCTCGCTCCAACTCGCGGTCGCGCCGTTCACGACTCCCAGAGGAGACAACGACGGCCTTTGGGGCCTCATCTTTCCCATCCTCGTTATCTTCGGCGCGTTCTTGATATTGGTGTCGTGGCTCACCGCCCTGTCATCGCGCACGATTCGCCACACCGATTCTGGACCACCCTCGTAGCCAGAAACTGCCGAT
>JBEPUZ010000241.1:0-6599 GCA_041691275.1 Actinomycetota bacterium | reverse complement strand
CCCGCTTCCAAGCAGTAGATCCGGTCGCTGATCGACAAGATCAGTGGGAGGTCGTGCTCGACGACGATGAGCGTGGCATCGAGCTCGCGCTGCACCCGCTTGATGAGGGGCCCGAACGCTTCGGCTTCGCGTTGCGCCACGCCTGCGGTCGGTTCGTCGAGGCAGACGACCCGCGGCTGTACGGCGAGCACCGATGCCAGCTCGACGATCCGGCGGGTTCCGGTTGAAAGCTCGGCGATGAAACGATCGGCGTAGCGACCGAGGCCGAGGAAATCGATGAGCTCGGCCGCTTCGGCGCGCTTCTTGCGTTCCTTGGCGATCGACGGCGGATAGAAGAGCAGCGAACCCCAGAACGAAGTGGTCCCTCGCGCCTCGAGCGCGAGCTGTACCGTTTCGCGCACCGTCAGCTCCGGGAACAGCGTTGCGGCCTGGAACGTCCGGCCGAGCCCGGCCCGGGCGCGCAGGTGCGGAGCGAGACGCGATACGTCCTCGCCGAGCAGGTGCACCGTTCCGTGACTGTTGCAGTAGCCGCCGATCGCGTTGAGCAGCGTCGACTTTCCCGCGCCGTTCGTACCGATCAGCCCGATGACCTCGCCGGCGTCGGCGCGGAAGTCGACCGAGTTCACCGCCTTCAGGCCGCCGAATTCGACGGTCAGACCGGTGGTGGAGATGACGCTGCCGTCGGCATTCGTCACGATCGGCACGGCCGATATCCGGGTGAGCGATACCGGCGGCGCGGTCGACGTCTTGGTGGCCCGTTCCGGGAGTCGACGCTCGAGCCAACGCAGGATCGAGCCCCGCAGCGCGTAGCCGAGCTGGGTGAACCCGCCCGGGATGTAGAGCAGCACGACGAGCAAGCCGATGCTCGACGTGAAGAGCTGCACGGTCTGGTTCTTCGGCCAAAAGAGTGGAAGCCCCACCACCCACAACGCGCCCATAACCGCGCCCGCGAGGCTGCCGAGCCCGCCGATCACCGCCATGGCGACGACCGAGAGCGAGTCCTCGACCCGGAAGAATCTCTCGCCGTAGCTGATGATCACGACCGAGGCGCCGAGCAGCGCCCCACCGAGACCGGCGACGAAACCTGCCACCGCGAACGCGGTGAGCTTGGCGCGGGTGGGGGAGACCGTGAACGCCGCCGCACCGGGCTCGTTCTCGCGCACGCCGATGATCGTGCGCCCGATACCCGTTCGGCGGAGGTGGCCGACGAGGATCAGCACGACCACCAGGCACGCGAGCGTGAAGTAGTAGAACGCGCGGTTATGCAGGGTGAGGTCGATCGGACCGAGCTTGCCTCGGTTGAGCTCGGCGTTCAGGGAGCCTTCGGACCCCACGAGGATCGGTCTCGGGAAGATGTACTGCTCGGCCGCGATCGCGAACGCCAGGGTGCTGATCGCGAGGAGCAGTCCCTTCACCCGGAGCGCCCCGATGCCGACGCCGACCGCCACGACGCACGCGACCGCGGCACCGAGGAAGATCGCAAGCACGAACGGCAGCCGGTGCAGGGTGTCGGAACGGTCGATCGTGCCGGGCAGCACCGCGACGCCCGCCAGGATCGTCAACAGCGCCACTCCGGCGGCGATCAGGCGTTGGCGCGCGCTCTTGTGGCGCATCAGTGCGAAGCCGATCGCGGATGCGGCGACGACGAGCAGGATGAGCGCGATCCCCATCGGCAGTGGCCGGACCGAACCGTCGGCGATCCGGAACCGCGAACGCCAGCCGATGTTCAGCGTGATGCCCCGCACGAACGCGGCTGCGCTCAACGCTCCGAGGCCGGCGAACGCCGCCTGACCGAGCGACAATTGTCCGGCCCAGCCCGTAAGCACGGTCACCGAGATCGCGATGATCGCCGTCGCGAGGATGATCGTGTACGCCTGGTGATGTTCTGACTGGCGGACGAACAGTGGAACCGCGATGGCGACGATGAGCGCGAGCCCCGCGACGACGGTGGGCATCCGGCGCACCCACCAGACCTGACGCAGACGTTCGGGCACCGGTGGGACGCGCGGCGCGAAGGCGAAGCTCTCGTTCGCTGAGGTCGCCTCTGCCCTGCTCAAGCGGGCAACGAGCAGGAGCACGAGACCGAAGAGCACGAACTGGACGAGCCCCGGCGTGTTCGGGAAGTTGTACGTGAGCACCTGGTACGTCAGGCCCACGAGCATGGCGCCCGCGACCGTGCGCGGGAACGACGTCATCCCGCCGATCAATGCCGCGGTCAGGCCGAGCAGCAGTGTCTCCGGGCCGATCAACACGAGCTCGGCCGAACCCTGTTGGGTGGCGTAGAGGATCAGGGCGACACCCGAAAGGAACCCACCGATCGTCCAGATCGCGGTCGACATCAGCTTCGGGCTGATGCCGGTCAGCCGGGCGAGATCGGAGTTGGTGGCCGAGGCGCGCACTGCTTCACCGAACGACGTGTGCCCGAGGAGCCACCACAGAAACAGTGTGATCAGCGGCACCACGATCAGGACGAGGAGCTGGGGTCCGGCAATGGTGATGTTCGTGATGTGCACGCGCAGGCCGCCGAGATGCACGTTGATCAGCGAGTCGATGTGCCACTGGCTCGTGATCGGGCTCGGGAAGGCGGTCTGGAACTTCCCGGTGCGGTAGTCGGGGAGTTGGTAGACGATCGCGCGCATGAACTCGGCCACGCCGATCGTCGCGACGAGCACGATGACGCGGGGCGCTTTGAACAGGCGCCGGATGACGAACATCTCGACGACCGCGCCCGCGACCGTGGTCGCGCCGATCGCCAGGATCAGCGACGGCCAGTACGGGAAGTGCGACTTGGCGACCATGATCGCCAGCAACGCCGCCGCGGGGACGCCGAGGTCGGCGACCGCGAAGTTGATGACCCGGCTCGACCGGTAGACGAGGACGATGCCCATCGCGAGCACCGACACGATCAGCCCTTGGATCAGACCGATGAACAGGAGGTTCGCGGTCCAGATGTGAGGAGCAAAGAACGAGGCGACCATCATCCGCCTTCATTGCCGAAGAACACCGCGCGGGCCAGGTCGTCGCGCTCCATGAGCTCCTGGGCATTGCCCTCGAACTTGACCTCACCTTTTTCGAGGAAGATCGCCCGATCGGAGATCGCGAGGGCGACGTTCAACGACTGCTCCACGATGATCATCGTCTGACCTCGGGCCTTCAACCGGTCGACGAGTTCGAGCATGCGCTGCACGACAACCGGCGCGAGCCCGAGCGAGAGCTCGTCGATCAGGAGGATCTCCGGCTCCTGCATGAGCACCCGGGCCAACGCGAGCATTTGCTGCTGGCCACCGGAGAGGCTCCGGGCGAGCTGCTTTCGCCGCTCGGCGAGCTCGGGGAACAACACGAGCACCTCTTCGATCCGGTCGCTGATCTCGGTCGAAGTTCCGCCCCGCAGCCGGGAGGCGACGCCGAGGTTCTGCATGACCGTGAGGCTCGGGAACACGCCCTTGCCGCCGGGCAGCTGCACGATCCCGTGCCGCACGCGCTGTTCGGGTGCGACGAACGTGATGTTGCGGCCGTTGAGTCGGGTGACACCGCGTTCG
The DNA here is from genome assembly GCA_041691275.1 of Actinomycetota bacterium. Classification (GTDB taxonomy): domain Bacteria; phylum Actinomycetota; class Acidimicrobiia; order IMCC26256; family PALSA-610; genus PALSA-610. The sequence continues at coordinate 3,060 of JBEPUZ010000241.1, read as the reverse complement.
GGAACCTCGAGCCCACTGATAACGCGCAGGATCGTCGACTTTCCGGCTCCGTTGGTCCCGAGGAGCGCGACGCACTCGCCCCGGAAGACCTCGAAGTTGACGTCGAACAGCACCTGCACCGGTCCATAGGAGAAATCGATGTTCGCGACCTGGAGCACGGGCGTGTCGACGCCCTCGACCGTTCGCTTGCGTAGCTCCTCTTGTTCCTCGAGTAACTCCTCGACGACGAGAGAGAGATCGTGACGAATGAACCGCGCGCCGTTCATCAACAGCAGCGCGCCGACGATGCTGGTCGGCACGAGGAGCAGGAACACGGTGTCACGCACACCGAACGCGTTGGTGAAGAAGTCGGCGAGGACGCTGCCGCCGAACCCGCCGATGAGCACGACGTACATCACGCCCATGGCGACGCCGAGCCCACGCAACCGGTACGGGCACACGGCCTGCAACACCGGCGTGACCATCGCGAACGCGCACGCCGTCAGCACCGACTGCGGGATGCCCCAGATGACGAACCAGACGACACTGTGCGTCGACACCTGCAACGGCGTGAAGAGCGCCGATGGAAGGATCAACGCGCCCACGAGTACGAGCGCTTTCGAGGGATTCTTTCGGTACGTGCGGTCGAAGTAACGACCGACCGGATACAGGAACGGCACCGCAGTCCAGCCCGAGAGGCTGAGGATGAAGCCCCGGTGCAGGATGTTGGTGACATGCAGGGTGTCGTTCAGGTACAGCACCTGCAGCGCGCCGAGTGCAAAGACGCCGAAGCCCAGCGCCGCGAACGCGGCGATCGACGTGCGGATGGTCGCGACCTTCTTCAACCGCGCGAACGCGGCCTCCATCGACGGTTGCGCGGGGTTCTCGTCCTCGATGACCTCGCCGAGCACGTCCTGCTTCTCGAACTGCCCGCGCGGCGGCTCCTTCAGCCTGAAGACCACGAACGAGAGGATGGCGCCCGGGATCCCGAGCACGAAGAACGCCCACCGCCAGCCCTCGACGCCGCCCGCCCACGTAGCGATGGCACCGACGATCACCGGGCTCAGGTTGCCGAGCACCTGCTGGCCGATGTTCATCGTCGCCGACATCCGGGCCCGGATACCGATCGGATAGTTGTCGGCGAGCAGCGGCTGGTGCACTGCGAGGTTGTTGGCCTTGGCGACACCGGTGAGGCACAGCGCCCAGAACAAGATGAAGGCGCTGCCGGCGAGACCGGAAAGGAAGGTGAAGACCGCGGCGACGAGAGTGGCGACCGCGACGATCGGCACGCGTTTGCGCCGGTCGGCGAGCCAACCCATCGGGATCGCGCCGAGGGCGTAGAACAGGCTCGACGCGGACGCGATGAACACCACCGAGCCGTTGCTGATGTGGAAGGTCTGGCGCAGCTCGGGCTCGATCGTCTGCACCGCGTTCAGCGTGAGCTGGTCGAGCGAGACCAACAGGCCGAGGATGACGAACATCGAGGCGCCGCCCATCGCGAATGCGCCCTTGAATCCGACCGGTTCCGAATTGACGCCCGGGAGGAGATCGTCGGGGAAGATCACCTGCTCTTTGGCGCGGGCCTGGGCTTCTTGGCGAGCAGCCTCCTCGTCGAGCACCGCGGCGGCGAGTGATGCCGCGCTGCCCTCGGGCTCGCCAGCAGTTTGCAGATCGGTCACGGCGACTCCAGCAAGCCCTGTTCCCTCCGATGCCGGTGGGGTGCCAGATCGTACGTGCTAACTGACGCGCGTGTCAGGCCAGAAGCAACGCGAACGCGCGCGACGGGTAGCGTCGACAACGTGGCCGACCCTCGCCCCCCGAAGTCGTTTCTGCTTTCTTCCGAGCTCTCCGACTATCTCGTCGGACACGGAACCCCGCCCGACGCGGTGCAGCAGTCGCTCATCGCAGAGACCGCGCAGCTCGGTTCGGTCGCCGGCATGCAGATCGCGCCCGAGCAAGGTGCGTTCCTCACGATCTTCACCCGCCTCGTCGGCGCCCGTTCGGCCATCGAGATCGGGACGTTCACGGGGTACTCCGCGTTGTGCATCGCCCGTGGGCTTCCTGCAGACGGTCGGTTGACGTGCTGCGATGTCTCCGAGGAATGGACGTCGGTGGGTCGGCGCTCGTGGGCGGCGGCCGGCGTCGGCGATCGCATCGACCTCCGGATCGCGCCCGCGCTCGAGACACTGGCCGCGCTACCGGCCGACGCCGCGTTTGACCTCGCGTTCATCGACGCAGACAAGCCGAACTACGCGAACTACTTCGACGCGTTACTCCCGAAGATGCGCACGAACGGTGCCATCCTCGTCGACAACGTGCTGTGGGACGGTCGAGTGATCCAGTCCGACGCCGACGACGAGAACACGCATGCGATCCGTGCGTTCAACGACAAGATCGCCGCCGACGATCGGGTCGACGCGGTGATGCTGCCCGTCGCCGACGGGCTCACGATCTGCCGCAAGCGCTGACCCGGAGCACGCGCTACATCCCTCGTATCATCTTGTAGATCGGCGCCATCTTCGCCCGAGTCTTCTCCGGCAACGGCACGATCTCGCCGATCTGGCGCGCGCCCCAGATCATCTCGGCGGTGAGCTCGACCATGTTCGCGATCTTCAACGCGTCCTTGGCCGACGTGCCGACCGTCAGCAACCCGTGGTTGGCCATGAGCACTGCGGCGCGGTCACCGACCCACTTCGACACCTCGTCGGCGAGGGCCTGCGAACCGGTGAACTTGTAGTTCGCCACCGGGACGTCGCCGCCGACGAAGGCCTCGACCTCCTCGATGCAGCAGGGGATCGGCTGGTGCGTGAGCGCGAACATCGTGCAGAACTTCGCGTGGCAGTGGATGACGGAGTGGATGTCGTCGTATGCCTTCAGGCAAGCCAGGTGCAGCATCTTCTCGGTCGTGGGGTGACGCTCCCCCTCGATCACGTTGCCCTCGAGGTCGCACACGACGAGATCGTCGAGCGTCATCGTCTCGTACGCGAGCGACGACGGCGTCAGCACCACGTTGCCGTCGGGAAGGCGCGCGGAGAAGTTGCCCGCCGTGCCGTGCACGAGGTTCGTGCGGAGGCTTTCCTG
>JBEPUZ010000240.1:0-6766 GCA_041691275.1 Actinomycetota bacterium | reverse complement strand
AGTCTGGGCCGTGTCTCAGTCCCAGTGTGGCTGATCGTCCTCTCAGACCAGCTATCCGTCGTCGCCTTGGTAGGCCGTTACCCCACCAACAAGCTGATAGACCGCGAGCCCATCCCAAAGCGGAATCCATTTCCTCACCAGACCATGCGGCCCGGTGAGGGCATCCGGTATTAGTCCGAGTTTCCTCGGGTTGTCCCGGTCTTTGGGGCAGGTTGCTCACGTGTTACGCACCCGTTCGCCGCTGTCCCCAGGGCAAGCCCTGGTTATCGCTCGACTTGCATGTGTTAGGCGCGCCGCCAGCGTTCGTCCTGAGCCAGGATCAAACTCTCCATCAAGATCATGACCCGCACTCGTCCCACGTTGGGGGGTCGAGCCGGCCGCAATCGGAGAGCTGCCCATCGATCACACTATGACCGAGGGGCAACTTTGTGCCTGCCGACCCGAGGGTCGTACAGACACGGAATTGACATGAGCTGGCGATTGTCCGATCAAGATCGAACGCTCGCCAGCATCACTGGCTTTTGGCGTTCACTGCTCTGTTTTCAAGAAGCGATTCCCCGACGGACGCGCCCGTGACCGAAGTCAGAAGGACGTGCCGATGTCGAAGCGACACGCACTCGGTCCGAGGCCGCGAGCGGCCTGCCGATACGAGTGTTGGTGTCAACCGGCTCCACCGTTCCGGGCCACGTTCGAACGTGGCAAACCGGCATGCGGGGCGAGGGACGAGACTACATGCGGTTGGTGTGCATGTCAAACACACGCAACACCCGCCGCACTTGCTCCGTCCGACCTGGGCACCCTACACGAGACGCGTCATCCGATGTGTACCCGAGCCCACTTTCGCCTGCCGTTCTGCAGGATGTGCTCGCCCGGGGGCACGGATTCGTCGGCTTCGGAGGCGACGACGACCTCGCCGTCGCACCGCACCGCACCCTCTTCGATCGAGCGTTTCGCGGCACGCTTGGAGTCGCAAAGAGCCGTCGCGACCAGGGCATCCGGCCACTTCGTCGCCTCGGCGAGGTGGTAGTCGTCGATCTCGGTCGGCGCCGCACGGGCCTTGTGCACGCGGTCGAATTCGGCTTCCGCCGCGTCGCCGGCACCGGCACCGTGATAGAGGTCGGCGACGGTCCGCCCGACGAGCCGCTTGGCCTGATTCGGGTGCAGCGTGCCCGCGGCGAGGTCGGCCGCGACCTCTTCGATTCTTTCCGGCGGCCACGCGGTCGCGTGCGCGAAGTACATCGGGAGGAGCGGATCGGGGATCTTCATGATCTTGCCGAACTGCTCCCCCGCGCGTTCGTCGATCCCGATGTAGTTGCCGAGCGACTTCGACATCTTCTGCTCACCGTCGAGCCCGACGAGGAGCGGCGTCGTCAACACGACCTGCGCAACCTGGCCGGCACGCTGTTGCAGGTGGCGCCCCATGATGAGGTTGAACAACTGGTCGGTCCCGCCGAGCTCTACGTCGGCCCGCACCTCGACCGAGTCCATCCCCTGCAGCAGCGGGTACAGGAACTCCATCAGCGAGATGGGGGTGCCCGACGCGTAGCGCTTGGAGAAGTCGTCGCGCTCAAGCATGCGCGCTACGGTCACCTGCGAAGTCAGGCGCAGCACGTCGGTCATGTCGAGCGGCGCGAGCCACTCGGAGTTACGCCGGATCTCGATGCGCTCGGGCGACATGTCGAGAATGGCGCCGATCTGCTCGACATAGCTCCGCGCGTATTCGTCGACCTGCACCTTTTCGAGCTGGGGTCGGGTCGCCGACTTGCCCGACGGGTCGCCGAGCATGGCGGTGAAATCGCCGATGATCAGCACCGCCTTGTGCCCGCAGTCCTGGAAGAGCCGCAGGCGGCGCAGCACCACCGCGAAGCCGAGGTGCACGTCGGAGGCGGTGGGGTCGATACCGAGCTTCACCCGGAGGGGGGCGCCGCGCTCGATCTTCGTACGCAGCTCCGCCTCTGAGATCACGTCGACCGCGTTGGCGGTCAGCAGCTGGAGTTGGCGGTCGACGTCCACGACCGGGGACGGTAACAAACGCGGATGTCGACGGTCGGGCCCCGGTGGAGCATCGTGTGATCAGGCGTGGCGTTCGGCCAGAGTCGACGTCACGACGAGGTCGGGGGCGTCGGGATCGCTCGGATCGGTGACCGTTGTGGTGGAGTTGCCGACGGCGGTGCACACGCGGCTCGACACACACGACAGTCCCGACAAGTAGCTGCTCTGCGCCGGGCTTGGCGTTGGTTGCACCGTCCACGTGTCCCCGTCCCAGTGCTCCGCCAGTGTCTGGGTGGAGCGCAAGTCGGAGGTCGTCCAGAAGCCGACAGCGGTACATGCCTTCTTCGACGAGCACGACACCTGTGCGAGCTCGCTCTGCGGCGACCCGGTCGGTTTCGGAATCGGCTCGAACGTCCACGCACGACCGTCCCAGTGCTCCACCAGAGGCGAGGTCGAGCTGCCATTGGAGACAACACTTGTCGCGCCACCCGCGGTGCATGACGTCCTCGACGTGCACGACACGCTTACGAGGTGGCTGGACTGCGCGCCGACGGGGTTCGGTGTTCGCCGGACGGTCCACACGCGGCCGTCCCAGACCTCTGCCAGCGTGGTCTCCGCCGGCGACGTGCCGTTGTTGGGGGCCGACAATCCGACCGCGACACAGAAACGCTTTGTCCGACACGACACGCCAAACAGGCGGTCCCCCACCGACCCGCGAGAAACCGTCGGCTCGACAGCCCATCGCGTGCCGTCCCAAACCTCCGACAACGCCGCCGATGCCGAGCCGGGGCTGATCGAGAACCCGACCGCGACACACGAATTCTTCGACGCGCACGACACACCGGTCAGCAGGCTGTACTTCGCTCCGGTCGGGTTCGGCGTCGGCTCGATCGTCCACGTCATGCCGTCCCAGATCTCAGCCAGCGTGACAGTGCCGTCGTTGCCGGCGGTGTTCGACGACCCGACGGCGACGCAGGCTCTTGGAGATGTGCACGACACCGCGACGAGCAGGCTCTCCGGCGCGCCGAACGGGTCGGGAGTCGACTGCAGCGACCACGCGTGACCATCCCACGTTTCCGCCAACGTCGACCGCACGACGGTGTTCGACGACACGCTGTCCGTGTAGCCAACCGCGACGCATCTCCTCGTCGACGTGCACGATACGGCTGCCAGCGCGCTCAACAGCCTGACCAACGGCGACCCGGCGGGATTTGGGGTTGGCAGGACCGCCCAGCCTCCATCAGGCTGCAGCGCCGACGCACCGGCCGACGCACCGGCCGCACCGACCGCGACGCAAGTCCAGAACGACATTGCGAATACAACCAGGCCGACGAGCACACGGTGCATGACGTCCCTCCTCGACTGGCAAAGACGAACAGCCGAGCCGGTGCACCTCGGCGCCCGGCACAACGAGGGTAACCCCTTCGCCAACGAAGTTGGAGCGACGCCCACGATCACGCGCCGGGCGATCGCCGCCACACCCGTCGTTGCGACCTCCGCCGCCAAGTGGGCAGTCGTGCGTGCGGAAGATCTCGTCCGGCGGGAAGGCCTGCTAGCCGAACTTGGCGCTCAGGCCGCCGTCGACGGTGATCACCGCACCATTCACGAACGACGACGCGGGCAGCGCGAGGTTCAACACCATGTGCGCGACCTCTTCGGGGTCGCCGTAGCGCCGCAGCGGAACCCGGCGGCGGGCGAATCGCTCCTTCGCGTCCTCGGGGATCAGCGCGGTCATGCCCGTGCTGATCGGGCCGGGGCAGACGCAGTTGACCGTGACGCCGCGCGGCCCGAGCTCGCACGCCAGGGATCGTGTGAGCCCGACGACCCCATGCTTCGACGCGGTGTAGGGGGAGATGAACGGGGTGGCACCCAGCCCCTCGGTCGACGCGATGTTCACGACGCGGCCGGCGCGATCGCGCACGAGGTGCGGAAGGCACGCACGCACGAGTCGGGCCTGCGCCGTGAGGTTGACCGCGATCGTCGTCGCCCACGCCTGCTCGAACTCGTCGGCGTCGATCGCCACCGGGATGCTGACGCCGGCGTCGTTGACGAGAATGTCGACGGGCCCGAGTTGCAGCGTCACCTCGCTGACCACCTGCGTTATGGCTTCGGCGTCGGAAACGTCGAGCGTCCACCCCGTCGCCAGGCTTCCGGCCTGCACGATCTCCTGGGCGACGGCGTCGACGCCGCGGGCGTCGCGGTCGGTCACCGCGACCTTGGCCCCCTCGTCGGCGAACAGGTGCGCTATGGCGCGTCCCATACCGCTCGCGGCGCCGGTGACCAGCACCACCTTGTCGGCGACGCTGCGGCTCCGGGTGGTCAAACGGGACATGGTCGGTCAACCTATCCGCCATGAGCGATCCCTTCCGAGGTGATCCGCGTCCTGCGGGACTCGGGTTCTGGCCTTTACCCGACGACGATCCGCAGGTCGACATCCCGCGTGAACCCGTCGTCATCGTCACCGACGACGGCGCATTGGTGCGCGGCATGTTCTGGACGCCACCCGGCGGTGGCTCGTGGCACACCGCGGTCGTGCTGACGCATCCGCGCGCCGATTTCTCCGTGCACTACGCGTGTCCGTTGCTCGCCGCTGCGGGATTCGCGGTCCTCGGGTTCGCGACGCGCTATCTCAACAACGACACTGACTGCCAGCACGACCTTTGCGCGCGCGACGTCGCCGCCGCGGTCGAGTGGGTGCGCGGTCGGGGTGCGGAAGCGGTGGTGTTGTTCGGCAACAGCGGCGGCGGCTCGCTGTCGGCGCTCGCGCACACCGAGCTCGGGGTCGGTGACGCGTGGGTCGGTGTCGCCGCGCATCCCGGTGAAGGTGAGTTCATGTTGCAGTCGATCGATCCGTCCGTCGACGACGAGCTCGATCCATCGTCGGTGGTTCCCGAGCTCGACATGTACGACCCCGCGAACGGATGGCGGCCGTGGCCCGAGCCGAGCTCGTACGACACGGAATGGCTCGAGGCGTATCGCGACGCGCAACGCGCCCGGGTCGCCCGGATCGACGCGCGGGCACAGGGTCAGCTCGACGACGCGCGATCCGCGCGGTCGGAGCTCCGAGGCATCGACCGCGGGAGCGCCGATTGGCGGCGGCTGCGCCGGCGCGCTGTCCACCTCGACTACTTCACGATCTATCGCACACTCGCGAACCCTGCATACCTCGATCCTGCGATCGAGCCCGACGACCGCCCGCTCGGCTCGTTGTTCGCGTTCCCCGATCCGTTCGACGCGAACTACGGCTGGGGCGGGCTCGCGCGCACGATGACCTCGCGCGGTTGGCTGTCGACGTGGTCGGCGCTGTCGTCGAAGGCGCGCCTCACCACGACGATGCCCGAGGTGCACGTCCCGGTGCTCGTGGTGCACCCCACCGCCGACACCGAGATCCGGATCCGCCAGGCGAAGGAGATCGCCGACAACGCCGGCTCCGACGACGTCACCTACGTCGAGATCAAGGGCGCGCCGCACTACCTCGAAGGGCACCGCCCCGAGGCGATGGAGATCGTCGCCGACTGGATCCGCCACCGCTTCCCGTCGCGGTGGCTCTTCCGTACACCGTTCGCATTGTGCGAGAAATCCGTCCCCTGGGCGGAAATCTCGCACCACTGTTGAGTGGAGAAACGGGTTAGCGGGGTGAGCGGCTGATGTTGGGGTCGCCGGGCACGTAGAAGCGGTACGGCAGCTTCTCGCCCTTCCCCACTGCAAGGCCGATGCGCGGCGAGTTGCCCGGGCGCGGGGGCGGGGGGGTTCCGTCGTCGACGATCCGCACGGGGCCGCGCAGCAGGCTGGTGCCGTCGAAGGAACGGTCGACCGCGAACGCCTGACCCAGGCGTCCGGGTCCCGCCGTGAGGTCACGATCGCGCTTGGCCTTGATCCGACGCTGGTACATCAGGTCGAGGCCGTCGAGCGGTGCCGCGGCCCGCAACAGCACGGCGTGCGCCTGCTCACCGGGGCCGCACACTGCGTTCATGCACCAGTGGTTGCCGTAGCTGAAATAGACGTAAATGTGTCCCGGCGGGCCGAACATCGACGCGTTGCGTGGCGTCGTTCCGCGGAACGCGTGACTGCCGGGATCGTCTGCGGCGCGGTAGGCCTCGACCTCGACGAGTCGCGCCGACACGCCGTTACCGACGAGGATCTTGTTGAGCAACTCGGGGGCGACGTCGAGCGCGTCGCGGTCGAAGAACCGCTTGGTCAGGGCGTGTGGGCGGCGAGCCACGTCTGTTGCCGTTCCATGCGTCCGCGTGCCTGTTCGAGCTGTACGACGACGGGTCCGGGGCCGGCGCCGCCGGGCGTCGTACGGCGTCGCACCGCGCTTCCCGGTTCGAGGAACACGAGGAACTCGGGGCCGAGCCGGGGTTCGTTCGACACCAGCTCGTCGAGCGGAACTCCGCGTTCCACCGATTGCCGGACGACCGCGCCCACGATCGCGTGCGCCTCCCGGAACGGTGTGCCTTGGCGGACCAGGTGCTCGGCGATGTCGGTGGCGGCGTTGAAAGGGCTGTCGGCCCCCGCGGTCATCGCGGTGTCGACGAACGTCGCGGTCGCCATCAGACCCGCGAGCGCGCTCAACGACAGCATGCACGTGTCGAGCGCGTCGAACAGCGGCTCCTTGTCCTCCTGCAGATCGCGGTTGTACGCGAGCGGCAACGACTTGAGCGTCGCGAGGAAGCCCGTGAGGTCGCCGATCAGACGACCGGCCTTGCCCCGGGCCAACTCGGCGATGTCGGGGTTCTTCTTCTGGGGCAGCATCGACGAACCGGTCGCGTAC
>JBEPUZ010000239.1:0-6783 GCA_041691275.1 Actinomycetota bacterium | reverse complement strand
TCCCGGATCTCGGGAACGACGGCGATCCGTGCATCTGCGCAGGTCAATGTGGTGACGTGGGCCGCCCGGGACTCGAACCCGGAACCTGCGGATTAAAAGTCCAGGCAAGGGTGTCCAGGCGGTTCGCCGCGTCCCGCACACTCCTTGCGCACCGAGTGTTCGTCCGAGCGGTGCCGCTCCGTATCGCCGGGTGACGCGCAATTTCAGGGATGAGTTATGGGATGCAGGTCGGCGTGCAGGTGCCGACGTCATCGCGACGTGGGAGTACGCGGCCCTTTCCGAATGCGACGTCTACAGTTCCACCTGACGTCAGAGTCCTTTAGCTGATAGGACCCCGCGCCGACCTCTACGCACCCGGCTCGATTCGTCTGATCGTTGTCACGCGGTCAATGGATCGATCGAAGGATGCAACGGCGTCAACTCCTGATCGCTCCGCACTGGCCACGAGGTAGGCCTCAGCGAAGTCGATTCGATCGATCTCGTACACCTCGACCGCGCGCAGTAGTAGTTCTTCGTCGCCGACACGCACACGGTCGAACGCCAGGATTGCCCGCACGAGTTCGGCGACACGGGGACGCTCGACTTCGTAGAACGATTCGAGCACGTAGACGACCTCGGCGACGATGAGATCGGCCAGCAACAGCTCGTCGGCTTCGGCAAGAAAGCGGGTGGCACGCGCGGCCTGGTCGGGCGGGTCGCCCGTAAGATGTCGGACCAAGATGTTCGTGTCGACATAGGCACTCACCGGCGCGACGACGACCGGTCCGCTCGCGTCCGTCGACGAACCTCATCCCAAACAACGCCACGCTTTGCCGCCGGCACCGACACCGCTCCGGCCAATTCGAGAAGGTCCGGGGTCCGGGCAAGCACGGCACGCTGGCCTTCGACGCGAAAGACGACGCTGTCGCCCTCGGCGAGCCCCAACGCCTCCCGAACTGCCTTTGGGATCGTGACCTGACCCTTCGTCGTGAGCCGCGACGCAGCCTCCATTGTGCCTCCTTACGTATCTCGAATGGTAAGGATACTCTGTTGAAAGGCTCGATTGCGCCGCTGGTCGGAAAGACCGACCCAGCTACGACCGGAACACCCTCGCGGACCAGGCCAACACGATCAATCGACCAGACGACCGCACCCATCGGCGACGGACACCACACTGCCAGCTTGTAAGACGTCCTTGAATCAGCGCACACGTCGTCGCAGCTGCTACCTCGTCACCGTGAGAAACATGACAAGCCGTCATCGCTGATGACTCTTGGATGATTTCTTGGATGACGACCGGCGCTCTCAGACCTCACGGCCTCCTGAACTTTTCCGGGCTGATCGTCGTAGCGTGTGTGGTTGATGCATCTGCCTGCGGGCGCGAGTCGTGAGGGAACAGTCCGGGTTCGGGACGGCCGTTCCGTCGGGTTTGCCGAGTGGGGCGATCCCGATGGCCGTCCGGTTGTCGTCTTTCATGGCGGGCCGGGCTCGCGCGTGATGGCTCTGGGCTGCGAGGAGCAGGCCGCGCCGCTTGGCCTTCGCATCGTCTGCCTCGAACGACCGGGGTACGGACTATCAGACTTCGCGCCTGCGCGCTCACTGATCTGTTGGGCCGACGACGTCGCCGATGCAGCGGGAGTGCTCGGCATGCAGCGCTTCGTAGTAGTCGGCGTGTCGGCCGGAGCGCCGTATGCGCTCGCGTGCGGCGCGAAGCTCCCTTCGCTGATCCGGCGCGTCGGGGTGATCAGTGGCCTCACGCCGCCACAGCTTCGGTGCGACGATCCCTTCGTCGAACTCGTGACCCGTGACCGCCCCAACGCGGAGGCGGCGGCGCGCCGACATTTCGAGGACATGGCTGCCGACATCGGAGCGTCGGTTGCCGCGATGACTGCTCGCCCCGGTCCCGACCAGGCCGTCTACGCTCGTCCTGAGGTACAAGAACGCTTCACACAGACCCGTCAAGAAGCCTTTCGAACAGACACTCGCGCTGCCGTGCTCGATCTGTTGTTGGTGAACACGCCATGGGGCTTCGATCTACGCGACGTGACGGTCGCCGCTCGCTGGTGGCACGGCTCGCTCGACCCGATCGCGCCGCTACCGACCGTGCGAGCGGCAACCGCCGAAATGGGTGACCTCGAACTTACGGTCTACGAGGGCGAGGGCCACGCCATCAGTTTTGCGCACGGCGTAGAGATCCTCCGAACACTCGACGACGTTCCCTAGATGTAGGCACTGCACGACGTCAGCGCGACCGCATCCAACAACAGCGCAGATCGCACCCCAGTGCTCGCAAGAGTCTCCTGACGTCCGCTGCGGGTGAATGTGTCTGCCCAGCATGATTTCCGATGGCTACGGATGGCACCTATCGGCGCATCGCGAGCGGCGTGGCGTCTCAGCGTGGACGTTGGCTGGCGCGTATCAGCGGTTCAACGTGCGGCTGACTTCGGAGACGTCGGCCTGCCATTCAGTGCGCGTGCTCATGACCTTGAAGCCAAGCGACTCGTTGATCACGAGCATCGGTGCATTCGAGAACGCGTTGTCGGTCCGGATCCGTTGGACATCTGGCCGGTCGTGTCGGACGCGCTCGACCATGGTGGCCTTGACCCATTTGGCGAGCCCCAGCCGGCGATGCGACGGGTCGATACCGGTGTTCTGCTGAAGTGCCGTCGTTGGCTCCCACGGTTCGAAGGTGACTTCCGTGCCGCCGACGCAAGCGCCGTCGGCGTCACGCACGAACGCGGTCCACCGGGAACGCCCCGCCTCGAGGAGCGCCCGGTCGAGTCCGGCAATGTCGTTCGCATCGAGGATGACGTCACCGATGTCGAGATCATCTCGGGGTGCGGTCTGCATAATGTGATGGAACCTGGCGGCGTCCGCGCGGAGATGTGCCGGGAAGACGCCATCGATCATCTCGATGCGGTATCCGCGCTCGCGTGCTCGCTTCGCGTCCGCCCACTCCTGGACCATCTGCCAGTCCACATCGGCGAGCACGAGCACGCTGGTGCGGTTGATCCGAGCCACCTCGGCACCCAGCCGCTCGGGAGAAGCCACCACCAGCCGGCGCCGCGTCAAAGGTCGACCACGTGAGCAGGGACCGGCCCTCCTTCGCGGTCTCTTCACAGATCGCCGAGAGGAGCAGCGATCCGATCCCTTCTCGCCGACGGTCACGACCGACCAAGAGGTCACACTCCATAACGCGAGCATCGCCTGCGGCATTCGACCAGCAGAAGCCCGACGCGATCGGCGTGCCGTCCGGCGTCTCGGCGAGCCAGGCGTGATCATCGAACTGCGAAGAAATGCTCCGCGCGAACGCGATGTAGGACTCCACCGGCTTCGGCACGAGGTCCGGCCGGCGTTCCGCCTCGACCGGCGACTCGACCGCGTGCAGCGCCGCCAACTCGGCGTCGGTCCCCAAGCGAAACCCGACCCGACGCACCCGAATCTCGCCCGAGCCGCCCGCGGCAGTCCACTCTTGGCTCATGCGCTCATAGTGCCGTCTACGAAGCGCCAACGCGCGTTCCACGCGCAAGCGCCGACCCCCACCCGAGAGTGCTCTCCACTGAGCGTGGATGTGTCGGTGGAAAGCGAAGACTTCCCCGCTTCGGAACTCGTTCGAACGGACTAATGCGGACACCGTCGAACGCGAAACCGGAGGTCAACTCACTTTGTGGACGACCGCGAACGAGCCCGAATGACGGCGTCCGCGCGATGGACGCGCGATGACAGCGGCGTCAGGTTCCCGCGCGAGAGCTGCGGCGGCGTTCTACAAGACGCTTTTCGTCGACGAGGAACCCGGCCGCGCTCGCGCGTGGTCAGATGCCGTTCGTCACGCGGACGGCCGCGACCTTCGTGGAGTCCCGACTACAGGCGCGGGCTGCGCGCGTTCTGGGTGAGCCTCGTTGGGCTCGGACCGTTGCTTCGTCGCCGGGTTGCGATCAGGCCGTGTGAACTTGACTCTCGACGTCGTGGATGAAGGCGAGCACTCGATCGGTGAAGAGCGCGGGTTGCTCGACGGGCAGCATGTGCCCGGCGGTAGGGACGACTTCGGTAACGACGCTACCGATGAGGTCGCGCGATCGTTGCGATGCGCGTGACGCGTGATTTACGGGGCTGCGTTCACAGAAGAGCAGGAGCGTCGGAGTGCGAATCCGCCGTAGGTTGTCGTCACTCATGCGACGCGGGTACGGCTGCTTGCCGCGAAATGTTCGAAGGCCGGCAACTGACAGGTCGAGCAACGGTTGCACGGGTGTCGTGCCGTTGTTGAGCAGTCGGAGAAGGCGGTACAGCGCGTGGTCGGACTTCGCCACCGAGGCGAGGATGCTGTCCGGCAAGATTTTCAACAGGAAGGTTCCGTGTGCTCGCCCGATTGCTCCGATGGGATCAACCGAGACCACGCTCGCGAGGCGTTCGGCTGCGCGGAACGCCTGGTTGAGTGCGACCCAACCTCCGTAGGAGAGCCCGACCAAGTGGCCGCCGCGTACGTCGAGCGCGGCGAGGACTTCGTCGAGCCACGCCGCCATATCGGCGGCAGTGCGCACGCTCGCGATCTGCGTGCTCAGTCCGACGTCGCCGATCGTGTCGAGCGCGTAAACCCGATGGTCAGCGGCGAGGGCCGCGATGTTGGGGTACCAGGACGGAGACGCGACCGCGACGGCATGGATCAAGACGATCGGTGACCCACTGGTCGGGCCAACGGCCAGGATGTGAGTGCTGCCGTATCGCGTGTCGACGTCGAGTTCGGTAGGTCGAGTGGGCCACGCCTCGAGCGCGTTCCCATAGGCGGTCACATATCGCTCGCGGGCCCGGTCGTTACGGAAGCGGCCGATACGGCGATCGTCGGTCATGCGACCTCCTCGTACACTGCACGATATCGTACACTGCACGAGTGCAGCCGGGTCAAGAGGAGGCAGGCGAGCCGGAAGAGGAACTCTGGCTCCCCGCGCTAGCCGGGAGTCGTCCTCGCCGGAATACGGCGCCCGCTCGAGATCCTCGCCCCACGCTCTCACGGGACCAGATCGTGCACGCCGCGATCGTGATCGCGGATCGTGAAGGGGCCGAAGCCGTCACCATGCGACGCATCGCACGGGAGCTTCACGCCGGCAACATGTCGTTGTACTGGCACGTCACCAGCAAGGACGAGCTCCTCGCCTTCATGGTCGATGCGGTCGAGGGCGAGTTCCAGATCCCTGCACCCTCCGGCAACTGGCGCGCCGACCTCACCCGCACCGCACATGACATTCGCGCGGTCCTGATCCGTCATGGATGGATGGCCAACTTCATCGGCTACCGGCGCTCGGTCGGACCCAACGAGCTCGTACACCTCGAAAACTCTCTCGCAACGCTGAGCGGCCCAGAGGTCGGTCTGGGTCTCGCCGACGGGCTGCGCATCCTCATGGCCGTAGAGACATACGTCCTCGGCTTCGCGTTGCGCGACCGACAAGAACTCCCAACCGAACGAGGCGAAGCACCCCGCCTCGGAGCCGATCCCACCGCCGACACCAACCAGCAAGTGCTCGCATATCTCGGTCGACTGAAGGCGGCTGGCCGCTATCCACATCTGACTCGCATGTTCGAGGAAGGCATCGCGCTCGGGCGCGACGAACGCTTCGACTACGGCCTCAAATGCCTCCTCGACGGCATCGAAATCGACCTGCGCGCGCGTTCGGAAGCGAAACCGTCCGAGTGAACCATGCGCAAGAGCCTCTCCGCCCAACCGCCTCTCCGGCGAGAAGAGCCGTCCCAGAACGACGTCCCAAACCACACGCGCGCAGTATCACCTAACGCCGGCTCATGGACGCTTGCGGCCGTCGTCGAGCAGCCCGGCTCCGGCGTGCAGTGGCACTGTCCTGCATCAGCGGCGGTGAGGCGAGGAGAAGACTGTCACGCCCGTACCGGCCTTGACCGATGTCTGTACCGATGCCTGTACGCGACGCGGCACCCGACGACCAACTTGTCCGCTTGAGTTCGCCGGAGCTCATCGACACACCAAACACCAATCGGCCTTCTCGCGCGACTCGCATCGCCTCCCGGGTCCGAACGATCCGTGTCCGGCTCCCCCGTCGCTGGAAGTTCGGACCACGGCCGGCTCCAGAAGATCGCGCGGCCGCGTCGTTCGTCGTCGTGCGGTGTCAAGCGTTCCAGGAGGGGCCGGTCACCGGACGCCGAGATCGTGCTGGCTTTCGAATGCAAGTTCGTGTCACCTTGTCGCAAGGCTGTTCGGCGTCGCATGTGGCTAGACCGACGGATTGGTTGCCCTGAGTTGCTCGAAGGCTCTTGGAGTGATGATGCGAAGCCGCGGTGCGAGCCTCGCGGCGAGCTGCTCGGCCCCTTCGATCGAAGTGTCGACGTCGAGGTCGTAGTCGATGCCGGCATGGACGGCGGCGAACGCTTCGGGTGGGAGATCGAGCGGTCCGCTGAGGCGATCGGTCCGCTTGCGTTCCCGCCGAACGGCGATCTCGAGTGGGCACCGGACACCGATGAGGATTACCGGCAGTCCGTCGAAGCTGCTGGAGTACAGGGGTACCCGGGTTGCTGTGATGACGGCTTCGGCGATGACGTTGTTGCCGGCCAGTGCCATCGCGCGCAGCGCGGCAAGGTAGCCGTGCATGAGGCGTTCGAAGAGTGCACCGTCGTCCGTGTGCCAGAAACGGTCGAGGTACCCAGCTCTGAAGTCGTCTAACGATCGATGGAACCAGGGCTCTTCGAGCGCGTCCAGGAGCGCGTTGGCGAGCGCGGTCTTGCCGCAACTGGGTGGACCGTTGAGCAGAACGACACGCCCTGCATGGGAACGGAGCGGGCGGGACA
>JBEPUZ010000238.1:0-6846 GCA_041691275.1 Actinomycetota bacterium | reverse complement strand
CCCGCGGGACCTCGGTCCCGGGCGTCGAGGGTCGCGATCAGCTCGGCGAGCAAGTGGCTCGGCTGTTTGGTGACCTTGTCCCAAGTGGCGAACACGAGCCGGTAGCCGTGGCGACCGGGCACGCTCCACTTCTCGTGGTCGTGGTCGTGCTCGTGGTCGTGCTCGTAGTCGGTCGGGTCGTCGTGCCAACGGCGGCCATTCGTCTCGAGGACCGTGCGCCGGCGTTCGAAGGTGAAATCGAAGAGATAGGTACGGCCGCGCCACTCGAGCGGGAACTCGCGCACGAAGTCGGTGATGCCGTGCGCGGCGTGCAACCGACGCGTCTTCACTTCCAACGTCGACCGGGACGGGTGGATCGGATCGAGCGCGGCGAGCAGGTTCCGGAGCGCGCCGACCCCCGGACGCCGCTTTGGTCCCGACCGCTCAAGGTAAGCCCGCAGCGACGGCACCGACGTGAGCCGGCTCCGGCGCGCGTCCTCGCATGCGATCTCGAACGGCTCCGCGTCGAGCGTTGCTCCGAGCGCGACGAGCGTTGGCTCGACTCCGGTCACCGCGATGCCGTTCCGGCGCCGCACCATGAACCCGCCCGATAGTCGCTCCGGTGCACGGTGACGCCCTCGGCTCGTAGTCGTTGGCAGCGCGGAACCAGGATCTCCGGTCGCGATGCCCGAACCCCCTCCAGCCCATACGTCTCCCCGGCGGAGAGATCGGCCGCGACTGCACCGTCGCCGGCCCAGAGCAGGGCGGCTCGCAGCAACTGCGCGTTCGACTGGGGAACCACGGTCATCCGGTACGTGTCGACGTAGAGGCATTCGATGACCCCCGCCGCCGCTAGGGCGCCGAGTTGCTTGCGACTCAGACCGAGCGCGACGGCGGAGCGACCCCGGAAGACCCCGAGCGGCGACGCACTCAGCCTCGAAAGCGTGCCCATCGACTGCTCGTGGGACATGTAGTGCCCCCTGAGGGCATCCGTCGACCCATGAACGGGTCGGGGCCCCAGGGAGAAGTGGATGAGTACGCCCCCCGGGACTCGAACCCGGAACCTGCAGATTAAGAGTCGTTCTCGGGGCATTCGTGAGCGTTCGTCGCGATCCGCGAACATGCGCTGATCTGCGGTTATGCGTTCGCGACGATTCGCACTCGACCGCCCTCGGTCGCACGGCCGTTTGCAATCGGTTTGCAGCCTCGGCGCGGAGGCATGCGTAATGAGTCGTCCTGCCGTCGCTGAGGATCGCGGTTTGGACCGACCTCGCGGACTGACTCTGCAACCTTCCATCGATCGAGCAACGAGGAGAGCGAGAGACATGGCGCCCGACATCGTTGCTCTGTCGTCTATTGCCTGGTCCAGGTCCGTCCGCCATCGTGGGTCTCGTACGTGGCGGCGAGTGAGGGTGCCACCAGGCTGGTGATCGTCACCCGGCCGGTGGTTTCGTTTGTGAATGTGATTTCGATGTCGTCTCCGGCGTTGTGGGGCGAGAAAGCAATGGGAGTGACGGTCACGTTCCATGTCGCTCCGTCGTCGGTGCTTCGGAGGTTCAGAAGTTCGGAAGAGAACGCGACCGATGCGCCACACATCGCCCAACGGTCGCGGCTATTGAACGTCGCATCTTTGCGGAGCGGCGCACGTTCGGGATGCTGGGCGTCGCCCCCGTAGTCACCGGTCACACCCGACGCACAGGGCGGTCGACCGCCCGTCGTTCCGGGAACGATCGCACCAAGAACGGAGGCCGGGGCGGTAGCCGTGGTCGGGGCCGCGGGTGTGATCGGGGGCGTCGACACGGAGGGGACGTACGCGAGACCGCCGACGTCGGTGGCCGCATTGGGGCAGTACATGAGTACGGCGCGACCTGTCCAGATCGGTGTTGGAGAGTCGTCGCAGCCGGAGGGCGCGCGCTTCAGCTGAGCCCAGGTCTTGGCGGCGGGGTCGTACACCGTCGCGTCGCCCGGCACGATGGAACCGCTTTGGGAACCGGCGTTGAACGAAAAGAGTGCGCCGCCCGTCCAGGTAGACGTCATGTGGTCGCTGCTCAACGGATCAGGTAGGAGGCGTGTCCACGAGTTGGTTGCGGGGTCGTAGAGCGCGGTTGCTTCCGGAATGAAGGGGCGGGAACAGGCTCCGCAGTTGACTGTGTCTCCCCGGACGATCGCTTGCTCGCCGTTCCAGATCGCCTCCTCGACGGAGGGGAGGGCGTTGGCCGCCGCGGCGACGTTTGTCCAGCGGCGGGACGACTCATCAAAGCGGAACAGATCGGCACCACCGCTCAGCTCTGCTGAGTTTGGACCTGTGCGCCGACTCAGCGCCCACTGCGACCAGGCCAACAGCTGGTTCGGACCCGCCTGGGCTGCGGTGTCCCACGTCAGTTGATGGTGCGCAGGTGGTTCGGGCAGGGGCAGCTTGTGCCAGTCGTTTTTCGCCGGGTCGTACGCGGCGCCGTCGGTGAAATCTGGCTCGGCGTCGGTGACGATGGCGGGCTGACCGCCCAGCACGATCATCTCGTCGCCCGTCCATACGGCGATCGCCTGTGTGCGCGCCGCCAGCGGCGACGCGGATAGGCGAGTCCACGAATTGGTGGTCGGGTTGTACGCGGCGCCATCGCTCGTCGCGTGCGGCTTCGTGTTGGATGCGTCGTCGTTGCCTCCCCAGATGATCATGTCGGTTCCGGTCCAGACCACGGCCTGTCCGAGGCGCGGAGAGAGCGGCGCGGTAGGCAGGATGCGCCAGGCGTTCGTGGCCGGGTCGTATGCCGCGCCATCGGCTCGCAATTGGTCCTGATTTCGGTCGGTCGCGCCGCCCCACACGATCAACTCGTGCCCGGTCCACACGACGGTCGCGCGGGCGCGCGTCGGTATGGGTGCCGGCGGAAGCGTCGACCACTTTCCCGAGGCGAGTTGCGCCGCGTCGGCCGTCGCGACGGCGGGAGGCGCCGCGTGACCGTTCGTGGTCGGGGTGACGCGCACGACTGCGGGTTTTGAGGCGTTATTCGTCAGCGCGATCACTGTGGCCACGATCGCGACGACGGTTACCGCGGCGATGCCGGACGTGATCGATCGACGACGCACGCGGCGTCGATGGGTGCGTTCGTCGACCGAGCTTTCGACCGCGTGTTGCCAGACGGTCGCGGCACCGGGGTCGGCGCCGCGCGTCGACATGACTTCGAGCGCGCGTTGGATCTCTTCGTTCATGCTCTTCGACCTCCGAGGTCGTGTTCGCCCTCGTTCTGCTTCTCGAGGAGCCGGCGCAGTGTCGTAAGCGCCTTCGAGGTTTGAGACTTGACCGTCCCTGTCGAGCAACCCAGGTGCCGAGCCACGTCGGTCACGCTGAGGTCTTCCACGAAGCGCAGGTATAGGCAGGCGCGTTGGCGGGGTGGCAGTCGCATCAAGATCTCGACGGTCCCGTCATGATCCGACGTCGTCGGCGCTTCGACCGGTGCGACTTCCAGTTGTTCTCGGCGCGCTGCGCGCGCACCCCACGAGCGCGCCGCGTTCACTACTGCAGCGCTGAGATACGAAGCAGGATCCTGGACGCCGTCGAGGCCAGGGTGTCGAGCCAAAGCACGAGTGAGTGCCTCTTGGACAAGGTCAGAACCGTCAACACCTCGCGGCGCGACGACACGTGCCAGGGGGAGTAGCTGGCGGTACAGCGCCTCGTAGTCGGCGTTCACTCACCCATTAGACCCATGGGCGGCGCATTCGGTTGCCCGCCGGCCGAGGACATTCCGGTTTGAACGCGACGCTCCAACGGTTGCCTTCGCGCTCCGATCAGGAGCGGGCGGCGGCGCGGCCGCGCGTCGGCATGCCGAAGGCAGAGCCCCGGACGCGTCGAACAGGCGTGATTGTCCACCCGATGTTGACGCCGAGGGCGGCGGCGTAGCGGGCGACGGTTGAGAGTCTGGTGTCGGCGTCGGCTTCGAAACGCGTGACTTGGCCTTGGCTGGTTCCCATGCGCTCGGCGATTTGGACTTGAGTGAGGCCGGCGCCGCGGCGCCGGTCGGCGAGTTCGCGGGCGAGCTCCTCGCGTTCGAGTGCGGCCGCGACCCGGAGCTGGATGGCGGGGTCGTCTTGCGCGAGTTCGTCGATGAAGGTGTCGAGATCGTCGCGGCGGGCCATGATCACCGGTCTAACCCATATGTGGGTTATTTGTGCCACGGCACCAGCCTGCCCGATGCCGCCCCGTCTCGGCGATCACCGGACTATCTACAGATATATGGCGCCGGGCTCGCGCTACTGCACGGACACGACGACAACTGTCGAACCCGAGGCGGTGTCGATCTGATACCCGTAACAACCACGGTGCTCGACGCGCGTCTCGCTGGGGTAGCCGCGCCAACCATCGGCGTCGCTTACGGCGTCGGATGCGCGTAGGAGCAGTTGCGGCTCGGGTGTCGTCCCCAAACCGAATCTCATCTCGCCCGGACCACCAAGTTGGCGGCCGCGGATGAGGACGTCTCCGTGAACTGAGGGCGCTGCCGCCCACAGGACCTTGCTGCCACCCCATTTGCTGCCGGGGAACGCATTCAGCGGGCCGGAGGTCGGAGCAGTGAACGCCAGGACGCCGTTTGGTACTCCGACGGGGCGAACTGGGCCACTGCCGAGCATCACACCGAGGGTGGTGCTCGGTTGCGATCGCTGAGTCGTCACGGGACACGCTGCTGACGCCGACACGCGTGGGAGGTTAAGAGGACGATGCAGACGATCGACGCTTGCACTCGACGATGTGGTCGAGGGTGTCGCCGATCGATGATTGGTGCTGCTGCACGACACGACCGTGAGGGCGAACACAACCAACCAGCCCACGGCGACTGCGGATCGAGCGCGCCCAGCACGGCCATGCTCCACGCACGCATCTTGCCCGATCGTGAGCGATTACGCATGCGCGATCGGGTGCGCTCTCGCCTCGGTCAGGCTCGAGTCGGGACTCGGCGACGCGCTTTCGTCGATCGTTTGGCGGGCGTGCGGTGCGCTGCGGCGTTCGCCGGCTTTTGGGCGGGCGTGATTGTCCAGCCGATGTTGACGCCGAGGGCCGCGGCGTAGCGGGCGACGGTTGAGAGTCGGGTGTCGGCGCCGGATTCGAAGCGGGTGACTTGGCCTTGGCTGGTGCCCATGCGTTGGGCGATTTGGACTTGGGTGAGGCCGGCGGCGCGGCGGCGGTCGGCGAGTTGGCGGGCGAGCTCGCGCCGTTCGAGCGCGGCCGCGACGCGCAGCGGGAGATCGGGGTCGTCGTGTGCGAGTTGGTCGATGAGGGTGTCGAGGTCGTCATGGCGGGCCATAATCACCAGCCTAACCTATATTTGGGTTATCGGGGTTTGGCTCGTGCTCGCCAGTCGCTGAGTCGCCGTTCGGCGAGGCGGATCTCGTCGGGTGGGGTGCGCTGGGTTTTCTTGTTGAAGCTCGACAGGGCCAGGAGGACCTGGCCGTTGCGGCCCTCGGTTGCGAAGAGCACTCGGTAGGTGGCTTGGCGGCCGTCGGCGCGGACTTCGTAGATGTCGCCGCGTAGATGGCGGGCGACGGGGAGCCCGTTGGCTTGGACGTCTTTCATCGCGGCGAGGATCTCGTCGCGGTCGTCGCTCGGGATGCGGGTCGCGGTGAGGAACTCGCGGACTGGGCTGCGGCCCGCTGGTGTTGTGTAGAAGCGCCACCGCCGCACGATCGCCACGACCCTGGAGGGTACGGACACCCAGTGACACTGGGGACACCGACTCCGTTCACCAGCCGATGTCGTTTCCTCGATCGACCTCGACGCCGTGGTCGCGATGTTGTGCTCGTTGGTCGATTGCGAGGCTCTTGCCGATGGATCGTTCGATCTCGCGTCGCGCGATCTCGCTGACGTCGACGGGTGCGGGTGTGCGGGCCTCGTATTTCCCGGGCACGATTGTGTAGAGCCGGTTTTCGTGTCGGCCGCGTGAGAGTGCGGTGTAGGCGGCTTCGCGGTGGAGGTGTTCGTCGCCGAGGACGTAGGTGCGGTCGCAGGTGAGGCCTTGGGCTTTGTGGACGGTCATGGCGTAGGCGTGGTCCAGGCTGCCGTTGGCGACGTACCAGTCTGGGATTCTGGTGTCGGTTGGGTGCTGGTCGAATCGGATGACGATCCGTGTGTCGTCGGTGGCGGTGACCAGGCCGCGTTCGCCGTTGACGAGCCCGAGCGACCGATCGTTGCGCAACGCCATGACCCGATCCCCGACCGCGAACGTTCGGCCGTCGATCTTCGTGCCGGTCGGGGCGACACGGCCGTGCGCGACGAGCCCGTCGCGGGCCCACCGGTTGAGGTCGGCGACATCGGCCCGTAGCGACGCGAGCATGATCGCGTCGTCGCGGTTGAGGGTTGCGGTGAGCCACTCGCCGATCATCCGTTGGTGCGCTGTTGCCTGGTACTCGTAGTACTCGACGTGGCCGTGGGCGTCGAGCAGATCGATCGCGCGGCTGACGTCGCCGGCTCGGAGTTCGGTGAGCGCTTCCCGCTCGATCGGGTCGGTTTGCCGTTGATTGTCGGTGAGATGACTCGCGCCGAGCCGCTGCCCGAGCGCGGAGAACGCGCCGCCGGCTTCGATCGCGGGAAGTTGGTGGTGGTCGCCGACGAGGACGACCTTGGCTCGGTCGCGGGCCGCGTGTTCGCAGAGACGGGCGAGTTGCACGGTGCCGACCATCGCCGCTTCATCGACCACGACGACGGTGCCAGGGCTGAGCCCGCGCGAGTGGGGACGATCCAGCGCGGCGAGGAGCAGATGCAGCGTCGATGACGGGATCTCGGAGCCGGCCTGGAGCTCTTGCGCGGCGCGGGCCGACAGGGCGCAGCCGATGACCGTGTGGCCGGCCTCTTCCCACGCGGCGCGGGCGACACCGAGCGCGTAGGTC
>JBEPUZ010000237.1:0-6936 GCA_041691275.1 Actinomycetota bacterium | reverse complement strand
GCTTCAAGAGCAAGAGCGGCAACGACGGAGCGGGGCGCGATTCGCCTTGTCGCACTTGGCGCGACCCGCCCGATTCATCGGGCTCCGCGGAGAGCATCGCGTAATTGCACTGCTAGCACCCGCGCTAGCTGCCCTTTTCGACTGAGCCTCGCGGCGGGTGACGCCGCGCGCTCCGGTCGCATCCCGCCCAGCCTCATCTCGAAGCCGCCCTTGCACTTGAGCAGGATTACGACGCGAGGGTGCGTCGAAAGAAGTCGACGCCGAGCTGGATCGCCTCCGGCGGGATATCGGTGTGGGTACCCGTCCACACGCCCATGCGCTTCGGTCCGGGTATGAGCTCGAGCACCTCGATCGCGGCGTCGATCGGGAAGTGCTCGTCGCGGGTCATGTTGAGCATGAGGACCTCACGACTCCCGAGGCGTTGCACGCCGGACCGGATCAGCTCGTTGCGTGCCTCGTCGCCCATGAGGCCGCCGAGGGCGAAGAGCGCAGCGGTCACCGACGGGAGGTCGGCGACGATCGACAGGCCGAACATCGCGCCCATCGAGAATCCGGCGTAGCCGGTCGGTCCGGTGATGCGCGCGTCGGCGGCCCGCGCCGCGACCTCGACCGCGCGCCAATCGCGGGTCAGCTCCGCGTGGCTGTCGGCGCTCGACATCCGGCGGGCGACGTCGGCCGCGAACTCGTCGTCGCCGGTTCCGGGCGCGCGCCGTTCGCCGTGCCCGGGACAGTCCATCAACGCGACCGCGGCTCCCCCGCCGCGCACGAATCCCTTGGCGATCATCTGCATGATCGGATCGTCCTTCGACAGGTGCGCCCCGTGCCCGAACAGGATCAGCGGGAGCCCGTCGCCACCCGACGGTGCCCCGCTGGGCGGCACGAAGAGGAGCGTCGGCGGCGTGTGATCGTCGGCCAGGCGGATCGGCGTCAGCGGCATGGCACGCAGTCGACCACACGCGTACCCTGCCGACCAGACCAGGGGGAAGAACATGCGCGTACCGCTGACGGTGCTCGACTTCATCGAGCGGGCCGAGCTCGTCTATGGCGACCGGATCGCGGTCGTCGACGAGCCGGAACAGCCCGCGGAGTCGCTGGGTGAGCTGACGTGGCGGGAGGTCGCCCGGCTCGCCCGCGCCCAGGCCGCCGGCTTCGACGCGCTGGGCGTGGGTCACGGCGAACGGGTCGCGATCGTCTCCCACAACTCGGCCCGCCTGCTGACCGCTTTCTTCGGCGTGTCCGGGTACGGGCGGGTGCTGGTGCCGATCAACTTCCGGCTCAACGCCGAGGAGATCTCGTACATCGTCGAGCACTCCGGCGCGACGGTGCTCATGATCGACCCCGAGCTCGACGAATCGCTCGCCGGCGTCACTGCGCGCCACCGGTTCGTGATCGGCAAGGAGACCGACGACGCGCTGCTCCGCTTCGACACTACGCCCGAGCCGTGGACCGCCGACGAGGATGCGACGGGGACGATCAACTACACGAGCGGGACCACCGCGCGTCCGAAGGGTGTGCAGCTCACGCACCGCACGTTGTGGGTGAACGCAACGACGTTCGGTTGGCAGACCGGCGTCAACGATCGCGACGTGTACCTGTGGACCCTGCCCATGTTCCACTGCAACGGCTGGGGCATGTCGTACTCGGTCACCGGCATGGGTGGCCGTCACATCGTGCTGCGCAAGATCGACGGCGCCGAGATACTGCGGCGCGTCGAACGGCACGGCGTGACGCTGTTGTGCGGCGCGCCCGCGGTGATGTCGGCGATCCTCGACGCGGCGCAGGAATGGAAGGGCGAGATCCCCGGGCGCGACCGCGTCCGCATGGTCGTCGCCGGCGCACCGCCGCCTACGCGCCTCATCGAGCGCCTGGAGAGCGAGCTCGGGTGGGAGTTCATCCAGATCTACGGGCTCACCGAGACGGCTCCCCTGTTGACAATGTCGCGGCACCGTTCCGAGTGGGACGATCTCTCCGGCGCGGAACGCGCCCAGCGCCTCGGTCGCGCCGGCGCGCCCGCGCTCGGTGTGCGCTTGAGCATCAGCGACCAAGGTGAGGTGCTCGCCCGCTCGAACGTCGTGCTCGAGGGCTACTGGGAACAACCGCAGGCCACCGCCGACGCGCTCGAAGGCGGCTGGTTCCACACCGGCGACGGCGGCGACATCGACGACGACAACTACCTCTCCATCAGCGACCGCAAGAAGGACGTGATCATCTCCGGCGGCGAGAACGTCAGCTCGATCGAGGTCGAGGACTGCCTCTACCAACATCCGAGCGTCGCCGAAGCGTGCGTCATCGGCGTCCCCGACGCGAAGTGGGGCGAGACGGTGAAGGCGCTCGTCGTACTGAAGCCGGACGCGGCGGCGACCGAGTCGGATCTGATCGCGCATTGTCGCGATCGGCTCACGCACTTCAAGTGCCCCACCTCGGTGGAGTTCCAGGCGGAGTTCGCCCGCACGTCGACGGGCAAGCTGCAGAAGTTCAAGATCCGCGCGCCCTACTGGGAGGGCCGGGAACGCCAGATCAACTGACCGCGTCCCGGCCCGTCCCGGCCGTGCCCGCCGGTCGACGAGTGTCGTAGGGTCCTGCCCGTGCTACTCGGACTTGCCCTCGATGCGTGGTCGGGCGCCGACGTGAAGCTCCCCGTCGCACGCGTGCAGCTCGCGGAACGGCTCGGCTACGACTCGGTCTGGACCGCGGAGGCATACGGAGCCGACGCGCTGACCCCGCTGGCGTACCTCGCCGCTTGCACCAGCCGCATCAAGCTCGCGACCGGTGTCGTGCAGATCTCGGCGCGCACACCTGCCGCGACCGCGATGGCGTTCGCGACCCTCGATTCGCTCGCCGGGCGCGGTCGCGTGATCGCGGGCCTCGGCCTGTCGGGTCCGCAGATCGTCGAGGGTTGGTACGGCCAGCCGTGGGCCAAGCCAATCGCGCGCACGCGCGACTACGTCGCGATCATGCGCAAGATCTTCCGACGCGAAGCCCCCGTGTCCCACGAAGGCAGCGCGATCACGCTCCCCTACGCGGGAGCCGACGCGACCGGCCTGGGCAAGCCCCTGCGCTCGATCCTGCATCCGAATCCCGATCTGCCCATCTATCTCGCGGCGGGCGGTCCCGCGAACGTCGCGCTCGCGGCCGAGGTCGCCGACGGCTGGATCCCCATGGGCCTGTCTCCCGCCAACGCGGCCGAGTTCCGCGCCACGCTCGAAAAGGGCGCCGCCCGGTCCGGCCGCGCGCTCGACTCGCTCGCCATCCACTCCTCCACCAGCGTCCACCTCACCGACGACGTCGCCCGCACGATCGCGAAGGCGAAACCACGGGTCGCGCTGTACGTCGGCGGCATGGGCGCGCGCGACCACAACTTCCACAAGGACGCGATGGTGCGCCGCGGATACGCCGACGCTGCGGAACGGATCCAAGAGCTGTTCCTCGCAGGCAAGCGCGACGAAGCCACGAACGCGGTGCCGGACGAGTACGTCGACGAGGGCGCGTTGATCGGCTCCCCCGACCGGATCGCGCAACGGTTCGTGCCGTGGACCGAGTGCGGTATCACCGGCCTCACGATCCACGCCGATCAGGACGACGCCGTCGAGCTCATGGCGACGCTCGCAGGGACGTCGACCGAAAGGAGCACGGCATGACGAGAACCGCCGTCGACGGCTACGAGTTCATCGAGACCGACGATCCCGCACCCGGAGTGCGTCGCATCACGCTGAACCGGCCCGAGAAGCGCAACGCGATCAACAACGACATGCGCGCCGAGCTCTTCGCCGCGCTGGAAGCCGCCGACGTCGACACGACCGTGCACGTGTCGATCATCCGGGGCGCGGGCGTGTGTTTCTCTTCGGGCTACGACCTGAAGCAGGTCGGTCGGGAGGAGCGCCCGTACTACACCGCGGGCGGCGACGGCAGCTGGTCGCGCCACGTCACCGAAGGTTGGGTGCACATCTGGGACCTCGCCAAACCCGTGATCGCGCAGGTGCACGGGTACGCGATGGCGGGCGGCACCGAGCTCGTCGCCGCGTGTGACCTCGTGTACGTGGCCGACGACGCGACGTTCAGCTATCCCGTCGTGCGCGTCATCAGTCCACCCGACTTCCAGTACCAGCCGTGGCTCGTCGGCATGCGCAACGCGATGGAGCTCGTGCTGACCGGCGATCCCGTCACCGGCGACGACGCGGTGCGCATGGGGCTCGCGAACCGCGCCTTCCCCGTCGACGAGCTCGAGGCGAAAGTCATCGGTATCGCCGAGCGCATCGCCGGTGTGCCGGCCGAGCTCCTTCAGATCAATAAGCGCAGCGTGCACCGGGCGATGGAGATCATGGGTATCCGTACCGGCATCCGGGCCGGCTCCGAGCTCCAGGGTCTGGCCAGTCAGCTCCCCGTGGTGCAGGCATTGCTGCAGGGTGGCGACGCGGTCGCGAGCGTGAAGCGGGCGTCAGCTACATAAGCGCCTTCGTCGAGATCACGAAACCCCGCGACCTGCGGGTCGAGCAATACGACTCTGAGAGCGGTTCCATAGAATCGCGACATGCCGGGGGGCGACAAAGAACGAGACAAAGAACGAATTGAGAAGCCGGACGCGCCCGGTTGGTATGCCGACCCGTGGAGCGCCACGGGAGAGGGCGAGCGCTACTTCGACGGGAAGCGTTGGGGAACCTCGGCCAAGCCGCTCGCTCGGCACACCAAGGTGCCCGTCGAGAGCGGCCCGCTCGTGCACCGCGCCCGCGGTCGGTTTCGCCGCAACGCTTTGCCGATCGGGATCTTCGTCGTGTTGGTCGCGGTTGCGGTCGTGGTTCCGAGGCTCCGGAGCTCGCATTCGTCCAAGGTCGTGACCGGGCCCGTCGTGGTCGCGCGGACGACGGCCACGACCGTGCCGACCCACCCCGCGGTCACGCCGGAAGCCGCCCATCCCCTGGGAACCCCGGCCGCGGTTCCCGCCGGACCGGGCAAGTTCGAGACCATCCAGGATCAGCCCGGGGATCCGACCAAACCGGTGGCGTGGGATCCGTGCCGGCCCGTGCACTACGTCATCAACCCTGCGGGCGCCCCTGCCGACGGCACGCTGCTGATCCAGAGCGCCATCGTCCGCCTGCACGTCGCGACCGGCCTGCAGCTCGTATACGACGGGGCGAGCACAGAGAAGCCGAGCAAGCAGCGGCCGGCCTACCTGCCCGCGCGCTACGACCCGACCCGCTGGGCGCCGGTGCTGATCGCCTGGAGCGACGAGAACGCGTTCCCCGACCTCGCCGGATACGTCGCCGGGCTGACCGAATCGGCAACGGTCTACGCGCCCGACGCCACCCGCCTCCTGTACGTCAGCGGTCAGATCGTCTTCGACGACCACGATCTCGCAACCCCGCTCGCGCCCGATCGCGGTGTCGTCCGGGCGATCATGCTGCATGAGCTCGGTCACCTCGTCGGTCTCGACCACACCTCCGACCGCACCCAGATCATGTTCTCCGAGAGCGAGTTCAACGTCCGCGACTATGGCGCCGGCGATCGGCGCGGACTGGCCGAGCTCGGGACGCAGGCATGCTTCCCCGGAACGTGACGCGGAGGAAGTTGCGCGCGACCCGGCCGAATGGGCGCGACAATGGTCGCGCATGGTTTCGCTCGTCATACCGGACGTTCGTCTCGAGTCGAGCTATCGCGACGCTCGGAAAGAGCTCGACGCCGAGGGACGGCACGACGTGCTCGCCCCGCTCGGCGAGCACCAGAGCTTCGGGGAGCTCATCAGCACGCTCGAGGGCCAAGCCGTTGGTCTCGATCTTCCTGACGGCTACGTGCCACAGTCGACGTTCTGGCTCGTCGGCCCGGGCGACGCGTTCATCGGCCAGGTCGAGATCCGCCATCGCCTGACCGACGCGCTCCGGCTCCGGGGCGGTCACATCGGGTACGCGATCCGGCCGACGATGCGCGGGCGCGGCTACGGCACGACCGCCCTGTCGATCGTCTTCCCACACTGCCTCGAGCTCGGGCTCGACCGCGTGCTCGTCACGTGCGACACGACGAACGAAGCGTCGCAGAAGATCATCGTCCGCAACGGCGGCGAGCTCGAGGACGTCGTGCACATCGAGGGCCGCGCCGTTCCCACCATGCGCTTCTGGATCGACGTCGCCCGTCAGGCGAGTTTCTCGATCTAGGCCCAGCGAACTACGACCAATACGTCCCCGCGAGCATCTTCTCCAACAGGCCCCGGAACATGACGAGGTCGTCGGGGTCGGCGGGCTCTTCCATCGTCCCGTAAGCGATCCCGCGCTTGCTCGTACGGATCGAGACGATCGCGAAGCGCAACGCCGCGTAGACCTCGAACCAGTCGAGATTGCGCACGGTGTGCCCGGTGAGCTCTTCGTACTCGGCGATCACCGAGTCGCGTTGCATGAAGTCGTCCATGCCGGAAAGACCGAAGCCCACCGCCATGTCGTGGAAGAACTCGTGCAGGAAGATCATCCACGCGAGGTCGACCTCGCGCGGCCCGACCGTCGCCATCTCCCAGTCGAGTACCGCAATCGGCGCGAAGTCTTCGTAGAGGATGTTGCCGACGCGAGCGTCGCCCCAGTTGAGCACCGTCTCGCCCTCGACGGGCCAGTGCGACTCGAGCCACTCAAAGGTGCGATCGATCAACGGGTACGACTGACCTTCGCGCGCCCAGTCGTAATAGAAGCGCTCGTGCCCGACCTGGCGACGCAGCGCGGTGTCGCCGTGCTGCGGTCGGGAGAGGAACTCGAGGTCGGCGTTCTCGGGCGTGATCTCGTGCAACTTCTTCAGCACCTCGAGCGTGCGCCGTTGCATCGCGGCGCGCGTCTCGGGCGTGGCATCGGCAACCCAACCGCCGAACACGTACGGCGGGATGTCGGGGGGCGCTTCGCCGTCGACGCGGCGCATCACGAGGAACGGTGTGCCGAGCCACTGCGGATCGAGCTCGACCCACCTCAC
>JBEPUZ010000236.1:0-7014 GCA_041691275.1 Actinomycetota bacterium | reverse complement strand
CGTCCGGTCCGTACAGCACCAGCGTCGGGACCGGCGTGCGTTCGAAGAGGCGAGGGACGTCCTCCATCGGGCGGTTGCCCGTCGTCTGCTCGTACACGCCCCAACTCGCGCGCAGCTTCGCGGCGTCGGCGTAGGGCTCGGTGTGGAACGCGACGTCGTCGGGTGTGAACGCGTTCGGTGTGCCCCAGAGCCGGTGGCCGTACATGCCCGCGACGTAGGCGCGCCGGCGTTCCGGCGTGTCGAGCTCGGCGAGCAGTGCTTCGGGGTCGTTGCCCTGGCGGACGAAGTAGTCGGCCTGGGCGCGCCGTTCGCGGACGTCGTCGGGCGGAAGTCCCGCGGCCTCGTACACCTCGTGCAGCGGCGGCGGCACCGTGTTGAACAACACCTGGCGGGTGACGAATCCGGGGTAGCGGAGGCCGAGGTCGAACAGCACGACACCGCCCACGTCACCGCCCGCGACCGCGCTGTGTTCGTGGCCGAGCACGTCGTGGACGAGCGTGTAGCAATCGATCGAATACGCCGCGATGTCGTAGAAGTCGTCGGGCGCGAGGCTCGAATCGCCGTGCCCGCGGAAGTCGGGGGCGATCACCTCGAACCCGGCGGCCGCCAGCGCGGCGATGTTGCGCCACCAGATCCGCTTGGTCTCGGGATAGCCGTGGAGGAGCAGGAGGGGAGTGCCTCCGGCCCCCTCGCGGATGTACGCGATCGTCACGTCGTTGCGGACGTGGGCGTGGTACACGGCGAAGTCATTCGAGCTCGGAGCTGTCGTCATGTTGCCTAGTCTGGCAAACGTGACTCAGACGAAGGCGGCCCTATCGAAGGCGACCTACGAGACGGTGATCGGGCTCGAGGTGCACTGCGAGCTCGCGACCGCCAGCAAGATGTTCTGCGGCTGCCCGAACGAGTTCGGCGACGAGCCCAACACGAACGTGTGCCCGGTCTGCCTGGGTCTGCCCGGGTCACTGCCGGTGTTGAACGGGACGGCGGTGGAGTACGCCTTGCGGGTCGCCGAAGCGCTGCACCTGCGGGTGCCGGAGCGCTCGGTGTTCTCCCGTAAGAACTACTTCTATCCCGACATGCCCAAGGACTACCAGATCTCCCAGTTCGACGAGCCGATCACGATCGATGGTTGGCTCGACGTCGACGGAGTGCGCATCGGCATCACGCGCGCACACCTCGAGGAAGACACGGGGAACTCTCGCCACGTGGGTGTCGGCGGTCGTATCCACGACGCCGAGTTCTCGTTGGTCGACTACAACCGCGCCGGTGTACCGCTGCTGGAGATCGTCTCCGAGCCCGACATCCGTTCCGCCGAGCAGGCGAAGCGATACGTCGAGGATCTCCGCGCAACGCTGCTCGCGGTCGGCGTCTCGGATGTGAAGATGGAAGAAGGATCGTTGCGCATCGACGCCAACGTGTCGGTGCGCGAACCGGGCGCGTCCGAGTACGGCACGCGGGCGGAGATCAAGAACCTGAACTCGTTGCGGTCGCTGCTGCGCGCGATTGACTACGAGGCCGAGCGGCAGTGGGCGTTGACCGCCGCCGGCGAGAAGGTCGTGCAGGAGACGCGGCACTGGGACGAGGAGCAGGGCCGCACGATCTCGGGTCGGTCGAAGGAAGAGGCGCACGACTACCGCTACTTTCCCGAACCCGATCTCGTGCCGGTCGAGCCGACGCAGGAGATGCGCGATCGGGTGCGGGCCACGATGCCCGAGCTTCCCGGCGCCCAGCGGACGCGCTACATCGAGCAGTGGGGAATCGGTGCCGAGGACGCCCGCATCCTGGTCGACGTCCCCGGACTCGCCGACTACGCCGAGCGCGCGGTGGCTGCGCTTTCGGCCGGGAGCGGTACGGCGAAGGATGTCGTCAACTGGGTGCGTCAGGAGGTGTTGGCGTACGTGAACGAGTCAGGTCTTTCACCCGCGGTTTTGGCGCCCGAGATGCTCGCGGAGCTGGTGGGCCTGGTGTCGGCGGGTTCGATCTCGCGCCAGCAGGCGCGCGACGTGCTCGACGAGTCGCTGCGCGAGGAGAAGTGGCCGCGCACGATCGTCGAGGAGCGCGGGCTTTCGCAGGTCAGCGACGAGGGTGCGATCGCGGCCGTGGTCGACGGCGTGCTCGCGGCGAACCCCGGCGTCGCCGACGAGTTCCGTGCGGGCGACGAGGGCGCGCAGAAGAAGAAGCGCGGCTTCCTGATGGGTCAGATCATGCGCGAGCTCAAAGGCCAGGGCAACGCGCAGGTGATCAACCGGATCCTCGACGAACGCCTCGCGGGCTGAACGTCGCGGGCTGAACCGTCGCCGGTCGATGTTCTATGAAGCGGTGACGGTGAACCCGACCAGCGGGTAGTACGCGTCGTATTCACGACCCGGTCCGAAACAGAAGACGTCGACCAAGTAACTGCCCGGCCCTGCGCGCGGACTCACCTGCACCTGCACCTGTCCGTGCCAGTGCCCCGACGCGTCGGGCACGAAGTCGGCCACTCCGACGGTTCCGGGCTGGCTCGGATCCAACATCGGCCGGCCCGGAGGTTGCAGGACCGCGGTGGGGCCACCCTTCGGACAACCACCGGTTTCGGTGACGGTCAACACAGTCCCGGGATGCACACCGGTCGCCGGCGTCACGTGCAGCCGACGAAACGTGGAGACGGTTCCGGCGATCGGTGGGTAGGGGAATCTGGTCTGCCCGGTGGGGTACGCCGCGCACCAGGCTTGGGTGTTGGCCGCGCCGAGCTCGCTCATGTCGTCGATGACGACCGTGACTTCGTCTCGCGCCGGACACGCGGTTCCGGAGAACGAGACCGGCTGGCCGACGACGAATCGGTGCGGTTGACACCGAACGTGCGCGGCGTCGGAGCGCCGGGCGCCTTTGTCGCTGGTGTCGCCGAAGTCGCCGAAGTCTGGGCCGTGCCGAAGTCGCCGAAGTCTGGGCCGTGCCGAAGTCTAAGAGCGTTTCTCGATGAACGATCGCAGTGCCGAGCGGTTGGAACCGTGGTCGGGCCAAGCCTCTCGTTGCTGCGACGAGCGACTGCGCGCTTCAGCCCGCGGCGATCGCATGTTCCATCGCCGAGAGATAGCGACGCACGGCCCGATCCTGGAGCCGGTCGGCGATGCTAGGAAGCAGTCGAGCGAGAGGTTGTTTCGGTCGCGAGAGTCCCACGATGTCGAACGTGACGTCGCCGTGTCCGTCCTTCGAGACGACGAACGACTCTTCTCCTTGTTCGGGGTGGATCGAGAGGGTGCCGTAGGCGAAGCCGTACCGTTTCGCATCGCCGACGACGGCGACGATGCGGCACGTTGCGTCGATGAAGCCAACGGGCAAGGGCGCGCTGAACGCGACGTTGGTTCCGACTGCGATGGTTCCGTCGGCGGCCAGCTCGAGCCCTGCGCCACGGTGGACGACCCACGTCGTGAGCGCAGTGACGGCGCGCTCGAACGCGTCAGTGCCGTGGAGTTGCGTTGACCAATGCCGACGCGTGAGTCCGGGTGGCGCCGGCGTTGGTGCGTTCGCGGTCTCCAACGTGGCGCCGATCGGCGCGTACGTGAGGGAGTCCGACCGAGCGTGTTGCAGGACCTTCGCGAGGTCGGATTCGGACGCGCGATGGATCCGGATGTTCATATGCAAGTGGTCTATCGCGCTCCGGCGTAGTTGTCTCACCCCGCTGTCATAGTGAATGCATGACGGTCACGGAAGACGTCGAACATATCGATGCGCCGCTCGACGTGCATGAACGCGTTCGGTTGTCGGAACGCGTGCTGCTGTCGGTTGCCGAAACCCTCGACCCGAATGCGATCGCGTTGTGTGAGGTAACGGAGCTGTGGATCGCCATCGATCGGGTCGAGCGACTCGCGTCGAACACGAAGACGCTGCTCGCGGCGAGCGTCGAAGACAGCGCATCGTGGAAGCGTGCCGGGGCTCGCTCGCCGGCCGATCATCTGGCGCGGTTGGGTGGAACGTCGACGAACGTGGCGCGGCGTGCGTTGGCAAGCTCCAAAGAGCTTCCCGACCTGGCAGACGTTGCGCGAGTGTTGCGAGCGGGTGGGTTGTCCAACGAACAGGTCGACGCGATCGTGCCGGCCGCCGCCGCAAATCCTTCGGCTTCGAACCGACTGATCGAGCTGGCCGGGGCGACGAATGTGAGTGAGCTGCGCGCCGAGTGCCTGCGAACGCGTGTCGCAGCCGATCCCGATCCGGGCGCGACGCATGACCGGATCCGTAGGAACCGCTATATGAGGACCGGAACGGACGCGGAAGGGGCGTGGAGGCTCTCCGCACGCGGGACGCCTGAGGATGGTGCTCGGTTCGAGCATGCGTTGGCGCCGTTCATCGACGAGATGTTCACGCCGGGCCGCACCGCCGAACGCCAAGAACCGCGGGAGGCGTACGCGTTCGACGCGCTCATGGCGCTTGCCGATCAAGAACCGGTTGCCGGCGGGGTGTCGAAGGCGAAACCGAAGATGCGGTTCCTGGCGTTGTTGCAGTTGCCGTACGAGCTGTTCATGAGCGGCGCAGTCGACGGTGAGGAGATGTGCGAGATCGTCGGGCTGGGACCGGTCCCGGTCCGCGTCGCTCGCGACTTGTTGGGCGAGTCGATCTTGAAGTTAGTGATCACCAAGGGTGTCGATGTCGCCAACGTGGTGCATCTCGGACGAGGGCCGACGATGGCGCAACGGATCGCGTTGTTGTGGAGCAAACCGAAGTGTGCGAACGCAGCCTGTTCGAGCATGTTCGTGCAACTCGACCATCGAGAACCCTGGGTGGTGACGAAGCACACGATCCTCGGCGAGCTCGACCCGCTCTGCCCGCACGACCACAAGCTCAAGACGAACCACGGTTGGTCATTGGTCGAAGGCAAAGGACGAAGAGCCTTCGTTCCTCCCGATGACCCGCGCCATCCCCGAAATCGGCCGCCGCCGTGACCGCGGGCCCGAACGTGTCAGTTACGACGGAATTCCTCAGGCGGAGTGTCTCCCGAGGTCGGGAATTGCGGCGTGGTCGTCGAGACCATGATCCCTCGGAGGTGGGCGGCGCTGATGCCGAGCGCGGATCCGAGGGATTCGAGCACGTGGTTCTCGGGCGCGGTGAGCGGGCCGTCGGCGGCGCCGATCCGTGCGACCTGCTCGATGAAGGTCTCTTTGCCCTGCGTGTTCAGTCCGTTCGCAAGCGGCGCGAGGTACTCACTGAGGTTCGACGGATCGAGAGCCTCGAGGTCGTGGGTGAGCCAGGTGTCGTCGTAGTTCTCGGCGCCCGACGTGCGGGCGGCGTCGACCGCAGCAGTGCGGGCGGCTTCGTTCGCGCGGTCGCCCGCGGCGAGCATCGAGACCGCGGCGATGCGCATGGCACCGCGCAGGTTCTCACTGAAGCTGGCCGACGTCGGGGTGTTCAACACGTCCGGCGAGAAGCGGGTGCCGCACGTCGAGCACTTCACCTGTTCGCCGAGGGGTTTTCCGACGGGGAACAGCGGAATGAAGAACAAGGTGAACCAGCGGCGGATCTGCTGCAACACGTACGAGCGATCGGTGCCGCAATGGGAGCAGAAGAACTCGCCGGTCGACAGTGCTTTGGCGCGCGCCCGAAGTTCCCAGATGAGAATCATGGAGAAACGGTACTACCGGAAGCCGGCGAGCACGCGGGCGACCCGTTCGGAGCCGAGCTTGTCCGGAGTGTCGAACGAGACGCGCTGGACGATGTCGCCGTAGCGCTCGTTCAGACGGGGAGCGATCTGTTCCGGTGTGCCCGATACGACGAACGTATCGACGATCTCATCGGTGATCATCGCCGACATCGTGGCCCAATCGCCCGTCTTGGAGAGGCGGTTCAGTTCCGGCTGCATGGCTCCCCAACCGTGCGCATCGAGTACGACCCTGTACGCGGGAGTCGAGCCGTAGAACGCGAGTCGTGGACGCATCGCGTCGCGACCCTTCTGCAGCTCCTCGTCGGTCTCGGCCACGATCACCATCGACGGGAATGCGATCTCGAGCTCAGACCGGTCTCGTCCGCTCGTCGCGAGCCCGCGCTCGAGCGCCGGCCGCGTTGTCTCCCGCATGAACTTCTCCGTGGAAAACGGGTGGACCATGAATCCGTCGGCGACTTCGCCCGCGACCTCGGTCATGAGCGGTCCGACACCTCCGAGCACGATGCGCGGAACTCCGTACGGACTCGGCCCCGGATTGAAGAACGGCGTCATCAACGTGTGCGTGTAGAAATCGCCACGGAAGTCGAGCTTGGCGCCTTCGTGCCAGCTCGCCCAGATCGCGCGAATGGCCAGCACCATCTCTCGCATACGCGCCGCGGGCTTCGACCATTCCATCGAGAACCGCTTCTCGATGTGGGGCTTGATCTGCGTTCCGAGGCCGAGATTGAAGCGACCACGCGACGCGAGCTGCAGGTCGTACGCGCTCTGGGCGAGCGTCATCGGGTTGCGCGCGAACGCGATCACGACCGCCGTTGTGAGTTGCACACGCTCGGTGTGCTCGGCCGCGAGGAGCAACGGAAACATCGCGTCGTGCGGGCCCTCGAACGAGAAGATGCCGTCGAAGCCGGCCGCCTCGATATCGCGCGCGGCTTCGGGAACAGCGTGCAGATTGGTCGTGGTCAGCGCGGCGTCGACGTGCATGGAGACATCCCTACGATTGGGAGATGGAGGAGTTCGGTCCGGAAACCTACGGCGAGCGGGTCGCCGATGTCTACGACGACTGGTACAACAAGCCCGTCGACACTCCAGCCGAGGTCGCGTTGCTCACCGAGCTGGCGGCCGGCGGGCGGGCGCTCGAGCTCGGCGTCGGTACTGGCCGGATCGCACTTCCGCTCGCAGCGAATGGCGTCGAGGTGCACGGCATCGAAGCGTCGCCGAAGATGGTCGAGCAGCTGCGCGCAAAACCGGGCGGCGAGTCGATCCCGGTCGTCGTCGGCGACATGGCCGACGTTCCCGTCGTCGGCGAGTTCGCGCTCGTGTTCGTCGTGTTCAACACCTTCTTCCAGCTCTACTCGCAGGAATCGCAGGTGCGGTGCTTCGCC
>JBEPUZ010000235.1:0-7081 GCA_041691275.1 Actinomycetota bacterium | reverse complement strand
GGCACCGCGGGCGACCGGCTCGCGCAGCGCCACGGCCTAACGCTGAACCACGTCGAGAACTTCCCCCGCCTGCACGGCGGCACGTTGCGCTGGCACCTGAGCAAAGGCACGCACCGCAGTGCCGCCGCGACCGCGTTCCTCGAGTCCGAGGAAGCGTCGGGGCTCACGTCGCTCGCGTACTACCAGGGCTTCGCCAAGCGCGTGCAACACGTGCGTACCGCACTGCACGACCTGCTCGAAGGCCTGCGGCGCGACGGCAAGACGATCGCCGCGTACGGCGCGGCCGCCAAGGGCTCGACGCTGGTGAACACGGTCGGTCTCGACACCGACCTCGTCGACTTCGTCGTCGACCGCAACGTGCACAAGCAGGGCCTCCTGATGCCCGGTACGCATCAGCCGATCCTCGACGTGTCCGCTCTCGTCGAGCGCCGGCCCGACTACGTGTTGCTGCTCGCCTGGAACTTCAAAGACGAGATCATGGCGCAGCAACACGAATACATCGCGCTCGGCGGCCAGTTCATCGTCCCGGTGCCCGAGCCCATGATCGTGACAGGACCCACACGATGACACTGAAATCCTGCCCCGCATGCACGAGCGCGGATCTGCGCATCTTCCACGAGAAGCTCAGCATCCCGGTCAACAGCTGCCTCTTGCTCGCCGACGCCGACGACGCGCGCGCGTTCCCG
Organism: Actinomycetota bacterium; assembly: GCA_041691275.1. Taxonomy (GTDB): domain Bacteria; phylum Actinomycetota; class Acidimicrobiia; order IMCC26256; family PALSA-610; genus PALSA-610. The sequence continues at coordinate 6,395 of JBEPUZ010000235.1, read as the reverse complement.
CGCGGCGATCTCGTGCTGGCGTTCTGCCGATCGTGCGGATTCATCTTCAATACCGCGTTCGACATCGGGCAGTCGGAGTACTCGGCGCGTTACGAGGAGACGCAGGGTTTCTCCCAGCGGTTCCGTGACTTCGCGCAGGAGCTCGCGACGCAGTGGGTCGAGCGCCACCACCTGCAGGGCAAGTCGGTACTGGAGATCGGGTGTGGCAAGGGCGAGTTTCTCGTCGAGATGGTGAGGGCGGGCGCGGGTTCCGGGATCGGTGTCGATCCCAGCTTCCGCGCCGACCGCATGGACGACCCCATCGGTGAGCGCATCCAATGGATCGCCGACTTCTACGGCGAGAAGTATTCCGATCTGCACGCCGACGCGATCGTCTGCCGGCACACGCTCGAGCACATCTCGCCCGTCGCCGACTTCGTCGGGATCATGAAACGCACGATCCAGAATCCCGGCACTGTTGTGCTCTTCGAGCTCCCCGACGTTGCGCGGGTCCTCGAAGAGGTTGCGTTCTGGGACATCTACTACGAGCACTGCAGCTACTTCAGCCTCGGCTCGATGGCGCGCCTGTTCCGCCGCAGCGGCTTCGACGTCACCGATCTCGCGACCGAGTTCGACGACCAGTACCTCCTGCTCGACTGCGTTCCCGGAACGGACACGAACGCCACCCTTCCCGGCGAGGACGACATGGCCCGACTCGAAGCCGCGGTCGACCATTTCGAGAAGCAGTACCCCATCGTGATCGAGAAGCTGCGCGGCGACCTCCGTTCCTCGGCCGCGGACGGCAAGCGCGCGGTGATCTGGGGCGCAGGCTCGAAGGGCGTCTCGTACCTCACGACCCTCGGCCTGCAGGACGAGATCGGCTACGCGGTCGACATCAACCCGTTCAAGCAGGGCATGTTCATGGCCGGTACCGGCCAAGAGGTCGTCGGCCCCGACTTCCTCGCCGAGTACGACCCCGACCTCGTCGTCGCCATGAACCCGATCTACCTCGCCGAGATCCAGAGCGAGCTCGACCGCATCGGCGTCGAAGCCAACCTCGTCGGGGTGTGACGTGAGCTCGGTGTCGTCGACCCGCGATGTCTCGTCGACGCCCATCGCCGCGTGCCGGATCTGTGGCGCGGTCACCGGCGAAGTGCTCCTCGAGTTCGCGCAGGTTCCCGTCAACTGTTCGGAGCTCCACCGAAGTTCCGCCGACGCGATCGCAGCGGCGACCGCGCCCTTGCGTCTCGTGCTGTGCGCGACGTGCAGCTACGTCTGCAACCAGGCGTTCGATCCCGACGTGCTGACCTACGACGCCGCCTACGAAAACGCGCTCGACTTCTCGCCGAGCTTTCGCGAATACCTCGGTACATTGGCCGCGGACCTCACTGAACGTCACGGCCTGCATGGGCGCACGGTCATCGAGGTCGGCTGCGGGCAGGGGAGTTTCCTCGCTGCGCTGTGCGCCGGTGGCGAGAATCGCGGCTACGGCTTCGACCCGAGCTTCCGCTCCGATCTCGATCTGCCGGAGTCGGTGCAGATTGTCACCGACCTCTTCGATCCCGCGACCGCGACGGTGCGCGGCGATCTCTACTGCGCCCGCCACGTGCTCGAACACATTCCCGAACCGCTCGAGTTCCTGCAAAAGCTGCGACCGGCGGTGGCCGAGGGTGATGCGACGCTCTACCTCGAGGTTCCGGCCGGCGAGGCTGTCTTTGGCGGCGACGCGAGCTTCGATCTCGTGTATCCGCACGTGTCGTACTTCTCCGCGCCCGCACTCGCAGGCCTGCTCGCACGCGCCGGTTACGTCGTCGACCGCGTCGACCACCGTTTCGGCGGTCAGTACCTGTCGATCGAGGCCCGCGCGTCCGACGCGCCGCCGGTCGCGGTCTCCGCGGCCGAGGTCGCCGAGTTCGCCGACCAGGCCCGAACCGCGGCCTCGACGCTCGACCACGCGCTCGACGAAGCACGGGCCCGGATCGACGCCGCGCAGTCCCGGGACCGCCAAACCGCGCTCTGGGGCGCGGGCGCCAAGGCCGTAACCTTCATGGCGTTGCTCGACCGGCGGATCGACGCCGTGGTCGACATCAATCCCCGCAAACTCGGATCGTTCATGCCGGGATCGGGGGTGGCCATCGACGCACCGGCCTCCCTCGGTGCACGCCGGCCCGAGGTCGTGTTCGTGTTGAACCCGATGTACCGCGACGAGATCGCGGGCATGTTGACCGCCGACGGCATCGACGCCGACGTCGTGGTCGTGTGACGAGTATGGAATTCGAGTCGAAGAGGTGAGCAGATGACCGCGGTCTATCTCGAGAGCAAGCTGGCCGACCAGGACCGTCTCGACCGGCTGTACGGCGGCGATGTCTTCGTCTATCGCGCCACTCCGTCGAGCGCGGCGCTCGCCGACTTCGCGATGGAGCTCATCACCGACGCGTTCGCGCCGTACGCGCCGCGCGAAGCGCAGTTCCACATGGAAGTCGAGGAGTGGGTGAAGCGATTCGCGCCGGTGAAGCCGCTGTTCATCCACCACGCCCGCACCCGCGGGATCATGGAAGGTGTCTGCGCCGAGCTCGGCTGCGACCCCGACAACACGTACCTCGACGTGCCCCGCCTGCGCGGCGTGACGAGCGACGGCTACCTCACTTCGGGTGTCGGCTACGCCCATCACCCGCACCGCGACACGTGGTACGCGGCGCCCCACTCCCAGATCAACTGGTGGCTCCCGCTGCACGACCTCGTCAGCGAAGCGAGCATGTCGTTCTTCCACCAGTACTTCGACCGTTCGGTGCGCAACGGCTCCGCCGACTTCGACTACTACGAGTGGAACGCAGTCGGGCGCAAGGACGCAGCAAAGCACATCGCGTCGGATACGCGGCGTCAGCCCAAGCCGGAAGAGCCGCTCGATCTCGAAGACGAGTCGCGCTACATCCCCGAGCGCGCGGGGATGCTCGGGTTCTCGGGCGCGCAACTGCACGCCACCGTTCCCAACACCTCGGGCCTGGCCCGTTTCAGCATCGACTTCCGCACCGTCGGCCGCGCCGACGTGCTGGCCGGTCGGGGCGCGCGCAACATCGATTCCGCGTCGACGGGGACGTCGCTGCGCGACTTCTCGAGCCTGGCCACCGGCGAACGGTTCACCGACGAAGAGGCAGCGCCGTACGACGGCGGCACCAAGCTCAGCGACGGTGTCCTCCTGTTCGCCCCCGAGGGCAGCTAGACAGGACGCGATGCGTGTCCTGTGGGTCCTGAGCGTCGATCCCACGCGCGCGCCCGACGGCCAGATCACTTACAGCCTCGCGTTCATCAAGGCGGTCGCGGCGGCCGGCGTCGACATCACCGTCGTGCACCTCGGGTCGCGCGCGCCGGACGCGCCGGTCGACGGGGAAGGTTCGCATCAGATCGTCTGGCGCCCGGCCGGAACCGCGAACCGCCATCGGCTCGCCAGCCTCGTCTCCCGGTTGCCCGCGATGGCGTACACCGCGGGGTCGCCCGAGTTCCGGCGCGTACTTGCCGAAGAGCTCACCCAGTCGTGGGACGCGATCGTGGTCGACCACGTGCAGTCGGGGTGGGCGATGGACCTGCTCGACGACCGCCGTGACGCGTCGGCAGTCGTCGTACACGCGAGTCACAACGACGAGCGCACGGTCCGGCGCCGTGTCGCGTCGGGCACGTCGAAGAATCCGGCGGCGCGACTCGTACTCGAGCTCGATGCCCGCAAGGTCGCGGCGTTGGAAGATCGCATCCTGCGCGGCTCCGGGATAGTGACCACGATCACCGAAGCCGATGCGGCCGCGTTCCGGTCGCGGGGGAGCGCGCGTGATCCGCTCGTGCTTTCACCCGGGTACGACGGCGTCCGGCTCCCACAACGGGAGATCACCGATGCGGTACCGCGGCGCGCCGTGATCGCGGGGAGCATGCTCTGGCGGGTGAAGCAGTTCGACCTGCTGGCGCTGTTGCGCGTCGCCGACCCGCGCTTCGCCGCCGCGGGTGCCGAGATTCTCATCGCCGGCGAGGCGCCCCCCGAATTCGAGTCGGAGATACGCGCATGCACGCGCGCGACGACCATGCTCGGTCGGCTCGACTCGTTGGCCGACGCGTTCGCCGACGCCCGGCTCGCGCTGGTGTCGGAACCACACGGCGGCGGGTTCAAGTTGAAGACGCTCGACTACGTCTTCCAGCGCGTTCCGATGCTCGTGGAGACGGGCTCCGTGACCGGGCTGCCGCTCGAGAACGGGAAGGGCATCGCCGAGTATGCCGACACCGAGGCGCTGGTCGCCGGGGCGCTGCAGTTGCTCGATGACGTCGCCGGGCTGAACCGGCTGCAGGACGACGCGTACGCGCGCTGCGAACGGGTCTTCGACTGGGCGACGCGGGGTGCGCAACTGCGGGACGCGATCGTCGCGGCCCGCCCGTCGGCGTAGCGCCCGCTCGGTTGGTTAGAACGCGCCCTTGCGGAAGAGCACGACCGGCACCGTCTTCGCGAGGATCGCGAGGTCGGTCAGCAACGACCAGTTATCGACGTAGTAGAGGTCGTGACGGACGTAGTCGTCGAACGACGCGGTGCTGCGCCCGTTGACCTGCCACATGCCGGTGATTCCGGGCTTGACCCGCAGGCGGCTCCGGAGGTCGTCGGTCCACTCGAGCGCCTCGCTCGGCAGCGCGGGCCGGGGGCCGACGATGCTCATCTCGCCGACGAGCACGTTCCACAGTTGTGGAAGCTCGTCGATCGAGGCCTTGCGGAGCACGTTGCCGACGCGCGTGATGCGGGGGTCGTCACGCATCTTGAACAAGGGACCGTCGATCTCGCTGCGGTCCCGCAAGAGCTCGAGTTGCTGCTCGGCGTCGGCGACCATCGTGCGTAGCTTGCGCACCCGGAAGAGCTTGCCGTCCTTGCCCACACGCACCTGGGAGAAGAAGATCGGGCCCTTCGAGTCGAGCTTGATGAGCAGCGCGGCGACCAGGAGGATCGGGGCGCCCACCACGAGTAGGCCCGCGGTGATGATGATGTCGAACGCACGTTTGGCCACGGCACGCCATCCGAGCCGGCGCACCGGCTCGATGTACATGACGGCCCGGCGACCGAGCGGGCGGGCGAGCAGGCGGTCGGCTGAGATGTCGACCAGGCCGGAGGTGAGCTCGACATGGCAGCCGATCTCGATGAGCTCCCGGGCCAGGCGGTTCGCGACCGGCGTGTCGATGGCGCTTGTGGCGATGATTACTCCGGTGGCGCCCAGGGCCTGGACGATCTCGGGGGCGTCGCGCCAGCTGCCGAGCACCCGGACGGGCGAGATGCCGGGGGTCTGGTCACCGCACTCGAGAAGCCCGAGGACCTGGTAGCCGAGACCGGTGTTCGAGCTGAGCATCTGCACGATGCCGAGCGCCTCGGCGTTGGTGCCGATGATGAGGACCTTGCGTTGCAGCTGACCACGGGTGCGGGCCCGGCGGAACGCCCGGCGCACGATCGCTCGCTCGACGATGAGGGTGGGGAGCGCGGTAGCGAAGGTCAGCAGGAGCCAGACCCGCGACGTCTCGGTACCGAGGAAGAGACTCAGGATCGCGGTGCACGCCACGGCGGCGGCGACCGCGTGCAGGAGGCGACGGATCTCGGCGGTCACGCTGGTCACGGCGGCCGCGGTGTAGAGCTTGTAGCGCGCGAACACGCACAACCAGATCGGGACGGCGAGCGCGCCGGTGAGGACCATCGGGCCCAAGGCTTCGGGGGTGCTCACCGAGGTCTGGCGCAACCACGCAGCGACGCTCATCGACGCGACGATCGCGGCCGCGTCGGTGCTGATCACCGCAATCTTGGCCCCACGTGAGCCGCGCGCCGCGGCGCGTTGCTGGCGTAAACTTTGCCCGATTTGGGGCTTGTGTGAAATGGAGCGGGCGGCCTCTTCCTCGCGCTCCGCCGCGTTCGGGTCAGGATTCATCCATGCCGAACCAGCAGCATCCATGCGCGCACGTCCCCTTTCGACGACCACCGACAGAAGGAATTTCTGTCGACTCCGGCCCAGATCGTCGGCTCCACCCAACCTGAGAAGTTCTGCACCCAACGTAGTCCGACAACCACCCGTCAGCAAGGCAAAGTGGCGGATGTAACACGGAGTTTTCGGTCCGTTTCCATGCCGCTCGTCGGCCTCCCTGGCGGGATCCCCGTATTCTCGCGCGTTCTCGACCACACTTTGGCGCACCTGCGTCCACCTGGGCACGCTCCGTCGTATGACCTCCGGTGCGGTAGACCGGCGGACCTCCGGTCCGCACCCGTAACCTCGACCACGGAAAGTGGTATCTGACAGGACTTTGCACGCCGCGTGACCTGAATGACCGGAATGCACGAGCTAAGCACTCGAGTACCGGTTTCAACCCGCGGTGGGCGCCCATCTTGATCGGCTGGAAGCCCACTGAATTGGAGG
>JBEPUZ010000234.1:0-7098 GCA_041691275.1 Actinomycetota bacterium | reverse complement strand
CGCGAACTCAGAAGTCGCGAACTCAGAAGTCGCGAACTCAGAAGTCGCGAACTCAGAAATCGATCGAATGCGAGGGTGTCTCCCAGTCGAGCGCGAGGTCGCGCATCGGATCGGGTTCGAACACCTCGTCGTCGTTGAAGTCTTCCCAGCAGATGCGGGTGCGGTGCGCGGCGATCGCACCGAGTGCGATCGGCAGCACCCAGTTGAAGATGGTGAAGGCCTCGGGGGTACCGATTGCGGACCCGACGAGATTCCCGATCGCGATGAGGGTGAAGGTCGCGGCCCAGATCAACGTGATGAGCACGTTGACGCGGTGGAACGCGCGGTCGTTCCAGAGACTCGAACGGACGTGCGGGCGCGTGTAGTGCTCGATCGCAGGAGAGAAGGCGAGAGAACCGAAGGCGATGAACGCGAAGCCCGCGGCCGACAGCGCCCGTCCGTCACGCGCGAGGAACCCGGTGTCGGAACCGTGCACCGCGCCGGCGATCGCCAACGCGCTGAACCATCCGATGGCGCCGACGACGATGACGTTGCGCCGCCGGGCTTCGCCGCGCGAGCTGGTCGCGAGCAGCGTGAGCGCGGTGATCAGCGCGCCGATCGCGGCCCAGAACGGGCCACCGCCGTGGGCTCGATCGACCACTGCGAACACCATCCACGGGAGTAGTGCGGCATAGGGCTCGTCACCCACGAGAGCCTCCGAACGCGGATCGTCGTCGTTGAACGCCTCAAGATACATCCCGATCAGGCGGGGCGAAGTGGTGGACGGAGACTGCGTAACCGTCGCCGTTCCGGAACGGCTCCTCGGCCCACGTCGAGAACCGCTCCTGCAGTCGGAGGCCCGCGGCGAGGCAGTCGCTGTCGTACACATCGATCTCGTATCCACGGCCGAGCTGGAACCCGGCGATCAGGAGCCCGTCGGCGCGCACGTGGCGAGCGCAATGCCCGACCAGCGCGCGTTGGGTACCGGGCGCGGTGAACAGCGGCACATTGCCGGCGAGCACGACGACGTCGAAGGTGCGGCCGAGATCGAGGGTCGTGAGGTCGTGCTCGTGCCACTCCACCAGCAGCCCGTCCGCGGTCCCGGTCCCGGGATCGAGGGTCCGGGCGGTGGCGAGCATCGAGGGGTCCATGTCGACACCGACGACTTCGATCGCCCCGCCGTCGTGGGGGTGCCCGGGAGGGCGGCGGGCGAGCTCGAGCGCGACCCGCCCGGTCCCGCAGCCGGCGTCGAGCACCGAGCGCGGTGATCGGCGCCGCACGAAGTTCGCCTCGCCGTGGACGTCGGCGCCGGTCGCCGCCAGTTCGTCGAAACGGCGCTGGTAGTCGTCCCCCTGCCATGCGGTCATCGGAAGAGGAGTGTCGCGCGGTCCCTCGTATCCTGGGGCCATGCCGCGCTTGCGGGTTGCCGCCGCCCAGCTGAACCTCGTCGTCGGTGATCTCGAAGGCAACGCCGCGCTCATCCTCCACGCCTACGACCGCGCCGAAGCTGCGGGTTGCGACCTCGTCGTGTTCCCCGAGCTGACGGTCACCGGGTACCCGCCCGAAGATCTGCTGTTGCGTTCCGCGTTCGTCGCGCGAGCCGCGGAGACGCTCGACAAGATCGCGTCGCGCACCGGGCGCGCCGTCGCGGTGATCGGGTTTCCGGAGCTGGATCGCGATCTCCACAACGCCGCCGCCGTGTGCGCACACGGGCGGGTGTACGGCGTCTACCGCAAGCGCTTGCTCCCGAACTACGCGGTGTTCGACGAGCAGCGTTATTTCGTCGCCCCGCAGGAACCGTTGCCGCTTTTCGTCGTCGGCGGGGTGAAGGTCGGCATCTCGATCTGCGAGGACGCGTGGAGCCCGACCGGACCGATCCTCGCGGAGGCGGCGGGTGGCGCCGAGCTCATCGTGAACCTCAACGCGTCGCCGTACTACGCGCAGCGGCTCGTCGAGCGGGAGACGATGCTCGCGACCCGTGCCGCCGATGCGTCGGTGCCGATCGTGTACGCCAACCTGGTCGGCGGTCAGGACGAGCTCGTCTTCGACGGGGCGTCGCTCGTGTTCGACGAGCAGGGCGTCCTCGTCGCGCGCGCGAAGCAGTTCGTCGACGATCTGCTCGTCGTCGACGTCGATGTGCGGCCCGCCTTCCATCAGCGCCGTCTCGATCCGCGCGGCCGGGTCGAGATGCTCCCGCTCCCGGAGATCGCAGTCTCGGAGGGGCGACCGCTCGACGTGCGCGTCGAGCCGCGCGTCGAACCGACGCTCGAGCCCGTGCACGAGGTGTATGAGGCGCTCGTGCTCGGTACCCGCGACTACGTGCGCAAGAACGGTTTCGAAAAGGTGTTGATCGGGCTGTCGGGCGGCATCGATTCCGCGCTCGTCGCGGCGATTGCGGTCGACGCGCTCGGCGCCGACAACGTCGCGGGTGTCCTGATGCCGTCGCGGTACTCCAGTGACCACAGCCTCTCCGACGCCGAGGAACTCGCCGAGAATCTCGGCATCGCGTCGTTCACCGTGCCGATCGAGCCTGCGCACGCCGCGTTCGAGAACATGCTCGCCCCGATGTTCGAAGGAACCGGTCCCGGCCTGGCCGAGGAGAACGTGCAGGCGCGCGTCCGAGGCAACGTGCTCATGACGATCTCGAACAAGTTTGGCTGGATGGTGTTGACCACCGGCAACAAGAGCGAGATGGCGACCGGCTACGCCACGTTGTACGGCGACATGGCCGGCGGATTCGCGGTGATCAAGGATGTTCCCAAGACGCTCGTGTACGCGCTGTGCAACGACCTCAACGAACGGCGGCGCGACGAACGCGGAGGTCGCGACGTGATCCCGCAGACGGTGCTCGACAAGCCGCCTTCGGCCGAGCTCGCGCCGGGCCAGCTCGACTCCGACTCGTTGCCGCCGTACGAGGTACTCGATCCGATCGTCGAGGGCTACGTCGAAGGTGACCTCTCGGTCGACGAGTTGATCGGGCGGGGTCACGACCCCGATCTCACGCGTCGGGTCGCGCGCATGGTCGACCGCAACGAGTACAAACGCCGTCAGGCCGCGCCCGGTGTGCGCGTCTCGCCCAAGGCATTCGGCAAGGACCGCCGGCTCCCCATCACCAATCGCTGGCCCGGTTGAGCGTGGAACCCGAGAGCGTGAGCGGGTCCGTCCCGCTCACGTGGGAGACCGCGCGGCCGCTCGTGCCCGAGCTCGCCCTGATCGCGGCGACGCTCGCGTACGGCGCGACCTTCAAGCTCGTCCAGGACGCGTTGAAGGACGTCACTCCCGTCGGATTCATCCTCTTGCGTTTCACGATGGGCGCGGCGGTGCTGCTGCCGCTCGCGATCCGGACGGGCTGGCAAGGTCCGTCGACCGCGCGTGAGGGCCTGCGCCGCAAGCATTTCGTTCTCGCGGTGCTCGCGTTCGGCGTCGTCGGGTTCGCGGGCTACTGGCTGCAGAACGAAGGACTCAAGCGCACGACGACCTCGAACTCGGCGTTCATCACCGGCCTGTTCGTCGTGTTCACGCCGCTCATCGAGATCGCGGTCACGCGGCGGCGACCGTCACTCAACGTCGTCGTCGCCGTCTTGTGCGCAGTCGTGGGTCTGTTCCTCCTCGAAGGCTCCACGTTGCACGTGCACGCGGGCGACGCGCTCACGCTCGGGTGTGCAGTCATGTTCGCGATCTGGATCCTGCTGGGCGCGTACTTCACCCAGCACTTCGATCCCGTCGCGCTGACCGCGGGCCAGCTGGTGGTATTCGCCGTCCTTGCGATTCCGATTGTCGCGATCGGCGGCCTCGGTCACATCACCACCCAGGTGCTCGTCGCTGCCGCCGTCACCGGGGTGTGCTGCAGCGCAATCGCGTTCACGCTCCAACTCTGGGGTCAGCGCTTCGTCGAACCCTCGCGCGCGGCGGTGATCCTCGAGTTCGAGCCCGTCGTCGCCGGGATCATCGGATACTGGGTGGGCGAGCGGCTCGGCGTGGCCGGCTACATCGGCGCCGCGGTCATCCTGGCTGGCATCGTCATCGCCGAATCGCGTTCGTGGCGGGCGGCGAGGCTCGTCTGAGGATCCCTTGACCGATCGGTCAAGGGCGGTGAGAATCGGCCCCGATGACTGAATCAACTGCGCGTCCTCCCTTCGCGCCCTGGGACCGCCGGGAGCTGCCCGGGCTGTTCACGGTGGAGGAGTCGGCCCGCCGGGTCGGCAATTACAAATGGACGGAGATGCGCCTGTTCGAGGTGCTCGGGGGCTGGGTCGCCACCGTGCCCGAGCTCGACGTGAAGCTCGTGCTCGGTCGGCACACCTATCACCACGCCTGGCACGCCGAGCTGTGGCACAAGCGGCTGCCGGAGCTCCGGGAGATGAACCCCGATCGGCTGACGGTGCCGCCGAACGATGCGTTCGTGACGTTCATGGACGCGGTGCGCGAGCCCGAGGCGCCGGAGCACACGATCGAAAAGCTGACCGGCGTCTACCGCGTGCTGATCCCGCGGTTCATCGCGGTCTACACGTACCACCTGAATGGAACGAGCACGATCACCGACGCGCCGACGATCCGATCGCTCAAGTTCGCGTTGCACGACGAGTTCGACGACTGGCGCGACGGAGAGATGCTGCTCCAGTCGCTGATCGATTCGCCCGAAAAGGTCGATAGGGCCGGGCGTCGCCAGGCCGAGTTGGAGAAGCTGTACATGCTGTCGGGCGGTATCGCAGGCCCCGGTAGCCTGGGAGAACAGCCGGTCACGTCGTCGTGATCCGGTCACAGGAGGTACGCGTCGCATGAAGAAGATGCTTCCGGAATCAGAACTGGCTCGTGACGAGCGCTTCGTGCGCACGAAGATCGAGGACCGCATCTTCGACCCGCGCGGACCCAAGGTCGCGCTCCGCAACACGGGTCCGGCGAAGATGGCCGTCGACCGTCCCGCGGCCGGGGAACGCTCCCGCTCGCTGATGCACGGCATCTTCGTCGGTGAGATCCAGGCGCTCGAAGGCGCGGGCCGCACCTGCTACGACTTCGACGACGAGACCGCGCCGTTCCAGCTGAAGCTCGACATGGCCCGCCAGTGCTGGGACGAGTCGCGTCACTGCGAGATCTCGGTGAAGCTCGGCGACCACATGGGTACCGAGATCGGCGAGTACACCGAGTCGACGTTCCTCTTCGCGGCCGCGTGTAACCCGGATCCGGTCTTCCGCCTCTGTGGCGTGAACCGTGCGCTCGAGGGGCTCGCGATCGACGTCTTCAGCTCGATGAAGGACTTCGGCAACGAGTCGGGCGACCCGATCCTCGAGTTCTGCGAGGACTGGATGCTCGCCGACGAGGTCACCCACGTGAAGATGGGCTCCGACTGGTTACGGCGGCTGACCGCAACCGACCCGGACCGGCGCGAGCGGGCGCTCGAGTTCCAACGCACCGTCGACGCGATCTTCAACCTCGGGGGCTTCCGGGGCGAGGACGACGACAACCCCATCCAGCTCGCCCGAGACTTCCGCCGGCTCGCCGGGTTCAGCGAGGACGAGAACGACTCCCTTGCCGCGCTCGCGCGCGAGTCGACCGAGCAGGTGCGCCAGATGGCCGCGGCCGCCACCGCCGCGCTCGACGAGTCCGCGCAGGGTTCGTGAGTCCCAACTCCGTGACCGCAGTCTCGTGAGCGGCATCACGGTAACGCCCGACCCGTTCACTCTTGTCCCGTACGACGCCGCCGAGATCCGCGCGCTGCTGGAAGAGGCGGTGGCGCTGGCCGAGATCCCGCCGTCGGTCGACGTGGACCTCGTCGTCGACGAGGAGCTCTTCGCCCCGCTCACCGGGCACATGTCGGACGTCGTCGACGGCCGGGTCGTGCTCTGGATCTCGGGGGCCAACTTCGAGGACAACAAGCGGCCGTGCCACTTCTCCGCGGACCAGGCCCGCCTCGACCTCACGGTGATGGCCCTGCGGGCCCACGACCGGTTGTCGGAGGACTTCGCGGCCGCGCCGCCCGACGCCGAGCTCGCCCGGGGCGAGCGCGCCGCGTGGGACGCGTACGCGGTCGGACGGGCGCAGCGGCTGGGTGTCGACATACGCCGTCCGCGCCAGCTCTACGACTTCAGGCTCCAGCACGGCTTCACCGACGTCGCCGACGCTGCGTTCGAACGGTGCTGGCACGCCGAGCGGGTCACTTGGGACGGTGTGCGGGAGATCGCCAAGGAGACCGGCGCCGCCGACCGCCGGCCTTCGAAGGTCCCCGTCGACCTGCTCCGCCAGGGCTAGCGCTCACTACTCCAAATCGTAAGCAGAGATCGGGTCGTAGAGATCTATCTCCGGTTTCGATGCAAGCGCGCTGAGTACCGCCTTGGCCATGTCGGTCATCAGCGGCGAGTCGAGGTGTGCCTGCACCGCTTCGGCCGACGCCCATTTCTCGATTACGAGGATCCGGCCCGGCTGCGTCACCGAAGCGACCAGATCGACGTTCCGACACTCGGGCACTTGTCGCGTCATGACGACATAGCGCGAAAGGGCGGCCAACAAGGTTTCTTCGGACCCGGTTCGGGCGACGAAACCGGCGGTCAAGAGCGCGATTTCGAGGTTGCTATTACCACCTCCGTCAATAACCGAATCGGCCATGGTTGCTCGCTCCTGCCGGGGTCTTGACGGCTTGACGGGGTGGTTATCGTACAGAGCACGGGGGAGCACACCGAGCTGGCGGGGCTACTGGGTGACGGTCCGAGAACATCTGGTGACGGCTGTCCGAACGAAGGATTGATCGGTGGCGAAGGAGCGAATTGAGCGGGACGAAGAAGACCTGGTTCGGCTCTATCTCACCGATATCGGGCAGTATCCCTTGCTCACCAAGGACGATGAGGTTCGCCTCGCCCAGGCGATCGAAAAGGGCAACGCTTCTCGCGAGCAGTTGAACTCGGCCAAGGGCCTCACGCCGGCGAAGAAGCGCGAGCTGCGCCGCGGCGCCCGTCAGGGTGACGACGCCCAGCAGACGTTCGTCCAGTCGAACCTGCGTCTCGTCGTGTCGATCGCGAAGAAGTACCAGGCGTCCGGGCTGCCGTTGCTCGACCTGATCCAAGAGGGCAACCTCGGCCTGATGCACGCCGTCGAGAAGTTCGACTGGCGCAAGGGCTTCAAGTTCTC
>JBEPUZ010000233.1:0-7115 GCA_041691275.1 Actinomycetota bacterium | reverse complement strand
GAAGACCGTCAAGCGCAAGGCAGCCAAAAAGGCTCCCGCCAAGCGCAAGGCAGCGGCCAAGAAGAAGGCCCCGGCCAAGCGTAAGGCGGCGAAGAAGACCGTCAAGCGCAAGGCAGCCAAAAAGGCTCCCGCCAAGCGCAAGGCAGCGAAGAAGAAGGCCCCGGCCAAGCGGAAGGCGACCAAGAAGCGCGCCGCGAAGAAGGCTCCGGCTAAGCGTGCGGTGCGTCGCACGACGCGCAAGCGCACAGCGAAGAAGAAATAACTTCGCTACTCGCACTCTCGAAGAAGGGCCCGGGCAACCGGGTCCTTCTTCGCGTTCCGTGTCATAGGTCGGCGAGCCGGGCGAATGCTTCGGCCGAACGCAGGCCGGCACGAAGTCCCTCGGCCCGGGCGCGATATTGCAGCTTTTCGGCGAACGCGGCGCGCTGATCGTCGGGATGATCGTCGATCGCCATCGTCGACCGCCACTGGCTCCGGTGCGCCAAGAGCGCGTCGATCTTGTGGTCGACGTAGCCGTCGACGTTCTCGACATGATCGACCCTGCCGGCTTCGAAGCACAGGAGTGTCGACGGCCGGTGCGGCGCGAGTCCCTGCTCGGGGAAGAAATGCGGATCGCGAGACGCAACGATGCCCGACGTCACGAGGATGCCCGCGTGATAGTGGTCGGGATGGATCCGGTAGGGCTGCCACGGATCGTGTCCGAGCACGACGTCGGGTCGGGCTTCGCGGATCACGCGACACACCGCCGCGGTTGCGGGTAACCCGCTGTCGAGCTCGCCGTCGACGTAGCGGAGGAAGACGACGTCGGTGGCCCCGAGGATCGCGGCGGCGGCGCGCTGCTCCTCCTCGCGCTTCATGATCAACGCGCCGAGATCGGCATCGCCGTCCCAGGTGCCCTTCGATCCGTCGGTGCAGATGCACATCGTCACATGCGTACCGGCCGCCGCCCAATGGGCGAGCGTCGCCCCCGCGCCGAACTCGATGTCGTCGGCGTGGGCGCCGACCGCGAGGGCCCGTGCGGGAACCGGAAGATCGACGGTGACCGTCATGAAGCTGCGGCCGGGCGCGGGTCGTCGAGACGATCCTGCTCGAGACGATGTCGCTCGAGAGTGGCGAGATCGGTCGCCAGATCGACGTCGAATCCCAACGCGGCGTCGTGCACGATGCGAACAGTCAACGAGCGTTTCCGGGCCTGGTCGGCATGCCGGGCCGCGGAGTCGGGTCCGTAGCAGAACGTGAACAGAGACGCGGTGGGCAGCGACAGCACCGGGGTGCCGTCGTCGCGATGGTCAGGGACGATGACCGCGACCGGGTCGCCGCCGTCGGCAACGACCACGTCGAGCGATTTCGCGAGCGGGAGATCAGCGTGCACCACGGCGTAGCGGGCGAGGCCGCAGGCGACCGCCCATTCGCGTCCGGCGGCGGCCGCGGCGTCGAGGGATCCCGGGTCGGCGATCACGTCGAGGCTGCGGTCGCGGGCCCAGCGCTCGACCTCGTCGGCGCTCGTGACGATCACGACTCGGAGCCCGTCCGCGGCGTCGACCACGCATTCGGCCATTGATCGAGCCAGCGCTTCGCGCTCGGTCTCGGAAAGCACGGAGGCGAGCCGCGCCTTGCCCAAGGTGAACGACCGGAGCGGGACGACGATCCCCACGTCGTCTCGGGATCGACTCGGCATTCGCTGCATATGCTACCGACCGTGGACGCGGTGTATCCCGCCGCGAAGGCGGTGTTCTACCCCTGGTTGCGGTACGGGTTGCGCTGGACGATCGAGGGGGAGGCGCACATTCCCGAGCACGGCCCGGCGATCCTCGCGAGCAATCACGTCTCCTACCTCGATCCGTTGACCTTGGCGTGGGTCGCCGACCGGCGCCGGCGGCGCATCCGGTTCCTCGCCAAGGCGGAGTTGTTCAAGAACCCCGCGCTGGGCGCGTTGCTCCGGGCCGCGCACCAGATTCCCGTGTACCGCGGCACCACCGACTCCGCCCGCGCGCTGTCCGCGGCTCTCGCCGCGCTGGAAGAGGGTGAGTGCGTCGCGGTGTTTCCCGAGGGAACGATCTCCGAGGATCTCGAACCCATGCGGGGCAAGTCGGGGACCGCGCGTCTCGCCGCGGCGTCCGGCATACCGGTCGTCCCGATCGGGGTCTGGGGAACCCACCGGTTGCTCACCAAGGGTCGTCGGCCGCACTTCGCGTTCCGGATCGCCGAGGTGGCTGTCATCGGTGACGCCGTCCACATCGGCGCCGACGAGCGCCCGCGCGATGCAACACTGCGCATCATGGATGCGATCAGCGCGTGCGTGGCCCGGGCGCGTGAGATCTATCCGGAACATCCCGCACCGGGTGCCGACGCGTGGTGGGCGCTCGGTCCCGAGACCGTGCACGCACATCGGAGGTCGGCATGACGCGCATCGCAGTGCTCGGCGCGGGATCGTGGGGAACGGCTGTCGCCGCGATCGCGGCCGGCAACGTCGCAACGACGATCTGGGCGCGCCGGCCCGAGCTGGCCGCGCAGATACGGGACGGGCACGAGAGCCCCGTCTATCTCCCGGGAGTCACGCTCCCGGACCGTTTGCACGCCACGCACTCGCTCGAAGAAGCATGCGCAGGTGCCGACGTGCTCGTCCTCGGGGTTCCGTCGCACGGACTGCGCGCGGTGCTGGGTGAGGCGCGGGAGTTCATCGGCCCGCGCGTTCCGGTCGTGAGCCTGGCGAAGGGAATCGAACAGGGCACGCTCGCGCGCATGACCGAGGTCGCGTGCGAGGTGCTCAAGGGGCACGAGATCGAGTGTGTCGGTGTCCTCACCGGACCGAACCTCGCTCGTGAGGTCGCGGCGGGCCAACCGACCGCGTCGGTCGTGGCGATGGCCGACGCGGGTATAGCCGAGGAGATGCAACAACTCTTCTTCGCGCCGACACTGCGCGTGTACACGAATCCCGACGTCGTCGGCTGCGAGATGGCGGGCGCGCTGAAGAACGTCTTGGCGATCGGCGCGGGCATTGCCGACGGCCTCGGCTACGGCGACAACACCAAGGCCGCGCTGATGACGCGCGGCCTCGCCGAGCTCGCTCGTCTGGGTGCAACCATGGGTGGGGACCCGCTCACGTTCGCGGGCTTGGCCGGCATGGGCGATCTCATCGCGACGTGCAGCAGCCCGCAGAGCCGCAACCGCCACGTCGGTGTCGAGCTCGGGAAGGGTCGGGCCCTCGATGACATCGTCAACGAGATGAACATGGTGGCCGAGGGGGTGAAGTCGACGACGGCCGTGCTCGAGCTCGCACGCCGGCACGGTGTCGAGATGCCGCTCGCGTCGTTCGTCCAACGTGTGCTCTACGAAGGCGCTCGGCCCGCCGATCTGGTCTCGGAGTTGATGCTGCGCAAGGCGAAACCCGAGCTGCACGGCATGCGGTGAGGTGCTCGCCATGATCGGAGTCGGCACGCTGACGAGCGGTATCGATGCCGAGGTCGACTCGGACGGGACGGTGCGTCGCGGCGCGTTGCGGCTCGAGTGGCACGTGCGGAGCGGGAACGACTGGCTGGTGCCTGGTCACGACGGCCCGCTGCGACAGTCGCGCCCGCACCCGGCGCCGATCGTGCACACGGCACTGCGCATCCCCGGCGGCGATGTCATCGAGCGCGTGTACGCGGTCGGTGACGGCGACGGAAGTGTCATCGTGGTCGAGGTCGAGAACGACTCTCCCCAGGCAATCGCAGTTGGCTTCGTCGTCCGTTCCGGGGGACTCGTCGAAGTCGACGAGAACGGCGTACACGTCGACGGTGTCCCGGTCCTCGTGGCCGCGCGGCGGGCCGGCGCGATCGATGCGGACCACGGTCTCGTGTTCCCGGTTCCCCATCGCACCAAGGTGCGGGTCGCGCTGACCGGCTCGTCGATCGACGTGCGCGCGCTCGCCGATGTCGACGCGGTGGGCCGCGCCTGGGACCGGATGCTGGACCGCGGCCTCCGGACTGAGCTGCCCGAGCCGCTGCAAACCGACGTCGACACGGCCCGCGCCGATCTGTTGCTGGCGCCCGCGTCGGCGGAGACGTTCGTCACGCTCGAAGCGTGGGGCTTCGACGCGGACGCGATCGAGATGTGGGCGGCGCTGTCGATGCGGGCGCGCCGAGCGGCCCGGCGCATCTCGTCCGCACCCGGGACCGGAGTGCTCTCCGAGACACGGGCGGCGCTCGTGGCCGAGCACGGTTCGGACATCGACGTCCTTTCCGGGTTCCGGGCCGCGTGGCTCGGACAACATCTCGCGGTGCACGACGCACCGCTGCGCCGGGGCAGGTGCTCGTTCGCGGTGCGCTGGCACGGCTCGCGCCCGGCGCTGTTGTGGGATGTTCCCCCGGGTTCCACCGTGCGCGCCCCCGTTCTCGATGCGGACTGGTCCTCGATTGAACCGGTCGGCGAGACCCTCCTCGGCGAGCCGTCGAACGTGCTGCTGGCGATGGGGGAGGGCAGCGCGCGCCTCGGAACTACAGTCGACGCACCGGAACAGTTCACGTGAGCGAGTACATCGACGACCTCGTCGCCGCGGGCCTGTACGACGCCGCGAGTCCCGTGGCCGCCGAACGACTCGCGCTCTTCGAGTTCCTGCTCGACGAGGTCGGTGCGTCGATCCCCGAACTGGTGCAGGCAGACGAACAGGGTGGCCTCCTCAGCTTCGCCGCGTTCCGGTCGCTGCGGATCGGCCGCGACGGCATGACGTTCGCCGAGGCCGCACAACGCGCTGAGATCGATCCGCGCGTCGCGCTGACGTTGTGGCGCGGCGCAGGATTTGCCGATCCCCGCCCCTTCGATCGTCGTTTCGGTTCCGAAGACGTCGAGATGTTCCGGCTCTTTGCGCTCCTCGCCACGTTCGTCGCCGAGGAGCAGGTGCTGCAGCTGATGCGCACGATCGGCGAGGCGGTCGGCCGCGTCGCCGAAGCCGAGGTCGCGCTGGTGCGCTCGAACATCGAAGCTCCGCTCGCGGAGCAGGGCCAGTTCCTCGACGTCGCGCGCACGTACCGCTCGGTCGTGCAGGACGTGCTTCCGCGTATCGCCGACACGATCGACGCCATGCACCGTCATCATCTGCAGGCGATCGGACGGCGTTACAGCGAGGTGGGCGCGCCGACGTCGTCACTGAACGTCGTGCAGCTCGCGGTCGGGTTCGCCGACCTCGCGGGGTACACCGGGCTCTGGCAGGAGCTCGAGCCGCATCACGTCGCGCTGATGCTCGATCGGTTCGAGGCGACGACCGGCGACGTGATCACGGCGGCCGGGGCGAATGTCGTCAAACGGATTGGCGACGCGGTCATGTTCGTGACGAACGCACCGGGCATCGCCTGCGCGCTGGCCGTCGAGCTGCTCGAGGCGTGCGCGGCGGCGCGGCTCCCGAAACTCCGGGTGGGTCTCGCCTTCGGCGACGTCATGGTGCGCCAGGGTGACTTCTACGGTCCCACGGTCAATCTCGCGGCGCGCCTGGTCTCGTCGGCCGAAGCCGGGACCGCCCTCACCGACTCACGCATGTACGACCGCCTGGCGCGGGTGAGTGTCGGGTATGCCTTCGTCTCCGCCGGCAAGTACAACCTCGCCGGCTTCGAGGAGCCGGTCGAGGCGTACCAGCTCCTGCGGCCCTGACCGGGCCCGACTGCGCCGGAGCCTCCTCTCATCAATTTGGATGATTCTGAGCGTATCTGCTCCGTAATGCGGAGCGTGACCCCTTCATCACGCTATGGTGTCAACAGCGTCACGGGGGAGTGACGAGCCGGATACCGCCGTCATCTCCCGAAGGACCCAGTCCTATGCGTCATCTCTCCCGCTCGGCCGCCTGCATCCTCACGCTCCCGCTCCTCGGGGCTTTCGGCATCGGATCGGTCGTGACGGCCGAAGCGGCCGTCGCCGCCCCGAGCACCGTGCCCGTGTCGGTCGCGGCCGAGCACGGTCTCGGGGCTCTGACATCGACGGTGACGCCGGCCCCGCCCGTCGCCGCCGTCGCTGCTCGGAGCGCCGCGGCGGCTGTCCTCCCGGTGAGCGTCGACCTGAAGAAGTGGGCGGTGACGCCCGGTAATCAGGGCTCGTCGAACTCGTGCGTCGCCTGGGTCGTCGACTACGCGATGCTCGGCTGGTACGGGCGCTACTCGGGACGCGTGGGCCAGCCCTTCGCGCCGATGTACACGTATTCGCAGATCAACGGTGGCGTCGACAACGGCAGTAGTCCGGCCGCCGCGTTGCGGCTCGGCGTTGCCCAAGGGAACGACACGCGTGCCAACTACTCGCCGGGCGACAGCAACTGGAAGACGCAACCGACCGCCGCGCAGCGGGTGAGCGCGAGCCGATTCAAGATCAGGAGCTTCACCACGTTGTTCGTGGGCGCCAACCGGGCGACCAACTCGACGACCCTGAAGCAGGCGCTCGCGTCGAACCACCCCGTCGCCATCGAGATGTCGGTTCGCTACGGCTTCGACTACCTCTCGAAGAGCCCGAGCGCAGTCGACACCGACACGACGAGCGCGGTCCGCGGCGAGCACGAGGTTCTCGCGATCGGATACGACGCGAGCGGCCTCATCGTGCAGAACTCGTGGGGAACGGGATGGGCGAACGGCGGCTTCGGGAGGATCTCCTGGGCGGTCGTGCAGAAAGACGTCGGCGAGGCCGAGACGATCGAGGGATTCGCGCAGGCGGCGACCGCGCCTGCGGCGGGTGTGCCGAATGCCGGTCGTGCAGTTGTCGTCGTCAAGGGCGTCACCGACAAGTACAACGTCACCTGGCACAACACCCTCGGCGACACTGGTGCCGTCACCGCGAACAGTGCGTGGTATCAGGTCGACGGCGGTCGCTGGATCATGGTGAAGCTCGCTTCGGCGACGTCGACCTCGTTCGCACTCGTCGCTCGGGTCGGTCATCACTACCGGGTGGCCGCGCGCGCCGCGGCCGGCGGGCACGTGGGCGCGGTGCGATACGGCACCACGTTCGCCGGATAGTTCCCTCCGCGCTCTCGTCGTTACGGTGCACCGAGGCGAGCGCGTCATCGAGAGGGGATGCTCCATTCCGGTGCTGTTCGAGGGTCCGTCCGACGAGTTGCGCGGACTGACGATGTTTCTCGAGGAACAACGGGCATCGCTCCTCCGCAA
>JBEPUZ010000232.1:0-7161 GCA_041691275.1 Actinomycetota bacterium | reverse complement strand
ATAAGAGACAGGGTCGGCGATCGTCGCGGTCTGGATCGAGCCGTTCTCGGTGGCCACGACGGCGGGAAGTTCACATGAGAACGGGAAGTGGCGCCGGCGTTGACGGCGCCGCGCGACGTGGCGCACCGTCGCAACGACCCGGGACAGCTCCCAGATCGCAAGCGCGATCGCGAGCGGCGTCGCGACCCCGGGGAGTGCGCGCGCGTGGACGACGTGCACGACCGCGAGCACTCGCCACACGAGTGCGACGCACAACAGCGCAGAGAGGAGCAGCACGAGCCGGAGCCGGCGCACGGCCGGCCAGCCGCCGGTGTCGACGCCCTCCTTCGGCGTCACCTTGAACTTGGTCTTCGACGGGAAGAACGCGCACCGGAGCGCACGGGCGAAGATCTCCGCCGACACGATCGTGTATCGCGACGACTCCGCGAGCCGCATGTGCCCCCGACAGAGCGCAACGGTCGCCGCGATCGCGAGCACGGTCGCCGGCAGCCACAACGTCACGAGCTCGGTCTCTCCCGCCCGCGCCGGCAGCACACCGCCGCCGAGCGCCGCGATCAACACCCCGAGCATCAGGAGATACGAGAGGCCGGCGACGTACGCGAAAAGGCTTGCGAAGTACGAGATGCGTTGGGGGATGTCGAGCCCGTTGCGGCGGAGAGGCGACTCGGGCAGCCCGAACACCGCGAGGTTTCCCCGCGCCCAGCGGTCGCGCTGCAGGAGATAGCCGTCGAGGTCGACGGGTGCGAGCCCTTGCACGAGCACCTGGTTGTGGTACCGGGTCTTCCATCCCCGACAGTGCATCTTGATCGTCGTGTGGAAGTCCTCGGCGATCGTCTCGGTCGCCACGCCGCCGACCTCTTCGCGGGCGACGCGGCGCACGACAGTCGCCGAACCACACCAGAACGATGCGTTGTGACGGTCCTTGCCCGGGCACACCACCTCGAAGAAGAGACTCTGCTCGTGACGCCCGGCTTCGTAGTGCTGGACGGAGTCCTGGTTGTAGAAGTCGTGTGGGCTCTGCACGAGCGCGACGAGCGGATCGTTGAAGTACCCGACGGTCAGGTCGAGCGCGTCGGGCAACGGCACGTGGTCTGCGTCGAGGAAGAGGATCAGCTCGCCGTCGGTCCGCGTGAGCGCGTGGTTGATGTTGCCGGCCTTGGCGTGCGTGTTGTCGGGCCGGGTCATCCAACACGCGCCCCAACGCTGCGCGAGCGCGTGCATCTCGTCGCGCCGGCCGTCGTCGAGCAGGTAGGTGATGTGCGGATAGCGCAGCGCTGCGCAACCGGCGAGCGTTGCTTCCACGACCTCGAGCGGTTCGTCGTACGTGCAGACGAAGATGTCGATCGCCCAACCGGGTGCGGGCGCAGTCGGCTCCTCCTGCTGCCAGTTCCATCCGGCGAACGCGAGGAGCGCGAGGGAGAGGAGATTGAAGCCTTCGACGAGGACGAGCGCGGCGAACGCGAACGGGTTCGCGCCGCGCCACGAGAATCCGGTCCGGTACGCGAGCCACACTGAACCCCACACCAGCGCCGCGACCGAGATGGCCCGGAGCAGGCGAGGATGAAGCTCCCACCAACCACCGATCGCGGTCTGAGGCGTGCCGCCGGCACCGATGTAGCCGTCGCGGGGAGGGACGGCCGACTCAGGCCCGCGGGCGCGCCGACGCTTCGTCGCGGGCTCGACCTCGTCCGAGGCGCGCGCGACGGCGTCCGCAATGCGCGTGACAGCCGCCGCCGTGTCCGTACCCCGCGTCAATTCCACAGTCCTTGTGTGAAGTCAGTACACAGTCAGTACGGCGTTACCGGAGTCGCTCTTGAACAAGTAGGGCTACGCGTGCTCATCCGCACCATCCGCCGGCGCGGCCAAAGCTGACATCCGGGCCGAATCGACCGAGCGCGGGTGACGCGGTGCGCTTCGCCCGGCTCGCCCGAGTTGCGGTGGTCGCGTGGTGCTCGACGAGCGCGACCCGCGGGGTGTGCGAAGCTGGAATGTGGCCCGCGCCGGCGATGCGACATCTCCCGGCCCCGCCGACATCGAGATCGACAAAGTCGCGTTCGCGCCGGTACTACTCGTCATGGCGATCGTCGCCCTCGCGCACGCCGCGATAGCAACGCGCTTCGGCTGGCACCGCGACGAGTTCTATTACGTCACTTCCGGTCGCCACCTTGCGTGGGGCTACGTCGATCAGCCGCCGCTCACTCCTGTCCTCGCGCGCGTCGCGGCGTCGGTGTCGACATCGCTGTGGCCGTTGCGAGCCGTCGTGATCGTCTTGCAGGCGGCGACCATCGGGCTGGGCGCGCTCGTGGCACGCGAAATGGGTGGCGGGCGCCGGGCTCAGACCCTGGCGGCAGCGTGCATCGCCGGCTGCCCGATCTTCGTCGGCGCATCGCTGTTTCTCGGGACGACGCCGACCGACCAGTTCATGTGGGCGCTCGTGTTCTTCTGCCTCGTGCGCGCGCTGCGCACCGGACGCGTCGAATGGTGGATAGCGGTCGGCCTCGCCGCCGGAATCGGATTGGAGAACAAGCACACCGTCGCCATCCTCCTCGCAGGCATGGTGGTGGGTTTCGCGTTCCGTCAGCGCGCACTCCTGCGGACGCGAGGTCCGTGGATCGCGGGCGCGGTCGCGTTGGTGGTGTGGATGCCCAACCTCTGGTGGGACGCGACCCATCACTGGGAGACGCTCGACATGGCGCGCAAGCTCTCGGACAAGACGGGAGGGGCGGCGGGCGCGTTCGGGCAGTTGCCACTGCTCCTGTTCGTCTTCCCGGGTCCGTTCATCTTCTTCATCTTGTGGCGGGGTATCCGACGCGCCGCCCCCCGTCGTGCCGAATACGCGTGGCTGGTCCCGACGGCAGTGGTCGTGGTCGTGGCCGTGACCCTCGCGGGCGGGAAGCCCTACTACGCGGCGCCGTTGTTCGTTCCGTTCTTCGCGCTCGGCTCGGTGGAGACCGAGCAGCGCGGCTTCGGCGACCGGCCCTGGCTCTCGGCGACCGCGACGTTCGTCGCCGCGTCGATCGTGGTATCGGCGCTGCTCGGACTGCCGTATCTCTCGCCCTCGTTCGAGACTGCGATCCGGCCGCTGGCGAAGGAACCGATGGAGACGTACGGATGGCAGGGGTTCGCCGCTCAGGTGGCGCGGGCCGAGGCCGCGACACCGACCGCGATCGCGATCTACGCCGGCAATTACGGCGAGGCGGGCGCGCTCGAGAAATACCGAACCGCGACCGGAATCGCGCTCCCCGTCGTCGTGGGCCAGAACGCGTATCGCGACTGGGGTCCGCCGACCGGAACCCCGACCGACGTGATCGCGGTCGGTGAGTTCGACCGACGCTTCTTGTTGCAGGCGTGGAACGACGTCGAACCGATCGCGCCGATCGCGCTCCCGAAGGGCCTGAAGAACGAGGAGACCGAAGAGGACGCGACGATCTTCCGGTGCCGCGATCCGTTGGGATCATGGTCGGCGATGTGGTCGACACTCAGCTACCTGAGCTGAGTGTCGACCCGCACATCACGCGCGGTTGGCGCGGGCGGCCACGACCGCGGCCGCGTCGTCGTTCGGCTGACCACCGAGACCGAGGCCCGCGGCGACGTCGGCGCCCAGATCGGCATCGACGTTGGTCCAGTAGGCCACCACGCGGCGTTGGATCTGTAGGGAGACATCGTCGCTCGCGTGACCGACGATGTTGGTCGCGAGGTGCTTGCGATCCGTGTCGCTCATGACGTCGCGGACGAGCGTGCCGGCCTGACCGAAGTCGTCGTCCTCGGCGTGCTTCTCGTACGCGTAACGACCGAGATCGGTGCCCTCGACCGACCAGCCGAGGTCGGCCCCGACGGCGGGGTCGGCGACCGGACCGCCGTAGGAGTTCGGCGCGTAGACGGGCTGTGCTCCCGCGTGCCTGTACGTCATCTGGGCGTCCTTGTTGTAGGAGTGCACCTCGACCTTCGGCGCGTTGATCGGCAGCTGCTCATAGTTCGCGCCGAGCCGGTGCAGGTGCGTGTCGTGATACGAGAAGATGCGGCCCATCAACATCTTGTCCGGGCTGAGGCCCAGGCCCGGCACGAGATTCGCGGGCGAGAAGCCGGCCTGCTCGACCTCGGCGAAGAAGTTCGCAGGGTTGCGGTCGAGCACCATGCGGCCGACCGGGACCTGCGGGTAGTCGCCGTGCGGCCACACCTTCGTGAGGTCGAACGGGTTGAACCGGTAGTCGGCCGCGTCGGCGAACGGCATCACCTGCATCTCGAGGCGCCATTCCGGCGCGTCGCCGCGCTCGATCGCGTTTCGGAGATCGCGACGATGGAAGTCGGGATCCTCCGCGGTCATCGCCTTCGCCTCCGCGTCGGTGAAGTTATCGGTGCCCTGCGCCGTCTTGAAGTGGTATTTCACCCAGAAGCGCTCGCCACTGGCGTTGATCGTCGAGAACGTGTGGCTCGAGTAGCCGTTCATGTTGCGCAGCGTGCGGGGTGTCCCGCGATCCGACATCAGGACGGCCACCTGATGCGCGCTCTCGGGCGACAGCGTCCAGAAGTCCCACTGCATGTCGTTCGAGCGCATCCCGGTGTCGGGGAGGCGCTTTTGCGAGTGGATGAAGTCCTGGAACTTCGACGCGTCGCGTACGAAGAACACCGGAGTGTTGTTGCCGACGAGATCCCAGTTGCCTTCGTCCGTGTAGAACTTCAGCGCAAAGCCGCGCGGGTCGCGCACCGTGTCGGCGAAGCCCTGCTCGCCTGCGACGGTGGAGAAGCGGGCGAACATCGGCGTGCGTTTGCCGACCTGCGCGAAGACACTCGCCTTCGTGAACCAGGTGACGTCCTCGGTGACCTCGAAGAACCCGTGGGCGCCGGTGCCCTTGGCGTGCACGACGCGCTCGGGAACCCGTTCGCGGTTGAAGTGCTGCATCTTCTGCACGAGATAGTGGTCGTGCAGCACGGTCGGGCCCGCAGGACCGACGGTGAGCGAGTACTCGTCACTCGGGGCAGGGACGCCCGAGTCGGTCGTCGTTGTGGGGGGCTTTTCGTCGGTCATGGCTCATTCCAATCGGGAGGGGAGGAGGATGCCGAGGTGCGAGGCGTCCACTTGGTCTATTCCTAAACTTAGAACACGTCAAGGTTCAGAACCGAAGTAGATTGATCTACGATGAGGCGGTACCCGGCAGGAGGATCACGATCATCGAGCTCATCGAACGCCTTCGGGAGCGTGGTTGGCGCCTCAGCGCACAGCGGCGAGCGGTGGCCGAGGTGCTGACCGGAGACCACGTCCATCTGACCGCCGACGAAGTGCACGCGCGCGCCCAGGTCGTGCTGCCCGAGATCAGCCTCGCGACTGTGTACAACACGCTCAACGAGCTCGCAGCCATGGGCGAGGTGGTTCCCGTCTCCGCGGGTGCGGGACCGAGGCGCTACGACCCGAACAGCAACCCGCACCATCACCTCGTCTGCGTCGAGTGCGGTGCGATCCGCGACGTCGACCCGGCCGGCCTGAGCGAGCTCGAACTGTCGAAGGCCGAGCAGCACGGCTATCGGTTGCTCGACGTGAATATCGTCTTTCGCGGCGTTTGCTCCGACTGCGAACGGGCGGCCTGAGCGCTCAGCGAGATCCTCGACTCCTTCTCGTGGCGGACCCGCCGAGTCGCGTGTACGTTCGCTCGCGTGACGCGATCCACTCTTCGGGTACCGGTGTTGTCGCTCGCGGCGCTGACTGTGTCGATCGTTCTGGTCGCGTTGGCACTGCCTGCTGGATCGTCGGCGCTGACCGCCGGCGCTCCGGCTCCTTCGACCAGCGCTACTGTCCGCCGCGGTCCCGCTGTCCTCGGTGATCACGACGGTATCCACGTCGTGTCGTCGACATGGATCGACCCGCGGCTCGTTGACGTAACACTCTCCACGGCCGCGCTCCGCGCACCCGTGCACGTCCGGATCCTGGTGCCGACCGGCTACGCCGCGCACCCGGCCCGCAGGTACCCGTCGATCTACCTGTTGCACGGTTGTGCCGCGGGCCGACCGTCGAATGGGCTCGAGTACCTCGAATGGTCAGGCGAGGGCGCGGAGCAGATGACGGCCAACGCAGATGCGATCGTCGTGATGCCGGAAGCGGGTGGAGGCGGTTTCTACACCGACTGGTTCAACGCCGGCGCCGGCGGGCCGCCGAAGTGGGAGACCTTTCACATCGACCAACTCGTTCCGTGGGTCGACCGAACGTTTCGCACGATTCGCAACCGCTCGCAACGCGCGATCGCCGGCTTGTCGATGGGCGGCTTCGGATCGTTGAGCTACGCGAGTCGCCATCCCGACCTGTTCGGTGCAGCCGCGTCGTTCTCGGGGGCGGCCGATCTCACGAACCCGGCGAATCAGGCCGAGCCGAGCTCGTCGGTGGTCGTCGCCGCGTGCGCCGCGGCCGACGGTGGGGGCCCGGACTCCACCTTCGGGTCGCATGTGACCGATGAGCTCAACTGGTTCGCGCATGACCCGGGGCGGCTGACGGTGAACCTCGGCCACACGGCGTTGTATCTCTATACGGGCAACGGGCAGCCCGGGCCACTGGATCGGCCGGGCGCGGGTGTCGATGTGATCGAGGTGCTCGCGCACGAGTCGACGGTGCTGTTCCACGATCAGTTGGTGGCGAACGGCATTCCGAGCTTCTACGACGACTACGGACCGGGGACCCACACGGGCGCGTACTGGGCGCGCGACTTCGCCGACGTGTTGCCCCGGTTCCTCGCCGGTTTCGCGCGCGGCCGTCGTGGTCCCGCGTCGTTCACGTACACCGCTGCCGACGCGTCCTACTCGGTCTGGGGATGGCGCGTGCAGATGCACCGGACCGCGGGCGAGTTCAGCACACTCACGCGTGCGGGCGCGGGAGGGTTCGCACTGTCGGGGAGCGGTTCGGCGACGGTTGTGACGGGCGCGACCTACCGACCCCACTCTCTGCACCGCGTGTTCGTCCGGAGCGCGAACCGGTTGACGATGCGGTTCGTCCGCGCCGATCGACGCGGGCGGCTTCAGTTGACCGTCGTCCTCGGTCCCGCCAACCAGTACCAGGAGTACACCGCGGCCGCGATCGCCGCGGGATCGCACGTCTACACGACCAACGTCGCCATCAGGTGACTCCCGCGGGACCTCGGTCCCGGGCGTCGAGGGTCGCGATCAGCTCGGCGAGCAAGT
>JBEPUZ010000231.1:0-7197 GCA_041691275.1 Actinomycetota bacterium | reverse complement strand
GAGACAGCGCCGATCCCGCCGGAGCGGCCCTGCTGGCTGATGACGTAGTCGGCAAGCGGCTTCAACTGCGACTCGACCCGCGCGATCAGAGCCTCATGTATCTCTCGTGTGACGTAGGTGCCGCGCTCCGAGAAGATCTGCTCCCGCAACGCGTTCGCCTTCTCGTCCTTATAGGATTGGATCTCGCGGGCAAGATAGAGGGCTGCCTGGTCCGCGTTTTCTTTGATCTTCACCGCTTTCTCGCGTTCGACTGCGATCTCGGTGATGCGGCGGTCGCGTTCGTTGTCGAACCGGATGTCTGCTTGCCGGAGCGAGAGCAGATGGTCACACAGCGACACGTCTGTCCCTGTGGATGAGCCGGACGCGGGGATGGTGGTCGAGGATGCGCCGCCGCCTTCCTCCTCGACGATCACAGCGCCGCCGGTCGTCGGCCCGCCTTGAACGCGCGCACGTACTTCAGGTAGCGCGGCCACGGGAAGTTCGGGCCAGGGTCGGTGTGGCCGACACCACCCGAGAACGCGTTCGTGACGTCGATGTGGCCGACGAAGCCGCGCTTCCCGCCACGAAGCTGCGACGGTGTCAACCGGCGGATCGGGATTCCGTGCAGCGTCGCCTTCTTCGCGGCAAGCTCGGCGGAACGGAGAAGCTCGGCGGTCGAGTACGCGTCCGTCCAGTCGGAGAGCCGCTGCGACGCCCGGCCCGCGTGCTCGAAATGCAAGCCGTTGTGGTTCGCGCCGGGTGCCGCCCACGCGACGTCATGGTCGTGGACGCACTGCACGATCGAGTTCGCGTCGATGCAGAAGTGCGCCGACGCCTGTGGGGCAGACGTGCCGGCGAACCAGTTAGCGACCACCTCCGCCGTATCAGGCTTCTCGTCGGACTCCATCGTGTGCACGACGATCAGGTCGATCTCGCGTGACGCTACCGGCGTGTAGTGGCGCGCCTGAATGAACCTTGTCGGCATAGACCCCTCCATCTCCTACGCGGTCGATTACGTGTACGCGGCGGAACGCTTCGTCGTCGTCGCGTTGTGCCGGACGCACAGCTGCGACGTGTCCTGCCGATACCAGAACTGGCCGATCCGCGGGCTCGCCGGATCAGCGGTCACAACGCCGAGGAAGCTGACGACCACCGAGAGCTGCCCCGACGCGTCCAGCGCGATCCCCTGTCCCGGCGTCGGGGACGACGACACGATCGGGGCGCTACGAACAGTCGGCGGCGACGACGGAGGCGCAGGCGGAGGAGACGGGACACCGAACGTCTGCTGGAACGCCTCAGCGACGCCCGCGACGCTCGCGGTCGCATCCGAGATCGGCGAGATAGGCATCAGACGCCCTTGACTGTCAGCCTGACAACATAGGAGCCGGACTTGCTCGGCTGCGCCACCGAGATCCCGGAACGGATCTCGTAGATGTCGAACCCTTGCGGGTCGTTCACGTCCACAAATCCGGTGAAGGTGCCGTTCATCTTGTCGGTGATCTGGATCGGCGTCAGCGAGTTGCGGGCCGCAACCAGGTTTTGCGCCTGGTCGAACCCGCTCAACGGGTGGAGGCTGCCGTCGCGGAGCTCGCGCGGCTGCTCGACGCTGGCCGTGCAGTCGATGATGTACTCGCCGCGCGGATAGATCGGCATTACGGGGGCGCCACGGATCGACAGCGACCGTAGCGTCGGTCCCGCCGTAGATGTCCCCTTGTTCAATGTCACCCTGACCGCGATGGCGTGCCCGGAGACGTTCGCGAACGTGTACTCCGTCCCCGACAACGCCGCCGACCGCAGCGTCGTGAACGACCCGGAAAGGCTGTCTAGCTGGTAGCTGATGTCGACCGATCCGCCGTCCCCGTCCGTGCCGAGATCGAACTCGACCTTGACGCCCCGGAACTGCTTCGACAGCGACGAGTCGAAATCGACGAGGGAGCTCGTCACGTAGCCGGACGTGTTCGTGGTGGTGGAGGAAGGAAGGTAGTAGCCGGTCGTCTGGGTGCGAGTCATCAGCAGCATCGACCCGGTCGAGATCATCTGCGCGTCTGTGCCGCCGGCCGTGTAGCTGCCGATGGTGGAGACGCCGCCGAGTGCGGGGTTGTACGCGAGGATCGCAGCTGTGGTGTCGTCGGTGAAGATGACGCGGCCGTCGCTGACGCCGAGCGCGGGGCCGGGGCCTGCAAAGAACGCGTTCGACGCGATCGACGTTGTCCCGTAGTCGTTGGCGCGCCAGAGGATGCCGAGGCTCGAACCGTCGTAGAAGAGGACGCCGGGTCGTGCGTTCATGGTGGTGGTCGATGTGGAGCGGTAGAAGTTGCCGCCGATGTAGACGGTCCCGTAGAGGATGATCATCGAGGTTGCGGTGAAGTTGTTCGGGAAGACAGCGAGCCGGTAGGTGCCGTTGCCGTCGTAGATCCACAGCTCGGACGACTCCTGCGCGTACTGGAAGATGATCAGCAGCTTGCCGCCGTACGCACGCAAGATCGGCGGGTTCAGGTTCGTCGCGCCACCGGTTGCGCCACCGTCCGTAGTTTTCCAGCCGAACAGGCTCGTCAGCGTCCCGCCGCTATCCCAACGGACGAGGTCGGCGTTCGACGACCGCCACCCGTAGAGGCTGTTGTTCAGAAACGCGAGACTGTCAGCCCCCGACGCCGAGAACGTCGAATAGGCCGCGCCGCTCCACTTCCGTACGCCGACAGTCCCCGCTGTCGTCGTCGAAATGTAGGTGGCGGCGGCGTCGTTCACGAACGCGTACTTGCCGGGCGCTGCACCGAGGCCGTGCGCGCCGAGGCTCGTGATCGTCCCGTCCACCTGGACACGGTAGAGCGTCGTCGAGGTGCCGACAACGACGCTCGACCGGTCGCCGAGGTAGTCGTCAGGGCAGCCGCCGATCGCTGTCGCCGCGAACGAGAGCGACGGCGTCTGCTTCGTCAAGGTCACCTGCCCCGGCGTCGACACTTCCACGTTCGAGCCCATCCAGTAGCGGCCATCCTGGCCCGCCCGGAAGAACTTCTGCTGCTCGCCGAGACTCCAGTCGCGCTCCCTGATCGTCAGGAAGAAATCCTGGGCGTTGTCGCCATACGAGTTCGACACGTTCTGGCGTTCCACGAACGGCTGCGTCTGCCCGTAGATCGCCCGGTGCGTCCGGAACGGGATGCTCGACTCGAGCGCGTCTAGGAGCATGTAGCCCTTACCGTCGATCACGACGTCGTATGCGCCCGTCGTGAGGGTCGTACCGACAACCACCGTGGAGGACGGGGCAACGACCGGGCCTACCGAGTTCGATGCGGCAGACGTACCGCCACCGGCGCCGTTTCGGCCGACGACCGCGACCCGCAGCAGCGAATCGGTCAGGTTCGTCGTCAAAGTGAACGGCACCGGCGCCCCGG
Source organism: Actinomycetota bacterium (assembly GCA_041691275.1). GTDB lineage: Bacteria > Actinomycetota > Acidimicrobiia > IMCC26256 > PALSA-610 > PALSA-610. Next base: position 3,829 of record JBEPUZ010000231.1, on the reverse strand, counting down.
TAGTGCTGCCCGACCCCGCGAGCACCGCAGACCACGTGACACCGGCGTCTGTGGACGACTGCACCTGGTAGTCGTAGGAGGTCGCTGTCGGCCAGGTGCCCATGCCGAGAGTGACGACGTCGCCGACCGTCAGCGTCGCGGCGGTGATAGTGGGGGCAACCGTGTTGGCCGGGACAGCGGCGATCGTGCCGACACCCCACGCCTTGATCCTGACAGCCGAGTTCTGGGTTGCCTCGAAACCGACGTAGCCTGCCGTCTGCAGGGCAGCAGCGGGGGAGAAGGCGAAAGACCCTTGCAGCACCCAGGCTGCACCGCTCCACGTCCACACCTCTACGGTCGTCGTCGTTGTCCCAGTGCACGCGACGCCGATGGTGGTGCCGTCAGCGACCGCGAAGCTCGAGAACACCGTCCCGATCGTCGAGCTTGCCCCCGCCTCATGCTTGACCACCTGGACGAGATAGGTGCCGTCAGCGTTGCGGGTGAAGGCGAGCTCGATCGCGTTAAATGCGCCGCCGACGCTCGTCAGCCTGCAGACCGTGTCCCAATACTGGCCCACGGTGGCGACCTGAGTGTCGATCTTGTAGAACATCGACACGTTCGGGCCGTAGGTGGCAGCGTTGTGGTACGCCTGCGCGGCCACGCCCGGCGCAGAGTTCGTCGGGGCGAGAGCGTTCGAGAGCCGCTTCCAGTTGGAGTGGCCCGCACCCGTGTAGTTCGTGACATAGGCTCCGGCGATCGGGTCGGTGTCCGCGCCGACGAGAGAGTCGAGGATCGCCTCGCCGTACGGGCCAACGGTCGGGTCAGCCCCGCCGCCGCCGCCGCCACCACCGGATCCGACACCGCCGACAGAAGGGCCGAGGCGGGCGTTCTGGAACGTCTTCAGTTCGGTGTAGGCCGTCCCGGCGACAGTCGAGCCTGCCAAAGCGCCGGCCGCGTAGCGGGCGTTGCCGAGCCCCACACCGGCGGAAGGCCGAGTGCCGCCCGAGGACGGGGCGGGGTTCGTGTACCGGCCGCTGGCGCAGGCGCGATAGTAGGAGAGGTAGATGCCAGGGTTAGGCCTGGTCGGCCCGTAACCGACGTAGAGCGTCGTGGTGGGGACGACGTTCACCCAGGCCCCGCCGGTCACTGCCGCTCCCGCAGAATGCGAGACGGCCACTGAGTCGTCGGTGCCGCGCTTGGTGATCGTGAACGTCGTACCCGAGAGCGTCCCCGTGATCAGCTCGCTGCCGATGAAGACCGTGATCGGCTGCCCCGTCACGAACCCGGTCGCCGAGGTGAGCGTGAACGTGCCTGTCCCTGTCCCAGAGAGGACGCCCTGCGTCGCGACCGTCGTCGCCGAGCCAGCCGTGTAGTCGTAGTAGTCGGCCTGGAAGGAGCCGTTGCCGGTCACCCCCCATTTCACTTCCCAGCGCAGGTGCGCGTACTGGTTGTACTGCCACGGCGGAACGTACCCAGACGAGCCGGTAGCCCCACGGAAGCTGATGTTGCCGGGAGAGAAATCGAAGATTTGGCCCGGATATCCGGGGCCGAAGACGGTCTGGTGCGAGTAGGGGGAGCCGCCCGACTGAAGGCCACCCTGGATGCTGAAATGGAAGCGAGGCTTCCCAGACGCCGAGTCGCGCCACCACTGAAGCAGGAAGGGCGCGACACCAGAGTTGTCGACGTGGTACTCGTCGGCGATCACCGGCTCGTTGTCGGCCGTGTAGCCCGAGGAGAGCCAGACCGAACGGCAGCCCGCCCAAACCGTCCCGTCGGTGCCAGCGGCCGGGACTCCGCCCGTGAGGCTGATCATGTGGACGCGCTGATGCTGCGTCCCCGACCCGTCCTCTTTCACATCGACGGCCCGATCGTCGACATCCGACTGCCAGTAGCGGCCACCGTTCGGGCCCGCACCCGCCGCGCTGATGTTGGAAGCCGCGAGTATGTTCGGTCCGGTGTAGCCGTCCGGCGGTGAATACCTGCCGTTGTAGGCCGTACCGTCAGTCTGCCCCGCGATAACGAACTCGCTGTAAGTGGTGTCCGGGAAATCTCCAGAGGTCTTGAGGGCCACTAGAAGACGCTCACAACATGGGGCGACAGCGGACTCATCGCCGCGTTCTCGAGTTGGCGCAGAAACCGCGAGTAGAGCGCGTTCGAGAGGCTCATGCTCGACCCGGCACGGTTCGCCTGCTCGCGCGAGTCGACCGCGCCCGCCGTCATCCGGATCCGTCCCGCCTCACCCGACGCCGTCAGATGGGCCGCAGCCGCGAGCGGCAACAGGCTCTCCGCGTTCTTCGGGAACTGCGCATCGACAGTGTCCGCGACCGTCGCGAAGCTCGAGAACGCCCCGAACCCGCGGACACGGATCGTCGAGCCGACCGCCGGCACCTCATGGAACCGGATCACCGGGGCCGTGCCACGCCGGATATCCCACCGGTCGGTATGCCGCCACGCGTAGTCGCCGGGAGACTTGAGCTCCACCGACGAGAGGAAGTCGATGTAGGCGGTCGTCGAGCCGGTCATGAATGGGACCGCGTACTCGTAGACGGTCGCGGACGTCACCGACAGGCTCGTCGAGTTGACGACCTCCTTGTAGAGCGTCGGGTAGCAGTCGTCGAGGCCCGTGTTGAGCGCGTCGATGACCTCGGTCGCGTAGAACGAGGGGCGGATCAGAATCTCGGCACCGGAACTGTGGGCCGCTGCCGTTGACCCGAACGCGCCACGCAGCACCGTCAAGTTCGACCCTGACGCGACCGCACGGATCATCATCGTCTCCGACTCGACTTCGATCGGCCAGCGGGACTGGTAGAGAGACGTGTCTGCCACCGTCACCGACGTCCCGAACGACGTAAGCGACGTGCCGAGCGCGTCAAGGTCGGGCCAGTCGCGCATGAAACGGCGCGTCTGCTGGACCAGCGTTGAAACCGTGGTAGCCACCAGCCCAACCTCCTCTCAGTGTGCGAAATCGCAGCTGGGACGCCGGAGCGCTCCGGCGTCCCGGCCGCGAGGTCTTACGTCTTCGCCGAAAGCCACATCCCCGTCTCCGGGTGCATGACCTTCAAGCCCCACTCAGCGCCGAGCCGCCGCTTCACGCCGTCCACGAAATCCGTGGCGGCGATCACGAACATGCCCGACCCAACGAACGGGTGCATCGACACCTGGTCGGCCGCGTACAAGAACGCGTCGCCAGTGTTGACCCTGCCGTCGATGATGACCTCGACCTTGTTCCCCTGCTGCAGCTGGACAGTCTGCACCTGGTAGCCGACCGCGGTGTCCGTCTCGACCAGACGCCGAAGCGTCGAGTCGATGTTCGCGATCGAGGTGACGAGGTCGGTGCCGATCAGCAGACGATCCGGGTACTTACCCGTGTTCACTACCGTCGTGTTGTACGCGTTCAAGCTCGTACCGAGCGACTGCGCGGTCGAGTTCGTGAGCCCGTACTGACGGAAGTGCGCACGCATACCCTTCATCGTCCGGTACTGCGTGTCCGAGCCCGCCGCCGTGGTGGCGTTGAGCTCGCCGTAGATGCCGGCACGCGTGAGGTCGAACTTGAGCTCGATCGCGCGGTTCGCCAACTGGCGTTCCACGTCCATCGCGATCGTCGCCATCCGCCTGTTCCGCTGGGAACGGGTGATCTGGAGATCCTTCGCGAAGAAGATCTCGGTCGAGTTCGAGAACACGCTCGGTGCGACAGAACCGTCCGCACCGATGTCGGATCCTTCCTGACGTGCCGAAGCGATCCCGAGCACCGTTCCGATCGGGAGTGCCGCGGCTACCGACGAGCCGTACGCCCTGGTGACCGTGAACGAGCCGGTGCCCGCGACAGCGGTCACCTGCATCACTTCGGTCG
>JBEPUZ010000230.1:0-7217 GCA_041691275.1 Actinomycetota bacterium | reverse complement strand
GGGCCGTCGGCCGGCGGACGAGGATCGTGTCGGTGCTCATGGCGCGAGGGTAGCGATGTATGCGGCCGCATACAACTGCGGCCGGCCCTCACCGCGGCGCAGCCGTCGGTATAACAGGCGAGAGTGACTACTCCGATCGCGGACACCGTCGTCGCGGCGCGTCTGTAATCTCCGCCGATGCCCAAAGACGCCGACGACCTCGACACGCCCTGGTGGAAATCGGGAGTGCTGTACCAGATCTACCCGCTCTCGTTCGCCGACTCCAACGCCGACGGGTACGGAGACCTGCAAGGCATCCGTGATCACCTCGACCATCTGCAGTGGTTGGGCATCGACGCGATCTGGCTGAGCCCGATCACGGTGTCGCCGAACGCCGACTGGGGTTACGACGTCGCCGACTTTTGCGTCGTCCAACCCGAGATGGGAAGCCTCGCCTCGTTCGACGCGCTTATCTCCGAAGCGCACCGGCGTGGGATACGGGTTCTGCTCGACTTCGTGCCGAACCACACCAGCGAGGATCATCCGTGGTTCGTCGACTCCCGCTCGTCGAAGTCGGCGCGCCACCGTGACTGGTACCTCTGGGCCGATCCGACACCCGACGGCTCGCCGCCGAACAACTGGGTCAGCGGATTCGGCGGGCCGGCGTGGACGCTCGACGAGGCCACCGGTCAGTACTACATGCACAACCACCTGCGGGAGCAGCCCGATCTGAACTGGTGGAACGAGGAGGTGCGCGACACCTTCGACGACATCGTCCGGTTTTGGTTCGACCGCGGTGTCGACGGGTTCCGTATCGATGTGTGCAACATCCTCATCAAGGACGCGCAGCTCCGTGACAATCCGCCCGCAACGACCGACGACCCGCTCGACGTGCAGCTGTCGGGTCAGCGCGCGGTGTACAACATGAACCGTCCCGAGCTGCACGACATCCTGCGGCGATGGCGCGCGATCGCGGATACCTACGACCCACCGCGGTTGCTGCTCGGCGAGACCCCCGTCGACGACGCCGCGACGCTTGCTTCCTACTACGGCGCCGATCTCGACGAGCTCCAGCTCGCGTTCAACTTCCCGTTCATCAACGCCCCGCTCGAAGTCGCGCCGATGCGCACCGTGGTCGAAGGCATCGAGGCGATGCTTCCCCCGGGCGCGTGGCCGGCGTGGACCGGCTCGAACCACGACATGTTCCGGATGGCAACACGTTGGGCGCTCGACGACCCGCAGCGCGCACGGGTTGCGCTGCTCATGCTGCTCGGCCTGCGAGGAACGCCCGTGCTCTACCAGGGCGACGAGATCGGTCTTCGTGACGTCACGGTCGAAGGCTCCGACCTCCGTGACCCTCTCGGGGTGAAGTACTGGCCCGCGTACGCTGGTCGCGACGCCGGTCGTACGCCGATGCCGTGGAACAGCGCGCGCGGCGCCGGATTCACCGATCCCGGTACACGGCCCTGGTTGCCGATCGGCGACACCGAGCGCAATGTGGAGGACCAGCTCGCCGATCCCGCGTCGCTGTTGTTCCTGGCGCGCGACCTCATCGCGCTGCGCAAGCACACGACGGATCTCGCGCTCGGCGACTACACCGCGTTGCTCGCGCCCGATGGTGTGTGGGCTTGGAAGCGCGGGGAGCACCACGTCGTGGTCGTCAATCTCTCCGACGCCGACGCGACCATCCACGGCGTCGGTGGCGGCATCCTCGTCGCGACCGATCGGGCTCGCGACGGCGAAGCAGTTTCCGGATCCCTCGATCTCCCGGGGTGGGAGGGATGTGTGATCGAGCTCGCGGGTTCCGCGGTGTAGCTAAGCGCCGAGCTGCTCGCGCTTGACCTGCTTCGTCCGCTCACTCGCGGCGAACATGAGGTCGTCGAGCGTGCCGCCCTTGATGTTGCGCACCATTCCCGCCGCGAGCTTCAGGATCTCCGTCGACTCGTCGGTGAGCGTGCGCACCCCGTCAACCGCGGCGAGCGCGGCGTCGGTGCAGTCGGGGAGCAGGACCGCGAACCGGAGTGGGTCGATGTGGCCGACGATGTCGGAGGCGCGGAACGCCTTGCGCATGAGCTCGCTCATCGCGACGAGAACTCGATCGACGTTCGGGTCGCCGAGTGAGGGGACTGTCGTCCCGTCGATGTAGAAGTCGAAGTACGCCAGCGCGATTGGAGCTTCCCGGCGTACGCACGAACGGAACATGGGTGTCGCCGCTGCGATGAAGCCGGCTCGGTTCCACACGCCGGTGAGCTCGTCGATACCGATCGGCTGACGGCTCTTGGGCTTGGTGTCGGGTCCGCTCTGGGCCTTGGCGGCATCGACCTTCGCGTTCGCCTGCGTGCTCTCGGGCGCCTCGACGGCCGGGGTCGTCTGGCCGTTCTGGCCGTCCTGGCCGTTCTGGTTCTGCCCGTTCGAACGTGCCTTCGTGCGCATCGACCATTGCTCCCAGCGTGGTGGCTGCTACTTCGGGAAACGGGGCTCGTCCGACGAACCGGGCTTCAGTAGCGGGTATCGGCACCGAACCCCGGCTGTAACAGCGGTTTCGTACTCAAAGTCCGTGGACGGCGGGTACGAACCGGGCGAGATACGACGTGAGGTGGACATACGCGCCGGTCACCAGCAGCAGGCCGAGGCCGACGAGCAGCACGCCGGCGACGCGTTCGAGGGTCGGGCCCGCCCGGCGTAGACGGTCGGCGAGCGCGGGTGAAGACGCGAGCCCGAGCGCGGCGAGGAGAAACGGCACCCCGATACCGGCCGCGTACGCGGTCAGGAGCAGCGTTCCGCGCGCGACCTCGCCCGAGCGTGCTGCGATCGTGAGCGCGGCCGCGAGCAACGGTCCGACGCACGGACTCCATCCCGCTCCGAAGGCGATGCCGACGACGTAGGGGCGCACGACACCGGTGACCTTGGGGAGGGTCGGGATGAGTCGACGTTCGCGCGAGAACGGTCCGCGCAGGATGCCGAGCAGCGCAAGCCCCATCACCGTGATCACGATCCCGCCGACGACGCGCACGGCGTCCTGGAACGTCGAGAGCGACGAACCGAGGAGGCCCGCGGTCGCGCCGAGGCCCGCGAACACCGTCGTGAAGCCGGCGATGAACAGGAGTGTTGCCGGCACCGCCTTGGCGGGATCACGGGCGTCGCCCATCTCGCCGACGATGATCCCGAGGTACGCGGGCACGAGAGGAACGATGCACGGCGCGAGGAACGACGCCACGCCCGCGCCGAACAGTGCGAAGACCTGGGCCGCGGTGTTGCTCACCCGAACGTGAAGTCGTACGCCTCGAGGCCGGTCTGCTCGGCGACGATCCGCAGCTGATGGTCTTCGACCGCGGGTGCGGCCACCAGCCGGTACATGTCGGGATCGGTCACCGTCACGACCGTGCGACCGGTCGCGTCGACGTGGATGTTCGCTCCCCGTTCGTTCACGGGGATCGGTCTGCCGTCGAGGGTGACGATCACATCCATTGGCTTGCCGGTCGCGGACGCGAGCACGAGATTGACCGACTGCGCGTGCATCCCGAGCGCGATCGCGGCGCCGACCGACGCCGACGTGACCCGCTCTTGCTCACCGTTCCACTTGCCCTCGAGCGCGACCGTCGGCGGCGCGGGGGTCGCGTCGGTCGGATACTCGTGCACTCCCGACTGCGCGCCGATCTGGCTCGGACGCTGCGAGTTGCCGGCCCCGAGATAGGTCTCGGGGTTCACCGGCACTCCCGACGCGGTCTCCGCCTTCACGCCCTTATCGGCGCGAGGTGAGCTCGCGGGCACTCCGAGCAATGTGCGCAGTACGTTCTCGGTGTTGTTGTAGTCGCCTTCGCCGAAATGCGTGTAGCGGATGTGACCCGTGCGATCGGCGACATAGTCGGCCGGCCAGTACTGGTTCTTGAACGCGTCCCAGATCGTCATGTCGTCGTCGAGCGCGACCGGCCACGTCACGTCGAGCTTCTTCACCGCGTTCGCGACGTTGCTGTGCACCTTCTCGAAATCGAACTCGGGGGAGTGCACGCCGATGACGACCAGTCCGTCGGCGCGGTAGCGGTCGTACCAGGCGCGCACGTAGGGGAACGTACGGACGCAGTTGATGCACGAGTACGTCCAGAAGTCGTAGAGGACGACCTTGCCGGTGAGGTTCGCGGCGGTGAGCGGCGGTGAGTTGATCCAACCCTTGGCCGCGAGCGCGGGCGCGGGGCCCTTGTCATCGAGGTTCGACGTGTCGACCTTGCCCGAGATGGTCGTGGGATTCGATCCGGCCGCGAACAGCACGGCCGAGAGCGCGGTGACCGCGATGATTGCAGCGATGACCAGGTACAGGCCTCGGCGCCGGGGCGGCCGTTCCGACTTCATCGGACTCAACTCCGCCGGTTCCGCCCCTGTCCCGCCCGAAGTCGCCACCTTCGGAGTCTAAGAGTGGGCCTGTCCGGGTCGGCGTCGGGGCCGGGTCGGCTGGCGTCGGTCAGCTCGACGCGGGGATGAGCACACCGACCATTCCGAGCGCGACGGTGGTACCGGCACACGTAGACGACCGGATCCGCGCCCGCCTGGATGTGGATCGTGGCCGAACCTCTCGGTTTGATGTCGACGTCGATGTGTTGCGCGGCGATCTCCACGTTGTGGATGACGACGCCGGTGTTGTGGAACGTGACCGTCACGGTTCCCCGGGGTACGTCGGTCACACACGTCGGATCGAATGCGGAGTTGGCGGCATCGACGTCGAGTGTCGGTTCCGAAGCTGCGCGATCGCCCTTTTGGGTGACGGGTGCCAACGGGCCGAGCACGTTCGCGCACGTCGATGATGCGTGTGAGGTCTCGCTGCAGCCTGCGCCGAAGGCGAGCGCGAATACGAGAGCTGCGACGCCGCGTACCGGTGCGACGGTCGCGAGACGGGGGCTGGTGATGTGCATTGCGTCGATTCAGGACGCCCAAGGGCTGCAGCGCGGCGGCGAGGATCGTCGCCGCGGTCGGCCTCGCGCCGGTTGCCGCGCCTTTGGCCGTCAGGGTGGGGCTCACACCTTGATCCGTCTCGGGTTGGGCGAGAAAACCGCCGTACGGGCGGAAAACTCGCCAGACTGTTGAGCGTAATGACGGGGGGAGGGAGGGGGTTGACGGAATACTGAGTATAGCTATACTCGGTATATGTCGGTTCGCGAAGGTCTGTTGGCGCTGCTCGCCGAGCGGCCACGCAACGGTCACCAACTGAAGACCGAGTTCGAGGCGGCGACCGGTGCGGTCTGGCCGCTCAACGTCGGTCAGGTGTACACGACGCTCGAACGGCTCGAGCGCGACGGGTTCGTCGCCCGTTCGAGCGCGGACGATGCCAACGGGCAGAAGCACTACGCGCTCACGGCGGCCGGCCGCGAAGAGCTGGCCGCCTGGTGGTCGCTCGTTCCCCTCGACGACCCGCCGCCGCGCGACGAGTTGATGTTGAAGATCCTCTTCGCGTCGGGGCAGGGTACCGAGCACGCGCTCGCGGTCATCACCGCGCATCGCACGGCGTTGCTGTCGGTGCTCCAACAACGCCGGCGAGAGCAGCGCGCGGCCACGCCCCGCCCCGACCTCGCGACCGCGATGGTCCATGACGCGCTCGTCGTTAGAGCTGAAGCCGATCTGCGCTGGCTCGACCTGTGTGAAGCCCGGCTCTCCGGGCGGAAGGGAAGTACGCGATGAGTCCGATCCTGGAGTTCGACGATGTCGTCAAGAGCTACGGCACCGGCCTGACCGAGGTGCGCGCGTTGCGAGGCGTGAGCCTCGCGGTCGAGAAAGCGGAGTTCATCGCGGTGATGGGCCCGAGCGGGTGCGGCAAGAGCACGCTGCTGCACCTCGCCGGCGCGCTCGAGTCGCCGAGCGCGGGATCGGTGCGCGTCGGGGGCCGTGAGCTCGCCGGTCTCGGCGCGACCGCGCGCAGTGAGCTGCGCCGCAACGATGTGGGATACGTGTTCCAACGTCTCAATCTCATTCCGTCGCTGACCGCGATCGAGAACGTCATGCTTCCGATGGAGCTCGCGGGTGGTGCGCACCGCAGCGTGCGCCTTCTGGCCGTCGGCGCGCTCGGGATGGTCGGGCTGACCCAGCAGCTCGATCGCTATCCCGACGACTTCTCCGGAGGTCAGCAACAGCGCATCGCGATCGCGCGCGCAATCGTCGGCGAACGCCGACTCCTACTGGCCGACGAACCGACCGGATCGCTCGATACCGCCAGCGGCGACGAAGTGATCGAGATCCTTGCCGCGCTGCCCCAGGAACACGGAACCGCAGTGGTGCTCGTCACCCACGAGCCTCGGTTCGCGTCGTGGGCCGACCGGTTCGTGTTCCTCCGCGACGGTCGGGTCGTCGACGAGACCGTTTCGACGATGAGCGCGCCCCGATGACGACGACCATCGATCGGCCGCCCGCGGCGAGGGGGCCGGCGCCGGCTGCTCGTCCGCGCCGGTCCGGCACACCGTGGCGGTTCGCACTCCGGTTGGCGCGGCGCGAGGTCCGCCGCCGCCCGGGGCGGACGCTGCTCGTCATGTTGTTGATCGCGGTGCCCGTGTGTGGCATGACGGTGATCACGGTGATGGTGCGGACGAACACCGACTCCGCTGCCGAAGCATTCGCCCGGGAGTTCGGCGCGGCCGACCTCGTCGGGGGTGTCGGCGGAATCGGCGACCGCGCTCCCGTCCCGACCGATGGTGCGGCACCGACGCAATCCGTTTCGTTCCCGGCCGGCACCCGCGTCGTACACGCGCGCGCCTCGACCTCGTTCCTCGGGCTCTCGCTGGCCGACGGCACCGCGCGCCTGGCCGACGCGACCGACCTCGACCTGAACGACCCGATCGCGCGTGGCGCCGTGTTGCTGCGCTCGGGCCGCTTCCCGAGCGTCGCCGGGGAGGCGTTGATCTCTCCCAGCCTGGCGCACGCCTTCCACGTCGGCGTCGGCGACACAGTGCGGCTGAGCGAGCCGAACTGGATGGAGAGGGTCGTGGGCATCGGCGTGCGCGCAACCGGCTGGACCGACGGCTTCATCGCCGTGCGGGGCTCGGAGCTCACGGCCTCCGCCGGCGCCGACAACGGTGCCATCGCCACCGTGACCTTCGTCGATCTTCCGGGCACTCCTTCGAACGCGGAGCTGCTGCAGTACCCCGACTACCTCAGCTCGGCTTCGATCGGATCGCACACGACCGAACGGTCGGTCGACTGGGTGCTCGTGGGCGGCATCGTCGCCCTCGCCATCGTGGGCATCGTCATCTCGGGTGCGT
>JBEPUZ010000229.1:0-7272 GCA_041691275.1 Actinomycetota bacterium | reverse complement strand
AGTACGTGCCCTTCTTGTCGATGGCCAAGTACTACGCGAGCGAGGTCGCGGTGAAAGTCTCGGGCGAGGCGCTCCAGATGCTCGGCGCGGCCGGCTACATGAAGGACCATCTGACCGAGCTCTACTACCGTGACGCCCGCCAGCTCACGATCGTCGAAGGAACCTCGCAGGTGCAACTCGGACTGATCGCTCGCGGCGTCCTCGACCACGACATGTGGTGGGACTGATCGTCGTGCATCTCGTGCATCCCGCGGGGCACAAATGAACGAGGTTCTGACTCCGATCCTGGCCCGGATCACGCGCGGCACCGAACTGTTGCCCGAAGAGATCGACGCCGCGCTCGTCGAGATCCTCGAAGGCCGTGTCGCCGACGTGCAGGCCGCGGGGTTCATCGTCGGGCTGCGCACCAAAGGCGAGTCGGTCGACGAGCTCGCCGCGCTCGTGCGCACGATGCACCGCTACGCCGAGCACGTCGACGTCGCCGCCGGTGCGATCGATACCTGCGGCACCGGCGGTGACCGTTCGGGAACGATCAACGTGTCGACGATGGCCGCGCTCGTCGCCGCGGGCGCGGGCGCGCGCGTCGTGAAGCACGGCAACCGGGCCCAGTCGTCGAAGTGCGGCTCGGCCGACGTCCTCGAAGCGTTGGGTGTGGCCATCGACCTCGGACCCGCGGGTGTTTCGCGGTGTGTTGCCGAGGCCGGTATCGGCTTCTGCCTCGCGCCCCGCTACCACCCCGCGATGCGCTTTCTCGGTCCGGCGCGCAAGGAGCTCGGCGTTCCCACCACGTTCAACTTCCTCGGTCCGTTGGCGAACCCCGCGCACGTGAAGCGGCAGGCGGTCGGCGTGAGCGACGAGACGATGGCGACGCGCATGCTCGGCGCACTCCGTGTGCTCGGGACCGAACAGGCGATGGTGTTCCACGGTGACGACGGGCTCGACGAGCTCACCACGTCGACGACGAGCACGGTGCACGAGCTCGTCGACGGTGAAGTCCGCACGTTCACGCTGGATCCGCTCGACCTCGGCATCCCGCGTGCCTCGGTCGACACGCTCGCCGGCGGCGACGCCGCTTCCAATGCCGACGCGATCCTCGCCGTGCTCGCAGGCGAGAAGGGATCACATCGCGACATCGCGGTGCTCAACGCCGCCGCCGCGCTGGTGGTGGCCGGTCTCGCCCCCGATCTCCGCGGCGGCGCCGAGGCGGCCGCAGCTGCGATCGACGACGGCCGGGCCGAGCGCGCGCTCGAAACGCTCGTACGGGTCGGCAACGAAGCCGCCGTCGCCGAAGCGGCCCAGGGCTGATCCGTGGCGCCGATCCTGCAGTGCCCAGACTGTGGCACCAAGCACCCGCTCGGCGAGGTGCCCACCCAGGGTGCGTTCCCGTGCAAAGGGTGCGGGCGGGTGCTGAAGGTTCCCGAGGCCGTCGGGCAACGGGCCGCGCTCGAGAACGCGGCGGCCCGGCCGGTTCCGATCGCGAGCGCCACGTCCAACCCGTCGGCGCCCGACCTCGCTCCGTTCGCGGCGTCGCGGTTGGCCGCGGCGAGCACCGTCCCCCCGATCGACGAGCAGGCACTCGGCGCGCTCTCGCCTAAGGCGGGCCGCCGGCCCGCGGGTCTCGGCTCGGTGCCGTGGTGGATGCGGTTCCTGCTCTGGATCGTCGCGATCCCGTTGGCGTTCCTCGTCGTGTTCGTGATCGCCCGCGCGTTCGGGCTCTTCACCACCAACCAGCTCTCCGACGTCTTCCTCGCGAACAACACGGCGCGCTTCTGGCCGGTCGCGCGCTTGCTGCCGTTCGTCGCGTTGGTGACCGCCGCGTTCGTGCAGGGTGGCGTCTACGGGTTGGCGCGGCTGCGAGGCAGGAACCAGACGCCGGGAGCACCGGGAACGCCGCGATCGCTGCGCCAGTCGCGCGGGTCGCGGTCGTCGCGCGAGGTCAGCGCGGCTGCGAGCCGAGCGCGGGGCCGATAGCGGGGACTTCGACGCCGCCGGGTGCGACGCCCGCGGGTTCGTGGATCGGCACCGCGGGGCGGGGGAGCTCGGCGAGGAAGTCCTCGACCGCGTCGGCGGCGAGCGGGCGGGCGAACATGAAGCCCTGGCCGCTGTCGCACTCCTGCTCTTGGAGCTGAGAGAACTGTTCGTGTTGTTCGATGCCCTCGGCGAGCGTCTTCAGCCCGAGTTGCTTGCCGAGCTGCACCAGCGTGCGGATGAGCGCGTTCGACTCGACCGAGTCGCTGATCGCGGTCACGAACGAGCGGTCGATCTTGAGGATGTCGACCGGGAACTGGCGCAGGTACGCGAGCGACGAATAGCCGGTACCGAAGTCGTCGATGGCGATGCCCACACCGATCTCCTTGATCGCACGGAGCTGACGCGCGGTCGCAAGCGCGTCGTACATGATCGCGGTCTCGGTGAGCTCGATGATGAGCGATGCCGGCGGCAGTCCCGTCTCGTCGAGCGCGGCGCGCAGCTCCCGTACGAGGTGATCGCCGTCGAGCTGGCGGGCCGAGACGTTCACCGACACGTACATGTCGCGGAGTCCGAGCTCCCACTCGCGGGCCTGGCGGGTCGCTTCCTTGATGACCCAGCTCCCGACCTCGATGATCATCTTCGTCTCTTCGAGCAGCGGGATGAACTCGTCGGGTTGCACGATGCCGCGGATGGGGTGGTTCCAACGCAGCAACGCTTCCACCCCGAGGACCGCGCCGGTCTCGAGGTCGAAGATGGGTTGGTAGACGAGGTAGTACTCGTTGCGTTCGAGCGCGCCGCGGAGATCGAGCTCGAGCGTGAGCCGGTCCTCGACCGCGGCCTGCATCTCGCGCCGGAATGTCACGTAGCGATCGCGCCCTTCGTCCTTGGCTTCGTAGAGCGCGATGTCGGCGTCGCGCAGCAGATCGGTCGCGGAGATGCGATTGCCGCGCGCGATGCCGATGCTCGCGGTGATGCGGACGCTCGGGCGGGCCGCGTCGGCGATGTCGAACGGCTCCCGCAGGACTTCGAGGAGTCGCTCGGCGACGAGCTCGGGGCTGCCGGTCGGTGTGGTGCCTTCGACGAGGACGACGAACTCGTCACCGCCGAGCCGGGCGATCGAGTCGCCTTCCCGCAGCGTCGTCAGCAGACGGGCCGCCACCGACTTCAGCAGCCGGTCGCCCGCTTCGTGTCCGAGCGTGTCGTTGACCTGCTTGAACCCGTCGAGGTCGAGGAACAGCACGGCGGTCTCGGTGCCGCTGCGCCGGGCCCGGGCCTGCATCTGCTCGACCCGGTCGAGGATGAGCACCCGGTTCGGCAGCCCGGTCAGCGAGTCGTGCAGCGCCTGGTGCTTCATGTTCTCGAGGAGGCGCGCGTTGCGGATCGCGATCGTGGCCTGGCTCGCGACGCCGCGCAGACGACTCGCGAGCTCGGGGTCGTCGATCATGCGTTCGGGCCGATCGACGACGTCGCCGACCACGAGCCCGATCCGTTCGTCGTTGACGAAGATCGGGATCGTCGCGACCGCGGCCGCGCCGAGCTCGCTCATCAACATCGGGAGCACGTTGAGGTGTTCGGCGCTCTTGCGGTCCCACACGGTGACGGCGGTGTCGCCGGCGCGGGGCGGAGGGACGGGTACGTCCAGTGAACGCAGACGGACCTCGTCGTTGGTCGAGTAGCCGCACGTGGCGATGACGCGTCCGAAGGGCGCGTCTTCTTCGAAGAGCGCGAACGCAGCCCGGTCGCAACCGATGACGGCGGGCAGCGCGTTGACGATGTTGGCGGCCATGTCGTCGGTGGTGACGAGCTTGGCGAGGTCGTTCGAGAGCTCGAGCAGGGCGCGCGCGGTACGGGCCTGACGGCGGGCGTCGTCGAGGGCCGACGCGGAGTCGAGCGCCGCGGCCGCGAGGCGTGCGTAGGCCTGCAGCACGACGCGTTCCTGGGGAAAGAACACTCCGTTGGGATTGATCGCGGCGAGGCGTCCGTAGCGGCGCTGCGACGAGACGACGTCGACCGCGATGCGGTGCGCGTCGTCGTCTTGTTCCGTACCGGTGCTCGATTCGAGGAGCTCGGCGGCGAGGGTCGCGGCGTTGGTGTCGTCGATGCCGCTCGCGTACACGTTCTTCGGGGCGGACGGCAGCGATTCGAGCGCGAGCACGAAGATCGGCGCGTGCATCGCCTGCGTGGCCGACTTGACGATCTTGGCGAGCACGCGTTCGAGGTCGTCGTCGGCGACGAGATCACCGACGGTCTGGTGCAGCGACTCGAGCCGGGCGGTGAGGATTTCGATGCGCGACTCGAGGAACTCGGTCTCCGCGCCCGCCTCGTCCGGGAACCACCGGATCCGGTAGCGGCACGCGGGGGCGCCGTCGCACGCGCAGGCGATGTGCTCGACCTCGGGCCGCATGCCGAACAGCTTTGGGATGTTGGCGTACAGACCCGACGCCCAGTCGCAGTACTCGGGGAAGTGTTCGAAGCCGTCATGGAACCGTTCGTCGACGATCCATTCGGTCGGACCGGTCGCGTAGCCGGTCAACGAGATGATGGGCGCGAGGCTCGCGCCGCCCGACTCGACGATGACCGCGAGCAGGGCTTCGGGAGAGCCGAGCGACTGCAGCATGTTCGTCATCTCGGGCATCGACGGATCGTCGAGTCCGCTCCCGGCCGCGCGGTGCAACGAGTCGGCGCCGCCGAAGTCGGTGGCCATCACCTCGAGAAGCCGGCGGAACTGGTCGTAGGAGCTCCACGTCCCGAGGTCGAAGAGCTGGTCGGCGGTGCGGGTCTCGCCCGCCTCGGCGAGGAGGCGGCTCGAGGCGTCGGGCGCGTCGTGCGCGCGGAGGTGGCGCAGCATCAGCCACGTGTTGACTCCGGCGAAGTGGCAGTCCGCCTCGACCCCGTCTTCGGATTGCATATACGCAGGAGTCGTCCTGGCGGGCAGCCGCCTTGAGCGTCGTTCGGGTGGGGGAAAGCCGCAGGTGGTGAGGGGCGCGGGGTTAGGGGGCTTTCGTCGGGTTTCCCCGAGCGCGCCCAGCCAAGATCCGGGGCAGTTCCGATGCGAGCTCGCCCGCGATCGTTGCTATCTGCACGCGATGCGCGTTGCGGGCGATCCAGCGGTCGACGATGAAAATCTCGGCGACGTCGCCAGTGTCATCTGGGTCCTGTGCGAGCGTGAGGTCGTCATCGTCGTCGGGCCAGCGGACCCGGCCCCGACGGATCTCGATCCGTTGCCCGTCGCACTCGACGACGAGGCGATCGATCCGACGCCACATGGAGATGGTCCGGCGCCGTTCCAGCGCGCGGGCGAGTGCGGTGATGCGGTCGCGGGTCGCGGCGGCCTCCTCGAACCGTTCGTCGTCGGCAAGCCGGTGCATCCGTGACTCGAGCGGTCCGAGCGCGACCTCGGGATCGGAGGTGAGCGCCCGCCGCACCGTGCCGACGAACTCGGCGTAGGTGCCCTCGTCGACGTGACCGCGGCACGGGCAGGTGGCCACACCCAGCTGGGCCGGCACGCACGGCGGGCCGGGGTCGATCGGCGTGCGCCGGCCGATGCGGGTCGTGCAGCGACGCAACGGCACCGCCGATTCGATTGCCTCGCGTACGAGATGCGCGGTGTTCGCCGAGTGGAAGGGCCCGAGGCACGTCGCGTCGGTAGTGGGCGTGCGGGTGACGGTGAGGCGCGGGAACCGCTCACTCGTCAGCTTGAGGTACGCGCTCTTGCGCTTCGACTTGCCCTGACGATTGAACCGCGGTTGAAGTCGTTGGATGAGTCGCAGCTCGCGGATCTCGGCTTCGAACGGCGTCGCGCACACCCGATGGTCGATCGACGTGAGCTCGCGCAGCAGCTGCGGAACCTTGCGCCGGTCGTCGGCCGCGAAATAGGAGCGGACGCGGGCCCGCAGGTTCGTGGCCTTACCGACGTAGAGGACCCGCCCGTCGCGGTCGCGGAAGATGTAGACGCCCGGAGTGCGCGGAAGGCGAGCGGTGAGCGCGAGCTTTGCCGCCGAGGGATGGGCTCGCATCGACGGCAGCGCGAGCAGATCGTCGAGGCCGAGGACGCCGTAGCTCGCGGCCCGTTCGAGGAGCGAGTGCAGCACTTCGGCGGTCGCGGCCGCGTCCGCGTAGGCGCGGTGATTCGGTTCGACACTCGTGCGGAAGTGACGGGCGAGCGTGCTCAGTCGAAGGTTGGGGACCTCGTCACGGACGAGGCGGCGCGCGAGCGCGAGCGTGTCGACGCGCCGGTTCGACAACTTCGGGTAGCCGTTGTTCACGAGGGCGGCGTCGAGGAACGAACAGTCGAACCGGATGTTGTGGCCGACGATCACCGCGTCGCCGAGGAACTCGAGCAGAGGCGGGAGGACCTCCTCGATGCGGGGCGCGGGGAGCACCATCGACTCCGTGATCCCGGTGAGGACGGTGATCATCGGCGGGATCGGGACGCCCGGGTTCACGAGCGAGTCCATCTGCCCGAGCAGCGTGCCGCACCGGAGCTTCAGCGCGCCGATCTCGGTGATCGCATCGTTGTTGGCGGAGCCGCCGGTGGTCTCGAGGTCGAGCACGACGAACGTGGTCTCCGACAGGGGCATGCCGAGGTCGGCGAGGGATTGCTGGCGCGGGGTGCCGAGCGTCGGAGTAGTGGGTTCGAATCCCGGCAGCGGTGCGGTGCGTCGGGCCGTGAGGGGGGAAGTAGGTGCCACGGGTCGGGAAGCGTAACCGAACGTGCGTTCGCACGCACATATGTTCGCTCTCGCTAGGATCCGCCGCCGTGAGCTCGACTCGATATCGCTGCCAGGCCTGCGGGAACGTGACCCGTTTCGACGTGCTGGCGACCCGGCGCACGCGGGCGTTCCACCACTACACGATCGGTGGCGAGCTCGAGATCGAGGAAGAGGAGGTGCTCGAGGACCGGGTCGAGCAGGTCACGTGCCGCTGGTGCAGCGCCGGCGGGGAAAAGATCGAGGTCATCCCGGCGTAGGTGTCACACCCGCTCGTCATGCTCTCGCCCATGAACGTGCGCACCATCGACTGTGACGATTGCTGCATGGCCGGCACCTCCGCGTGCGACGACTGTGTCGTCAGCTTCATCCTCAGGCGCGAGCCCGGCGAAGCACTGGTCATCGACGCCGAAGAGGAGCGGGCGCTGCGCTCCCTCGAAGGCGGTGGCCTGGTCCCACGCCTGCGCCATCAACCCCGCCGCGTCAGCTGACGCGCCTCGCCCGCTGCCATTCGACGTAGTAGCCGGGATCGTTGGCGTCGTAGTGCTTCGAGAGCCGGAACATCTCGGTTGAGCCCAGCTCCTTCTCCGTT
>JBEPUZ010000228.1:0-7303 GCA_041691275.1 Actinomycetota bacterium | reverse complement strand
GTCGCCGGTTTCCCCCGACGCGCGCCCGCTCCCCGCGTCGGGTAAGGGCGCTCCCCGCATCGGGTAAGGACGCTCCGAGTTCCTAAGGACGGCCGGGCCTCGGGAACGAGGTCACGGAGCCGCGAACGCGGCGACGAGCCGGGGCGCGAGCTCGCCGAGGTCGGCGGCGACGAAGGCCGGGGCGGGATCGGGGACCGGTTCCTCGCTCGATGCGCCCGCGATCCCCGACAGCACGAGTGCGAACGGCACTCCGAGCGCGGCCGCGAACGCGCCGTCGGTCGAGGGTCGGTCGCCGATCATCACCACCGGGTTGGCGTAGCGGGCCCGCACGAGCTCGGCCATCGGAAGCTCGGGTTTTCCGGCGACCTCGGGCCGGCGTCCTCCCGCGGTCTGCACCGCGGCGACGAGCGAACCGGCGCCGGGTAGGAGCCCCTCGGAACCGGGATACGTCGGATCGAGATTGGTCGCGACGAACCGCGCGCCCGAGCGCACACCGTCTGCGGCGAGGCGGAGTCGTTCGAAGTCGAAGGTCTGATGCCAGCCGACGACCACGGCCTCGGCCGGCAGGGCGTCGACCGCTTCCAGGCCGTGAGTCGCGAGCGCTTCGACCACGCCCGGCCCCGCACACGCGAGCACCCGATCACCGGGTGCGTGCGTGGTCGCGAGTAGGGCCGCGGCCGCCTGCGCGCTCGAAGCGATGTCGGCGGCGTCGGCGGCGACGCCCGACGCGGCCAGGCGCGCCACGTTGTCGGCGACCCGACCGCTCGAGTTGTTGGTGAGGAACACGACGCGCAGACCCGCGTCGCGCAGGAGCGTGATGGCCGCGGCGGAACCCTCGATCGGGGTCTCGCCGCGCCACACCACGCCGTCCAGGTCGCAACACACGACCGGACGACTGTCGTCGTTGCTGTTCGTCACTGTTCTCCGGGTGTTCCAGGTTCGGCGTCGATGACCTTTGCGAGCGCGGCCCGGTAGTCGGCGTTGTCAGGCCGCATCACGGTGGCGAGCCGGAGGTGCCCGCGGGCCTTGGCCCGGTCACCGGCCTTCAATCGGCACAGGCCGGCTCCGTATTGGGCGTAGTCGTTCACCGGCTCGATGTCGAGGGTGGCGATGAACTCCTTCTCGGCCGCGTCGTACCGGCCCGTGCAGTAGTAGGCGCGAGCCAGCGCCTCACGCACCGAACTCTTGGCGGGCTCGAGCTCGCGGGCCTGCTCCAGCGCGATCGCGGCCGCGTGCGCATTGCCGTCGGACAGCAGACGCATGCCTTCGGAGAACGCGGTGTAAGCGTCGGCCTCGTAGTTTCCTGAGGTTGACATGGTTCGCCTCCTTGGCGAGTTCGGGGCTTTCCTGTGGTACAACCGAAACGCATTCCCGAACATTCTCGGGAACGCTCCCCAACCGCCGCCCAGACCCCGGAGCGCCAACGTGGCCGACTTCTCGCCCTTCGCCGGAGTCCGGTATCGAGGCGCGTCCGCCGAGCTCGCCGCGCTCGTGGCGCCACCCTACGACGTGATCGACGAGGAGCAGCTCGCGACGCTCGAGGCCGCCGACGAGCACAACTCCGTCCGCCTCATCCTGCCGCGCGACGAGGCCACCGAGGGCGACCGCTACGCACGGGCCGCGGCGACGTTCTCCCGCTGGCTCGACGAAGGGGTGCTGACCCGCGACGAGCGGCCCCGCTTCTACACGTATCGGATGGAATTCACCGACCCGCAGGGAGTGCGCCGGCACACCCGGGGTGTCATCGGCGCGCTCACGCTGCCCGAGCCGGGCGACGACGACGTGTTGCCCCACGAGCGCACCCTGCCCAAGGCGAAATCCGACCGGCTCGCCCTGCTCCGGGCCATGCGCGTGAACGTCGACCCGATCTGGGGGCTCTCCCTCGGCAGCGGACTCACCGACCTGCTCGCGCGGGCGACTCCCCTCACGCAGTGTCTCGACGACGAGGGCGTGTACCACGAGATCGCCGCGATCGAGGACCCCAAGACCGTCGCCGCGATCCGGCGCGTCGTCGGGGGCGCGCCGCTTGTGCTGGCCGACGGTCACCACCGCTTCGAGACCGCGATCAACTACCGCAACGAGATCCGTAACAACGGCGACGATCCCGCCGGCGCCGCCGCGATCATGACGTTCGTGGTCGAGCTCGTCGACGAGGAGCTGTGCATCGAGCCGATCCACCGCCTGATCGACGCGCCCGCCGACACCGACGTGCGGGCCCGGCTCGCCGACGCGTTCGACATTCGCGACGCGGGCCCGAACACCCCCGACGGTGTCAGCGCGCTGGTCACAGCGATGCGGGACGAGCGCGGCATCGGGATCGTCGACTCCGACGGTCTGGCGCTAGCGGTCCCGCGCGCAGAGATCCGGGTCGCGGCACTCGCCGACGAACATTCCGCGGTTGCCCAGACCGACGCCGCGGTCATCGAAGCGCTCGTCGTACCCCGCCTCTCCGACGCGACCTGGCAGTACCGCCATGACGCGCACGGCGTCGCCGCGCTCGTCGACAAGGGAGCGGCCACCGCCGCGATCCTGTGCTCGCCGGTGTCGGTCGCGGCGACGCGCGCCGCGGCGATGGACCGCGTGCGCATGCCGCAGAAGACGACGTTCTTTTGGCCCAAACCCCGTACGGGGATGGTGTTCCGAACCCTGGACGAGAACCGGGACTAGGCGACGGTCCAGGTCGGGCCGGACCGCAGGAGCGCGGCGAGGTCACCGGGACCCGACTTCTCCGACGCCGACGCGATCTGTTGCTGCATCGCAACGCCGTAGGCCGGGCGGTCGACGGCGCGGAACACTCCGACCGGGGTCGGCGTCTCCGGGTGCTCGGCCAGACGGGACAACGCGAAGGCGAGCGACGGATCGGGGCGGGTCTCGTCGTGCACGACGAGCTTGTCGACGCCGACGTCGGCGACCTCGACGATCTCGGCTTCACCGAACTGGTTCATCACGACGCCGTGCTCACCGTTCGCACCGAAGCGCACAGGCTCGCCGTGCTTCAGGTCGATGAGCATGTCGGGCCGCGCGTCCTTGTTGAGGATCGTGTCGAAGGCGCCGTCGTTGAAGACGTTGCAGTTCTGGTAAACCTCGACGAACGCAGCCCCGTTGTGCGCCTGCGCGCGCCGGAACATCTCCGTCATGTGCTTGCGGTCCATGTCGTGGGTGCGGGCGACGAAGCTGGCCTCCGCGCCCAGAGCGATCGACACCGGGTTGAAGGGGTGGTCGAGCGAACCGAACGGCGTCGACTTCGTGATCTTGCCGACCTCGCTCGTGGGCGAGTACTGACCCTTGGTCAGGCCGTAGATCTGGTTGTTGAACATCAAGATGTTCAGGTTCACGTTGCGGCGCAGGGCGTGAATGAGGTGGTTGCCACCGATCGACAGCATGTCGCCGTCGCCGCCGATGACCCAGACCTCGAGGTCGGGTCGGGCGAGCGCCACTCCCGTCGCGATGGCCGGCGCACGGCCATGGATGCTGTGCACCCCGTACGTGTTCATGTAGTACGGCAGGCGCGCCGCGCACCCGATCCCGGAGACGAACACCAGGTTCTCCGGCTTCACGCCGGTCTCGGGCAACATCAGCTGGATCGCGGTGAGGATCCCGTAGTCGCCGCACCCGGGACACCAACGGACCTCTTGGTCTGACTGGAAGTCTTTGCGCGCGAGCTTCACGCCCGTACCGTTGCCATTGCCGTCGGTCACGACTGCATCATCTCCAGGATCTCGTGCACGAGCTCGCCGGCGTAGAACGGGACGCCCGCGACCTTGGTGTAGCTCTTCGCGTCGACGAGGAACTCGGCTCGCACCAGCTTCGACAGCTGGCCCAGGTTCAACTCGGGAACGAACACCTTCGAATACCGCCCGAGGACGTCGCCGAGGTCGCGCGGGAACGGGTTCATGTGCCGCAGGTGCACATGGCCGACCTTTTTCCCTTGCGCCCGGAGCTGACGGAGCGCTTCGGTCGTCGCACCCCACGTGCTGCCCCACGACAGGACCAGCACATCGGCGCCGCCCGGATCGTCGAGACCGGTGAGCGGGATGTCGTTCGCGATGCCGGCGATCTTCGCGGCCCGAAGTCGCGTCATCTTGTCGTGGTTGGCGGGGTCGTAGCTGATGTTCCCGGTGCCGTCTTCCTTCTCGATGCCACCGACGCGGTGCATCAGCTTCGGCGTACCCGGGATGGCCCAGGGTCGGGCGAGCGTCGTCTCATCCCGCAGATAGGGCCAGAACTCTTCGCCGTGATTGGGCTCCGTCGCGAACTCCACCGAGATGTCGGGCAGGGCGTCGACGTCGGGCAACACCCACGGCTCGGCGCCGTTGGCGAGGTAGCCGTCGGTGAGGAGCATGACCGGAGTGCGGTACTTGAGCGCGAGCCGGGCCGCCTCGAAGGCAGCCTCGAAGCAGTCGCTGGGCGAGCTGGCCGCGACGATCGGCATCGGCGCCTCACCGTGACGCCCGTACATCGCAAGCATCAGGTCGGCCTGCTCGGTCTTCGTCGGCAGTCCGGTCGAGGGACCACCGCGCTGCACGTCGACGATGATCATCGGCAGCTCGAGGCTGACCGCGAGCCCGAGGGCCTCCGACTTGAGGTCGACACCCGGACCGCTCGTTCCCGTGATGGCGAGGTTGCCGGCGAAGGCGGCACCGATCGCGATACCGGCGGCGGAAATCTCGTCTTCGGCCTGCAGCGTCTTCACGCCGAAGTTCTTCAGCTTCGAGAGCTCGTGCAGGATGTCGGAGGCGGGCGTGATCGGGTACGACGCGTAGAACAGCGGCAAATTCGCGGCCTGGGCGGCCGCGACCAGCCCGTACGACAGCGCGACGTTGCCGGTGATCTGGCGGTATTCGCCGGCCGGGAGCGGAGCGGGCTTGACCTCGAACGCGTGGTCGAACAGCTCGGCCGTCTCGCCGAAGTTGAATCCTGCCCGGAACGCGGCGACGTTCGCCTCGAATACCTCGGGGCGGCTCGCGAAGCGCTTCTTGATCCAGTCGATCAGTGGTTCGGTCGGCCGCGTGTACATCCAGCAGATGAGGCCGAGCGCGAAGAAGTTCTTGGAGCGTTCTGCGTCTCGGGGCTTCACGCCCAGAGGCTTGGTCGCTTCGACGGTGATCGACGTCATCGGCACCTGGTAGACCCGGAACGCCGCGAGCGAGTCGTCGTCGAGCGGGTTCTCGGCGTAGCCGGCCTTGTCGAGGTTGCGCTGCTCGAACGTGTCGACGTTGATCAACAGCGTCGAGCCCGCGGGCAGCTCTTTGATGTTGGCCTTCAACGCGGCCGGGTTCATCGCCACCAGCACGTTGGGCGAGTCGCCCGCGGTCACGATGTCGTGATCGGAGATGTGGACCTGGAACGCCGACACTCCGGCGATCGTGCCGGCAGGAGCCCGGATCTCGGCGGGGAAGTCGGGCTGGGTCGCCAGGTCGTTCCCGAACACCGCCGACAGCTCCGTGAACCGGTCGCCGACGAGCTGCATGCCGTCGCCCGAGTCTCCCGCGAACCGGATGACGACGTCGTCGAGTGTTTCCACCCCACGCGCCGGGGTCGCCTCTACGGTCACCGTTGACCACCAGCTTTCTCAGGACCGGTCAGCTCTTTCAGGACCGGAACGTGGCTCGAGCGACGCCGCGCCATCGAGGCGTCGCCCACGCGTGTTCATCGGCCGCGCGCTCCCTCACTGTACCGTCGCGAGCGCCGATACCAGGTGTTGGGCGGCCGAACGACCGGCCGCCTCATCTCGGATGCACGCTAGGAAGCGAGCGCCTCGAGGAGCTCCTCCACCCGCCGCCGCAGACCGCGCGAACGGCGCCGGTCGCGTGCCCGGCACACGATCTCGGCCTCGATCTCGACCCGAGACGCAGTGCTCCCGGCGGCCCGGAAGAACCGGCGGCGGACGGCCCCGAGCACGACGATCTCGTCGCCGGTGTCGAGCTCCTCCAACCAGGCGGGCGGATCGATCACCGAGACCGGGACCGACATCGCCCGACCGTCGACCCGGGTCGTCACCTGGAGCTGCGCCAGGCGCTGCTTCGACGGGAGGACCCGCACTTCGGGCGGGCTCGAGCACGCGCCCCGCACGATGGCCACGTTGAACGATTCGGCGTTCATAGCTGACTCCCCCGGTTGACGGCGCCGGAACGCCGTAGGCGTGCTCGGGGAAGCGCCGGGGAAGCGATCCGCACACTACGGGGAGGGTGTGACGGTAACGATCAGCCCAGGGTCGCGAGACGTTCGGCGGCGTCGGCGAAGCCGGCGTCGTAGTTTCGGATGCGCAAGAACAGGTCTCGCGCCTTCGGGAGGTCGCCCGCCCGCTCGTAGAGGTCGGCGAGCGCGTACCAGACCCGGACGTGATGCTCCTGCACCCGGTTCGGCTGGCCGACCCGGCGGTCGAGCGTCGCGATCGCTTCGGTGAGTCGGCCCTGGTCGGCGAGCGAACCCGCGTAGACGATGCGGCCCTCGGTGACGAGAGCCCCCGACGGCGACGCCGCGGCCAGTTCCTCCCACAGCTCGTCGACGCGGCGGTGCTTGCCGAGCGCCCGGGCGCAGTCCATCAACACCGGGTGCTGCTCGACCGAGTTCGTGATCTCGACGAACGCCTCCAGCTCCTTGGTCGCGGCCGCGTACTGGCCGAGCCGGTACTGACTCAGGCCCAGCAGCTCGCGCACCGAACCCGCGTCGGGATAGGCGTCGCGCAGCGGGCGCAGGATGCGGGCCGCGTCGCGCTCGCGCCCGGCCGAGAACGCTTCCGCGGCCTTGGCCAAGTCGGTCTGGGCGTGCTTGGCCCCGCGGCCGGCGATGCGGGCGAGCTCGTCACCGGCCTCGGTCGTGCGCAGCTTGCGCCGCCGCGTCGGTGCCGACGCCGACTTCTTCGACGGCCGGGCGCGGGTGGGCCGTTGCACGACCTCGGCTGCGGGCCGGCGCACCTTGCGAAGCGATGCCCGGGCCTTCGCAGGCGCCGGTTCGGGGACTTCGTCCCTGCGCCGGAACTTCGCGCTCGGGTAATCGACACTGCTGTGGGTGGGGTTCCGATCGTCGGAGCTCTTCGACGTGCGCTTCGGGTCGCCACCGCGCCCGGTGCGAGCCGGAGCCGCGCGCCCGGTGCGCTTCTGCGGCCCGTCGCGGCGCATCTCCCGACCGCCGTTGCCACTGGTGCTGCGACCATCGCGCTGCGCACCTCCGGCCCGACGCGGCTCGCGCCGAGGTGTGCCGTCACTGCGGACGAAGCGCTTGGCCCCGTCCCCACCACTACGGCCTCCTGTCGTACGCGCACCTGTCGTACGCGCACCTGTCGTACGCGCACCTGTCGTAC
>JBEPUZ010000227.1:0-7319 GCA_041691275.1 Actinomycetota bacterium | reverse complement strand
GGCACGTAAGCGCCTGACGCGACCCCCTCGGGGCGGGCGCGCGCACGCCGAGGGCGACGAGCTTGCTGCGAACCGCATTGGCCGGGCCCGCCTGACCGGCCTCCGCGACCGAGTCGAAGAACGCGCCCAGCTGTTGCGGGCAGGTTCCCACGAACCGCGCCGCCTCGACCTCGGTCCCAGTGCAGCGCCGATTCGTGTTCTGCGCTCGATGCGCTTGCGAGCTCCTCGCGATGAAACGCCACATCCGTGATCCGGTAGCAACCTTCCTCTCCCACACCGATGCTCCAGATCAACGCCGATCGGTCGTACGAGTGGACGCCCAGCTCCGCCGCCACCGTGTTCGCCGCATCGACGCGCCGAGCCGCGTCATGACGGTCGCGCACCAGATCGACGAGCTCGGCCTCGGCTCCCGACGGATTGTCGCGAATGAGCGCGCAATCGAACACCCGACGGAGGTGCGCGTCGCCGTCCCGAAGATCCATGCGGATCCGGGGATTGCCGACCGGACACTGCGCACGGAGCTCGGAGACGATGACGGATGGCATCGTGCTGATGTCGGCGGCACCGTCTCCGATCTTCGCCGTCGGTATACGAGTCGACGACGAACACCCCGCGAGGGCCGCCGCGCCGACAACTCCCAACCACAGGCCAACGATCAGACGCTGCACACCGGCGATCGTTTCACTTCGCGGATGCACACGGGCAATCGTGACTCAGTTTCAATGTGGCATTGCTCGTCGTAGTCTGTGCCGGTGATCATGAACTGCCCCGATTGCGGGAAACCCTTCGGTCCGACGGGCGTACGCGTGCAGACGATCACCGGCCGTACTGTGTGCGAGCAGTGTCGGGACCAGCTTCTCGCGGCCGCGGCCGGAGTGATCGTCCATCCGGAGGCGCCCATAGCAGCCGCGATCGAGACACAGGGATGGTTCCGTCGCCTCCGCAGCTTCCGGAAACAATCCTGAGAGGACCAGGGCGCGCGCAAACAGGACGGCGGGGCGTTGGACCTGTTACTGCGCGGCCGTGTCGCGCATCCGGCGCGTCGACCCCCGACTCACTGACCATCGCCACCCACACCGCCATCCGCCCCCCGCCACCCGCGAGATACAAAGTCGCGGTTGACCGGGCAGCTCCGCATCGAAAATCGTTGGCCGCTCGACAAATCGCCCTGTCATAGTGCGCCGTGCCTGAGATCTATTTCGACGAGCGGATCGCCGCGAGTTACGACGCGAACTCCGCCGAATGGTTCGACCCGGCGGTCGTCGATCCCACAGTCGATTTCCTTGCCGTCCTGGCGGGCGACGGAGCGGCATTGGAGCTCGCGATCGGCACGGGCCGGATCGCGCTGCCTCTGAGTCGTCGGGGCGTGCGCGTCCACGGGATCGATATCTCGTCCGCGATGGTGGACCGGCTCCGCGAGAAGCCGGGCGCAGACGCTATCGGCGTGACGATCGGCGACTTCGCCACCGTCAGTGTCGGCCGGACCTTCCCTCTCGTCTATCTCGTGTACAACACGATCATGAACCTGACCTCTCAGGACGAACAGGTCGCGTGCTTCCGGAACGCCGCTGCTCATCTGGAACCGGGTGGATGTTTCGTCGTCGAGGTCGGCATTCCCGGGCTTCGACGGCTCCCGCCGGGTGAGACGATCGTTGCCTTCGAAGTGACACCGAAGCACCTGGGTTTCGAGGAGTACGACGTCGCGACGCAGATCGCGTTCTCGCATCACTATTGGATCTCCGACGGTCGAGTCGAGATCTTCTCCGCGCCCTACCGTTACGTGTGGCCGTCCGAGCTCGACCTGATGGCGCGACTCGCCGGACTGACGTTCCGAGAGCGCTGGAGCAGTTGGACTCGCGAACACTTCACGAAGGACAGCACGACCCACGTATCGGTCTGGGAGAAGCCTGCATAGGCAAACAGAAACGAGCCGGAACCGGCGAAGTCGTATACGTTCGACGAGCATGAAACTGGCGCCGCGCTACGACGGACCGCCGATCATCTCCATCGAGGGTCGCCCCGACGACCAACTCGCTCCCGCCACCCGGCAGCGCAGGCGCCTGGAACGAATGCTTGCCACGCTGAGCACCGACGACTGGCACGCGCCGAGCCGCTGCGACGGATGGAGTGTCCAAGACGTCGTTGCGCACCTCGTCGGAGTGAACACGTTCTGGGCCGCTTCGGTGCGAGCCGGAGCGGCCGGTACACCGACACGCATCCTGGCCGGCTTCGACCCGGCGGCAACACCTCCGTTGCTGATCGCGCCTATGCGCACACTCACGGCGACCGAGGTGCTCGACCAGTTCGTGCAATCGAACGACGACTTCCTGGGTGCCATCGCCGGGCTCGACGATGCATCCTGGTCGCTGGTTGCCGAAGCCCCGCCGGGACACATCCCGATCCGTCTGCTCGTGCATCACGCGTTGTGGGACAGCTGGATACACGAGCGCGACATCGCGCTCCCCCTCGGTCTGACCCATCCGGTCGAAGCCGACGAGGTCGCGTCGTCGCTGCGCTATGTCGCGGCACTGGCTCCTGCCCTCGCGCTCCTCTCGGCAACTGCATGTACCGGGACGTTCGCGGTACACACGACCGACCCCGAGGTGTGCTTCGAGTTGGACGTCACGGAATCGGCGTCGGTACGCAACGAGTCGACGGCCGGCGATGCGCCATGCCTGCGGGGAGACGCAGTCGAGTTGCTCGAAGCAATGAGCCTGCGCGTCCCGCTGCCGCGCGCTGCGCCCGACGAGTGGCGCGCCGTCCTCGACGGTCTTGCGACCGCTTTCGGCTCCGACAGTGGAACCGAGATTCGGAGGAGGATCTGATGCGCCCGCGCTTCCCGATCGCTCGTCTCGACGCCGTGTTGCACGCGTTCGACGTCGCGGGAACGACGAACTGCTCGGGTACACCTCTCACATGCAATCCGCTCTGGACTGCGAACACGGACGCGTACATCGCCGCGTCACCATCGGTGGCAAATGGAGTCGTGTACGTCGGATCCCAGAACTCGAAGTTCTACGCCTTCGACGCGAAAGGCGTCCGCGCGTACAAGCTCCAACCGGGTCCCGGCTAGCCGCCCAGGATCGACAAGTCGATCTGGCCGGTGGTGAGCGCGCCGTAGAACCCGGCATCGACAGGGAACGCGATGCCGGCCACGTAGCTCGACCGGGGGCTGTTGAGGAACACCAACGGCCAAGCCTGCTCTTCGGCGCTCGAACGACGATTCGAAGGACCGGCGAATGCGTCGATCAGTGCGGCGCCGTTGGCTGCCTCGAACTGCGGCATCATCGCGGTCTGCGTCGGCCCGGGGTTCGTGCTGTTGAGGCGGATGCCCAGCGGCAGGAGCGACGCGGCGCGCCACGCGACCCAAGCGTTGACGAGCTGCTTCGAGAACGCGTACCCGTTGCCGGCGAAGCGGTCGGGGTGCTCCTCGAGGAATGCCTTGGCCGCGGCGAAGCCGTCGGTCTGCACGATCGGGAGGAGGTCGGCGATGACGGGCTCCCAGCCGAGACCCGCGTTCGACGACACGCACACGACCGCCGAGCCTTCGGGCATCTGCGGGACCAGCGACTCGATCAGATTGCGGGCACCGGCGAAGTTGACGAGCACGGTGTCGAGATCGGAGAACGGCGGCCCGGGCAGGCCGGCCACGCTGAATACAGCGTCGACGGGTCCGACGATGGTGTCAACCGCGGCTTCGACGGTGGCCGGGTCCTTGAGGTCGACATGAATGAACTTCGCGACACCGACATCGGTGGGCTTCATGTCGAGGCCGATGACCTCGGCGCCGAGGTCGACGAGGATCTGCGCGCAAGCCGCGCCCATCCCGGACGCGCAGCCGGTGACGACGACGCGCTTTCCGGCGTACTGCAGGACATCTTCCACGGTGGATCTCCTCGACTGGACACGATTGGGGACTGGACACGACTGGGACCGGACACGATTGGGGCGGGCCGGACGAGGTAGCCCGATCGGCGGCGACAGAGTATTGCTCGCGCTACCCTTTCGACGCGTGAAGATCGAACCGCTGACGGCAACGATCGGCGCCGAGATCGACGGTGTCGATCTCTCGTCCGAGCTCTCCGACGACACCGTCGCCGAGATTCGAGCCGCGCTGTTGGAGTGGAAGGTCGTCTTCTTCCGAGACCAGCACGACCTCGACCGCGCGAGTCACATCGCGCTCGGTCGGCGCTTCGGCGATCTGGAAGTGCATCCCCTGACGCCGCCCGATCAGAAGGAGCCCGAGATCTTCGTGCTCGCGTCCGAGGGCAAGCTGCGCGCGCCCGACGTCTGGCACAGCGACGTGACCTGGCGACCGGAGCCCTCGCTGGGTTCCATTCTGCGGATCGTCGAGTCGCCACCCCTCGGCGGCGACACCCTCTGGGCCGACATGGGCGCCGCCTACGATCTCCTCGACGAATCCGTTCGCGGTCAGGTCGACGAGCTCGTCGCGCTCCACGACTTCGTACGCGCCTTCGGCTGGCACCTCCCGCCCGAAAAGCAGGAGAAGCTGCGCGAGACGCACCCCACCGTCGAGCACCCCGTCGTCCGGACCCATCCCGAGACCGGGCGGCGAACGATCTACGTGAACGCGGCTTTCACCTGTGGGATCAAGGACATGGAAGAGGGCGAGGCTCTACCACTGTTGAGCGCGCTGGAGCGCGCCGCGACGATTCCCGACGTGCAGTGCCGGTTCCGGTGGAGCCCGGGCAGTGTCGCCTTCTGGGACAACCGCGCCACCCAACACTGCGTCAGCAACGACTTCCTCCCACACCGGCGCGTGATGGAACGCGTGACCGTCGTCGGCGACCGGCCGTACTGAGTCGCGCCGCCCTTCATCACTCGGCCGCGCCGAGCATGGTCGAACGGACGTCGTAGTCGTCGATCTCGAAACGGTTCGTGCGGACCCGGTACCACTTCGACGTGTACGGCATCTGGGTGACGATGCGTCCCGACGCGGAGTGGAAGTAGGTGTGCGTGTCGCCCGCCCACACCGTGCCGACGAACGCCTCGTCGAGTGCCGCGTCGTACGCATCGACGATGTCACGACGGACGTCGACGGCGGCGACCGACTCGCGCTGCATCGTCTGGAGGGCGCGCACGACGTAACGCGCCTGCGCTTCCAGGATGACGATGATCGAGTTCCCGCCCTGGTTCGTGTTCGGGCCGTACAAGATGAAGAAGTTCGGCATGCCGTGCACGGTCATCCCGAGGTACGCCGACGGACGGTCTCGCCACTCGTCGCGCAGTCGCCGGCCTCCGACCCCGCGTACGTCGAGCCCGTGGAGGTACTCCGTCGCACGGAACCCCGTCGCGAGCACGATCGCGTCGACCGGATGCTCGCTTCCGTCGGCCGTCAGCACCCCATCGGCCGTGATCCGAATAATCGGTGAACGGCACAGACTGACGTTCGGGCTCGTCACGGCCGGGAAGTAGTCGCTCGAGACCAGCACCCGCTTGCTCCCGACCGGATAGTCGGGCGTGAGCGCGGCTCGAAGCTCCGGGTCGGCGACCGCAGCCGCGAGATGGCTGCGGCCCACGCCGTCGAGCAGGCGCAGCGACGGATCCCCCGTTCGGAACGTCAGGTTCTGCTCGTACATGTTGTAGATCTGCCGGCGGTGACGCCGAGCCTCCAGCGGACGTTCGGCGAACCCGCGCTTTTGGTCCTCGGTGTACTCGTTGTCGAGCCTGGGCATCACCCACGCGCCCGATCGCTGGAACAGGTCGAGGTGCGCGACCTCGCGCTGCAGCTCGGGCACGATCTGGATCGCGCTCGCCCCGGTGCCGATGACGGCGACCCGCGCCCCGGTGAAGTCGTGCGTATGGTCCCACCGGGACGAGTGGATAACAGGGCCTGCGAATGTGTCGAGCCCCTCGATGTCCGGGTACGCCGGCTCGTTGAACAGACCGAGCGCGCTCACGACGACGCGTGCCGCGTGCTCCGCGCCGTTCGCCGTGCGAAGGTGCCAACGTGCCTCCACATCGTCCCACCACGTCTCGACGACGGCATTGTTGCACCGGAGATGCGCGCGCAAGCCGTACTTGTCGGCGCAGCGTTCGAAGTAGTCGAGGATTTCGGGCTGCCGCGCGTAGCTGCGACTCCAGTTCGGGTTGAGCTCGAACGAGAACGAGTAGAGGTGCGACTGCACGTCGCACGCCGCGCCCGGATACGTGTTCGATCGCCACGTACCACCGACTCCGTCGGACTTCTCGAAGATCACGAAGTCGTGGAAACCGGCCTTCTGCATGCGAATCGCGAGCCCGAGGCCGCCCGCGCCGGCTCCGAGGATCGCTACGTCCATGTGCTCGTTCGGAGCGCTTTCGGCCGCCATCATTGCACGGCGAGTTTAGACTCCGCGTACAACAGTCGGCCAGAACCCTCCGGCTCGGAAAGGAGTCTCGTGCGCCCGGTTCCCGACCAGATCGCGAGGCAGATCCTCGACGCGGCCGAGCTCTTCGCCGAACGCGGCCTCGACGACACGAAGATGGAGGACATCGCCGCCGCGACCGGCGTTCCCAAGGCGACCCTCTACTACTACTTCGACGGCAAGGCCGACATCCTCGCCTTCTTGTTCCGCGCGGTGCTCGACGAGGTCCGGACGGCAGTCACCACCGCCGCCGCCGGACGCGGCTCCGCGGCGGAACGTCTGCGACGCGTGATCGTCGCCCACCTCGAGGTCTTCCATCAACTGCCGATGGCGAGCCGCGCGCTCCAATTCGATCTGGGGCGTGCGGCACGGGTCCCGGAGCTCGCGACGCGGGCCGACGCATCGTTCGTCGCACCCGTGCGCGAGCTCCTGGCGGAGGGCGCGCGCGACGGCAGCCTGCGCGCCGTGCCGCACCCGGCCATCACCGCACTGGTAATCATGGGCGCGATCACGACGACCGGCATGAACGTGCTGGCGATGGACTCCACTCGATCGGTGCGAACGGTCGCAAACGTGGTCGCCGCGGTGGTGCTCGACGGCCTCCTTCCGGAAGGAACCTGATGACGCAGAACGCGCCGACGAACAACCCCACGACGAACCAGCCGAACATGGTCGTCGGGGGCGCGTACGGCATCGGCGCCGCGGTCGTCGCCCGACTCCGCGCCGCCGGCGTGCCCGTCGTGGTGTGGGATCTGGACGGAGACCGTGACATCGATTGCGACATCTCCGATCCCGAACAGATCGGTGCCGCGCTCGCGACGACCATCGAGCGGATCGGCGTACCCGCCCGGGTGACGGTGTGTGCGGGGATCGGCCACAGCGGGATGTTGCGCGACGTCGGGGTCGACGGATGGGATCACGTCTTCAACGTCAACACCCGCGGTCCGTGGC
>JBEPUZ010000226.1:0-7348 GCA_041691275.1 Actinomycetota bacterium | reverse complement strand
TCTCGTCGGCGTCGTAGCCCGGCACCTTGCCGTCGAGGATGTCCCGCATCGTGATGCCGTCACGCGCGAAGGCATCCAGCGTGTCGTTGTCGAAGCACATGTGCAGGACCTCCTCGCGGTCGACGGGCGGGTCTTTGTCATCACCGGGGACGAGGGTTGGGAGAACACGCGGGAGTTGAGACACGCAGCAGGCGTAGGAAGCGGATCCGGCGCCGAAGTCCTCGTCCCTCGCAAGGTGAGGTGCAGCAACGTTCCCGTGTTTGTGGGCCACGCCGGATGCAGCGTCTGCGGGGAAACGCGCATCCGACGCGGCCCAGGATCTGCAGTACCCGGCATAGAACGTGTCGTACCGGACGACGCGTGCGTGATCTCGATGTGACGCGGTCAGGACATGGCTACCGATCGTCGGTCTTCCGCGGAAGCGACGGCGAGCAGTTCACGGCGATGCTTCGTGGCCCTAGGTGGCGAAGTATCGGACAGGTTGGCGGGGCGAACTTCGATCCGGAGGATCCGTCGGACGCAGCCCACACCGACGCCGAGAGCCCTCTCGCGGAATTCCGGGGAGCGCACCTCGATGCCCGAGACCGTTGTCCTCGCTGGGCCAGTGGGACTTCGCTTGGATCCGATCGAAGTCTCGTTATTAGCGCTCGCCAGGCCCGGCGATGTTTCGCGTCGCTGGAATCAAGTCGACGGCTCGGTGGGGGGGTGTTGGCACTACATGTTCATGCAGGCTGACCACCTTGGCGGACGTGTGCGGGTCGGGTGAGACTCTGAGAGCGACGGGCGCCGCTGCACGTGTTTGGGGAATCGCACGGTGCGCTCGCGGTGTGCGCTGAGGCAGGCACGTCGGCGCAACGTGCGACATCGTGTTCTATGACGCGACGAACGTGAAGGAGTCTGCGATGGTGAACGTTCCCGGTCCTTCCGCACAGGTGCCAGCCCGGTGGTCGAAGGTTGCCCCTCTCCTCGGACTCGTATTCGTCGTCCTGGTCGCCGCCAGCGCCATCATCACGAACACCCCGAACACCAGCAACTCGCCCGCCTCGATCCTTCGTTACTACACGGACCACCACGACCGGGTCATCGTCGGTGTGTTCCTCATCGCCCCGGCCGTCGTGGTGGGTCTCGCCTGGTTCGCGTATCTGCGTAGCTGGCTCCAACGCGCTGACGTTCACGAACGCTGGGGCGCGCTCACGTTCGCAGGCGGTGTTCTCTTCGCCGTCACCGGTGGACTCGCTGGCGGAACGTTGTTTGCTCTGACCGACACGCCGAAGAACCTCACCGCGTCGACGGCCGCCGCTCTGAACTTTCTCCAGGGCTCGCTGCCCGGCGTGATGGCTTCTATGGCGCTCGGGGTCATGGCCATCGCGGCGGGTATCGCCATGATCAAGAGCAGCGCGTTGCCCGCGGGGCTGGGCTGGTTTAGCGTCGTTGTTGGTGTCCTCGGCGCGCTTCCCGTCGGGAACTTCTTCGCGCTCCCTGCGATTGGGATCTGGACGCTCATCCTCGTCGGGGTGATGTGGTTCCGGCCTGACCCCGAAGGCAGGCTGGCGGCGTTGTGACCCGCGAAGACTCGCGCACGAAGTCGGAGAACACGCAAGATCGCATCCCGACCGGCGCTGACCGACATGCAGCCCGACCGCGAACCTTACGTAGGGAGCCACTCGCGCGTACACGTTGAAAGCCCACAGAGCAGGGCACCGTGCCGGTCCTCCTCCTTGCTGCAGCAGGAACGCTTGGGGTTCCCGGCGAAGTCGCGCGGGGTGGGTATCGCACGAAGTGGGATGTGCTGTCGGCCGGGCGGCGGTTCCTGGTCGAGCTCGAGGACGGCGAAGCTGGTCCGGCGGAACCGGTCGGTCCGACGGTGGGTGAGTTCCTGGTCGAGTGGTTGGTGGCGTCGGAGCCAACGCGGCGGCCGACGACGTCGGTGTCGTACGAGCGGTGTGTGCGCGACCACGTCATCCCGCATCTCGGCGAGATGCGACTGCGTGAGCTCGCGCCGGAACATGTCCGGTCGTGGCTGGCGGTGCTGTTGGGTACGCCCCGCCGGTTCCGTGATGGTCCGTTGTCGACCACGACAGTCCGTTACTGCCACCGGTTGCTGCGTCGTGCGTTGCAGGACGCGTTGCGGTGGGAGCTGATCGAGCGCAACGTATGCGACGCGGTCGTGGCGCCGCGACGGGCCGATACGGAGATGTGTGTGTGGTCGCCGCCGGACGTGCGTCGGTTCCTGGTGTTCGTCGCCGACGATCGGCTCGTGGCGATGTGGCGGCTGTTCCTGGTCACGGGGATGCGGCGCGCGGTCGGCATCCTGCCCCTTGGCTCGTCGACGCTTCGTGAACGCCTCTCACACACGTTGCATCACGATGCCGTCCCCATCGAAGCTCCCTCGGGGAACACTGCACGAACTGGCATTCGTCGAATCGCGCGGTACCTCTCGGCGAATCGGCCCCGTCGAACCGGTGACGCTAAGCCCGCCCGCACAGGTGCCACGAGCCCTTCATCGAGCTCAGCGACCGTCGAACGGATGGCCGCTGATCGTTCGTCTGAGCGGCATCGAAATGCTTTGCGCGCGTGAACTCGCTGAAGGAAGGGTCGCGCGATTCAGGGAGCCGTCGTGGCCGGTCTCGCCGGCGATGACTGGCTGTTGAAGTCGAATATCGAGAGTCCCTTTCCGATCTCGATGTGGCATTGGCTTCGGGCGGCGTCGTCGACTTGGATAATCGCGGCGTCTTGATCGCTGTAACTGACGGGTGAGCGCGAATTGAGGATGAGCGCCTCTACGAACGTCCGCATGGTGGTGAGGTCGTCGCGGACTTGGGGCGGCGCGACGGCTAGGAGATACTCGATCTGCATGGCAGCGCGCAGGAACCCTTGCTGAGCGGACATGCTCGGTACGTCAGAATTGTCCCGAAGCGTTTCACGTGCTCTGGCGCAGAACGTCGCCGAGTCTCCGGGACCGGCTCGGTCCGGAAGTATCTCCCACGAGGGCCAGCCGGGTCGGCTATCGGAGACTCGATAGGCGACCTTGCCACTGGTGCTGTCGACGAACACGAGTGCCCACGGCGCGGATGGGCCGTGCCCGAGCGCGATCGTGTTCGTCGCTTGGACATAGACCAACCAGAAGGACGACTTCGTGCTGACCGCGGTCTCGGCGGGCTGAAGGCGTACCGGCTTCAAGGGCGCGACGCCACCGTTGTCTGCGAAGATGTAGTCATCGAAGTTGATGAGCTTTGCTCGCACGATCGCGGACAGCGGAAGATGCGCGTCAAAGGCGCGAGCTGCAGCGATGGCGTCGGCGCGCGCGATGACGCCCGTCACCGGATGCACGCTGACCGACGGAGACTCTGATCGTCTAGCCGCGACAATCCCAACGATGCCGGCAACTCCAACAGCGACCACGACGACGGCACAGATCGCGCGAACGGCGCGTCGTCGCCGCGTCCGTCGACGCGCACGAGCCACGATCACCTCGAGCGGCTCGTCGAAGCGGACAGCGACATCGGTAAGTGAGCCGAGCGCGTCGTCCAGGTCGATCATTCCGACACCTCCGCCTGATCTGTGAGCTGGGCCGCCAATGCGGCCCGCGCGTGCGTCAACGTCGCGCCGACCGTCCCCGGAGCGATCCGCATCACGGTCGCAACCTCCGCCTGGGTAAGACCGACCACGTACTTCAGCGCGATCGCCTCGCGTTGACGATCGGGAAGCTTTCGTACGGCCTCCCACAACACGTCATCCAGCAGCGGTGGAAGCGTCGACCCCCCGTGCGCGAATCGTGCGATCGCCCTTTGCTCGATCGCTTCGCGGCGACGGCGTCGGCGCAACACGTTCACGCCGACCTGATACACCCAACCTTCGGGCCGTTCCATACGCGAGACCCGACGCCAGCGCTCACACGCTCGTGTGAACGCCTCGGAGGCAGCGTCGCCGGCCGCGTCCCAGTCTCCGCAGAACACCGCGAGACCAGCAACGATCCTGTCGCGTGCCCCTCCGTAGAAGGATGCGAAATCGTCGTGGTCGCTGACCCCCTCCATCACACCCAGTAAGTCACAACTCGCGCCGATTGTTTATCGAGATCGTTTCGATCGCTGAGGCGTTTCACGCGTCGTATGGCCGAGCCCAGCGGTCGCGAGTGCAGATGTTCTTCAGATCGTCGAGAGCAGGGTCAGAGAGCGCCCGCCTTCCCCGGTTTCGTAGTACGATTGGTTCGTGTGGAGATCCATCCGTCGGCGCTCAAGCACGGGTCCCGGTCGAGGACATCGAGCACGCGGTGCGCAACGCCATGGTGAGCGAAGACCTGGACGACGACCTGCGTCTGTATCTGGGACCGAGCCGAAATGCCGCGCTGCTCGAAGTACCGACGATTCCTGCCGGGAGGGTGATCATGGCGAAGAAGAAGGACTACGGACGAACGGCAAGTGGTGAGCCGGTAACCGACGAACTCGTGGAGAAGCTGGCGGCGAAGGCCGAAGTGGGTTTCGATGTAGACGAGATTCTTCGCCGGCGCGGTGGGCGGCCGGCGATGGGTTCATCGGCGGCGTCGGTGGAGTCGGTGCGGATCGACCCAGAGCTGAGCGAAGCACTGCGTGCGCGCGCCGAGACCGAAGGGCGCACGAATTCGGAACTCATCCGCGACGCTCTGCGGCGTTACCTGCAGGCGAGTTAGAGCGTCAGTCGAACGCAGCGCGCGCTCGCCAGCGCATAACCAATGTTCCGCTACAGCACGGTCAACGGCGGACAGCGGCGGATGTCGCCTGCGCGTCGTCGCTGGTAGCGTCGTACGCGACAACACAGCCGAGGACCGGGCAGACGACTCGGTTCGTCCGAGCGGCGCCACGGATCAGAAGGTTGGGGTTCGACTTCCTCCGGGCGCGCTGAGTTGGTGCAGGCCACGGGGATGGAAGTGTTTCGTCACGTGCGATGGTGACCCTCAAGCTGACCCTCCGGCGGCTCATGACCCGGTCTGGTCGCCCCACAGCGCGTTTCCGATTGCATCGGCGGCCGCATGTCGACGCTCGACGTGGCCATAGATGTCCTTGGTGACAGTGATGCAGGAGTGACCCAAAACATCCTTGACCTCGTGAAGTGGGATGCCCTGCGCGAGCATCATCGTCGCGGCGGAGTGCCTGAGCTGGTCCGGATTCCGTGGCCGATCCCAGCTCGCTGGGCGGCCGCTGATAACTCCCTGCCGAAGGTCGAGGGTTCGACCGGCTCGCCAGCCGGTGATGTGAACACCAGCCCGTTGTCGATCCAGGAAGCGCCTGCGGCATGCCGTTCCGTGTGACAGGGGCGTGGTGTATGACGACGACCACGTCGACCTCATAGCTGCGTCGTTTCCTGTCGGTGCAAGTTCGCTCGGGCGCACCTCCTCAAGATTCCATAGCCGACTAAGGATGGAATTCTGATTTTTTCCCGAGTAACGTTCCACCTCGCTGGTGGTGCCACGACGCGGCGTCTGGAGCCGCAGTCGGCACGGGCGGGAGCACAATGATGCACATATCGCGACTCACCGGACGAACGAGCACATCTTGTCTTCGGTGGCTGATGAGCGTCGTCGTTGTGCTCGCAACCTCGGGAGCGTTCGTCGTGACGGGAGCATCGCCGGCTCACGCGGCCGGTCCGGTGTGCCCAACCTTGCGTGCCGGCGCGTGGAACTGGTTGGGAACCGCGTCTTCGGGCCCGTCGACGGGGCCGTGGGCCGCGAATCTCGACTTCGGCAGCGGGCTCTCGGGGACCATGACCATGCTCGCCGGGATCCCCACCGATCTGCCGATCACCGGCACCGTCAGCTGCGATCAGATCCAGATGGGTGATGTGTTCGCTGCGATCTCGTTCAACGGAACGATCGCACCCGACGGATACACCATGTCGGGAACATGGCAGCTGCAGGGCGTGAGCGGAACCTACGAGGGTTGGTTCCAGGCCGGTGGGCTCGACATATCGGGGTACTGCCAGAGTCTCGGCTTCAACGGTCAAGGAGACACGCCACCAGCGACCTTGCTGCAAGGAACTACCGTCGGCCCCGGTTTTGCGTTCGGCAACTGGGCGTGCGTGGGTGCGGGCGGAACTGTACCGATCGCGTCGTCCGGTGCTGCCCCGAGCATGAACGACGCGTGCGTCGCGCAGTACCCGGACTTCACGCCCTACGCGCATCCGACGAGTCCCGACGATGCGTACACCTGGAACTGCTACCCGATCTCCCTTGTTACGTCCATCGCCGGCTCGCCCTCGACGGTCACGGCAGGTTCCGACGTGCAATACGGAATCACGGTGCAGAACAACGGGCAGGAACCCGTCGCCGGTGTCCAGACGGCCGACACATTGCCTTCCGGAGCGACTCTTGTCTCGGCGAGCGGGCCGGGACCGTGCCACGGCGCGACGACCGTGACCTGTGACATCGGTACCGTCGCACCGTCGGGCGCCGCCTCGGTGACGCTCCTCGTCCAGACCGCGTCCGTTGTGCCCGGCGGGGGCGTCGCCACCGACACCGCTACCGCAACGCCCGGCTCGAACAACGTCGCCCGCCTCGACACCGCGGTCGTGGCTCCCACGCCGGGATCCGTATCGGGATACGTGCCCCCGGGGGGATCGCTCAGCACGGGCGGATCGAACCCGGCGCTGCTGACGTTGCCGAATTCGGGTAGCGGCGCACCGGTGACAATGACGCAGGCTCCGGGTGCGTCGTTCTGTAGCGGGGCGTGCACCGGCGTTGCGACCTACATCTCGAACTTCCCCGGATACTCCGACCCGACGCACCCGATCAAGCTCGACGTCAGCTTCCGGGACCCGAACCCGCTCGCCGCGCTCCGGGACTACGCGACGTCGACGATCTACAAACACTTCGACTACGACCCGCCCACAGTCGGGCACGTGGTTCCCGACTGCGCCGACAATCCGGCGTGGACGAAGGCTCAGAAGCGAGCCGCGGCGTTCCGGCGTGCGTGGCGCGTCGGAACGCAGAGCGGGATCGCGAATCCCGCGCCGTGTGTGAACAGCCGAAGGATCGCGCGTCTCACCTCGAACCCGGCCGGGCCGTACCTCGTCACGTTCGAGATCCTGTATCTGTCCGACGACGGTGGTTTCTCGCGGCGGTAGCTCGGACCGAGGTGCCGAGCTCCGGCTCCATACGGGCCGGCGGCGGCTCCGCATTCACGCTCGCCGATGACTCCATGCCGAGATGGATTCGGCTACCGCTCGCATTCGGGGTCGTTGCGTGCGCCCGGCCTCGCCATGTCTGCGTCTCCAGTACGAAGCCGATCAGGTCTCGGGCGATCTGAATGATTTGTCGGTTCGCGTAGCGTTCCGTTACCTCCACACCGGGTCAGCGCGGTTGTGACATCACGCTGAA
>JBEPUZ010000225.1:0-7355 GCA_041691275.1 Actinomycetota bacterium | reverse complement strand
CCACGCGCCGAGCAGTTCATCGTTGGGATCACCAACACGTAAGCCCAACAGCATCCGATCCGCGCCGGGTGCATCGAGCCGTTCGGCGCCGCTCAACAACAGCTTGCGGATCCGATACAACGGATCGGGTTTGCGGCCACGATGGCCGAGCGTCTCGTTCTGCACCCGGCGACGGACGTTGTCGAGGCAGCGGTTCGCGACCCGCACGACATGGAATGGGTCCGCGACCCGGCGGGCGTGAGAGAGGTGCGGTGACAGGCCGGCCCGGAAACTCTCGGTGAGATCGGTCGCAACGACCTTGACGTTCGCGAGCCAGGCCGGGTCCGCGTTCGCGGTCCATCGGCGCAGGTCAGCGGCACTGTTGCCTTTGGTCATGTCGATTACGACGTGGCGTTCGAGATCGACGAGGCCGGTCGCGTACACGATCGCATGGTGGCGGTTGGCGTTGAGGAACGACGTCTCGTCGATGCCGAGCTGACGGACCCGACCAACCCGGTCGGGGTCATCGACCAGCGGTGTGCCGTGCTCGACCACCGCGTGCATGACCGTCCACCAACACACTCCGAGCTCCTCGACGACCTTGGAGACCGGACGGGCGAGCTCGCCGACCTGCCGGCACGCTTCCATGCCGGCACGGCGGGTGATGACCCGTTGCGCGTCGAAGTGTTCCGAACGTTCGGTCCACGTCCTCGCATCGCATGCGTGCTCGCGGCAACGCCACCGGCGCTTGCGCCACACCAGCCGTGCCGGCCGACCAAAGCACGCCAGATCCCGAACCTCGACCGCCATCCGATCGTGCGCCACCGCGCGTGCACCACACGCCGCGCACCATGCCACGGTCGCGGTCGTCTCGATCGTGATCACGACCTCGTCAGTCGCCTCGTGCACCTCGAGCACCCGGAACCCCGGGAGTCCAAGCAACGCCTCCGCCAGACCGATACCGTCACTCATCGTCAGGGGTCTCCTGTCGTCGCAGCCGTCGAACAGCCGCAACGATCGCGGGACCCCTGGCCCGCGCGGTGGACCCTCAGCTACACGTCACTCCCCACCCCAACGCGAAGAGCCGCATAACGGTCGGTGCTGCGAACGCGATGCGCGCGACGGACCCGATCGGACCGTTGTCCACGTTGGCGAACCACATGGCGCGGTCAGGTCCCGCCGTGATCGCGTACGGATTGTCGATGCCTGCGTCGGTGTAGGTGCTGACGATTCCGGCGGTGGTGATGCGGCCGATCGAACCGGCTTGGTTGATGTGGTCGGTAGTGAACCACAGCGCGCCGTCAGGTCCGGCGGCGATCCCGTACGACGGATCGGTGTTGGGATAGGGATATTCGGTGACGGTCCCCGTCGTGGTAATACGCCCGATGTTGGCGCCGCCAAGGTGGGTGAACCACAGCGCGCCGTCGGGTCCGGCAGTGATAGCGAACGCCCCTCCGGCATCCGTGTACTGCGTGATGCTCCCGGCGACGGTGATCCGCCCGATCGCACCGCCCTCGGTGAACCAGAGCGCGCCGTCGGGTCCGGCAGTGATGAAAAAACAACGTGCTGATGCCGGTGGCCGTGTAGTGCGTGACGCTCCCGGAGCCCGTGATCCGCCCGATCGAGTTGTTGCCAGAGTTGGTAAACCACAGCGCACCATCGGACCCGACCGCGATCGAAGCCGGACTGCTGATGCTGGGATCGGTGAAGTTGGTAACCGTCCCGGTGGTGGTGATACGCCCGATCGAGTTGCTGGCGAAGTTGGTAAACCACAACGCACCATCAGGTCCGGCGACGATACCGAACGGCTGGCGGATACTCGGGTCCGAGTAGAAGGATTCGGACCCGCCGGTGGTGATACGCCCGATCGTGTTGTCGTCGTGGCCAGTGAACCAGAGCGCGCCGTCGGGTCCGGTCACGATGCCCGCTGGACCGGCTGGACTGGGATACTTCGTCACGACAACGTCACTGGCCGCCGCTGCGGGCACGACACCGACCGCGACGACCAGGAAACCTGCAGCTACTAAAGCGCCACCACCACCGGTCTACGTTGCGGTCCGTTCCGCCGAATCGGTCTCCACACGCCAGCGCCTCCAGTTGGGCAACACGCCCAGACCCACACGTCAGCGTCCGCCCTCCCCCACAAGATGTCAAGACAAGCACGTCACCCGTCCACGTCCCGTCCGGCAATCGAACCGACATCGGCTCAACCGAGCTGGCGACCGCCACGCCAACTTCGCGCTGTGGACCATCGTCATAGTGGCTCTCGCGCGGTGGAGTGGGGAGTGGTAGCTCCCGGACGCGCAGCGGCTCGTCCGTCATCCACGTCATCGGTCTGGCTCACCCTTCCTGACCGTCGATTCGTTCCCGTCAGCGAACATCCTCGGTGCTGCCGGTCTGCTGTGGGCTATATCGAGCCGTCGTCCGCTATCGCGTGGAACATTGCACTGCCCGCGCGGCGGGGCTGCGATGGCGCTCACCGAGGAACTGGAACGACGACGGCGGAACCGAGGAGGTGCGTAGAGGGTCGGGGTCGCGCGAGGTGGATCCAAACCGGGCGACAGTACGCGCGTACTACCGACGCGCGAATACGTGCGCTCCTTGCCGCACCTCGTCCTCATCTCACGTCATGTCCGTATGGCGGCATTCGATGGCAGCGACGCTGGCCCGCTCCCTCGGGTGTTCCTCGCCGCGACGGTGAAGGTGTAGCTCTTGGCGGCGGTGAGCCCGGTCACGGTTGCCGTCGTCGCTGTTGACGCGAAGGAGACTGGCGGTTGAGGAACGCCAGCGAGATACGGCGTGACGACGTACCCGGTGATCGCCCGTCGCGCGCCCGGTACTCCGGCCGTGTCGGCTTGTCCCGGCTCGTTGATCCATGCCAACGGAAGCACAGCGGGCTGCCGAACACGAGGAGCCGAAAGGCTGTCGTGGACAGGACGTTCGGCATGCAGGCGAACGGTGCCCGTGGTGCTGTGTCCGGTACTGCACGCGTTTCGGCGTCTGCAATGTAGGTAGTACTACGAGTCGGCGCGTGAACCTGAGATCGTGGACTCGGAGCCGCTGATCGTCGTAGGGTCGCCGGGCGTGAGCAGCAGCGATGAAACGACCTTGCCGGGAGACACGGTCGTTGTGCCGGATGCTGAGCGCGATCGTCCGACGCGTCGGCTCCGGCTCGCATCACCGGCCGTCTACCTCGGCATCATCGCGATCCAACTGGTTGTGATGTGGCCGGTCGCGACTAAGCGCGGGTTCGACGGCGACGAGGGGTTTTACGCGATCGCAGCGAAGGTCGTGGCCCACGGTCATCAGCCGTACTCGAGCTTCTGGTTTCAGTACCCCCCCGGGCTTCCCTACGTCTACGGCGTCTGGACACGCCTGGCCGGAGAGACGTTCCGCAGCCTTCGCGAGCTGTCAATTATTCTCACGCTAATCCTTGGTGTCGTCCTCTACGCTCATGTCGCTCGCCGCTTGTCGCGCGGGCTCGGCGTCGTGTCGGTGATCCTTTTTATTACTTCGGCGTTGGCGTTCGACTGGTACTCCACGTACAAGTCCTATGTGCTGTCGACGCTGCTCATCTTCGCGGCGTACGTCTTGGTTGCCGCGTCGGACCGCGACCAGGCGTGCAGCCGGACACGTTGGTTCGCCGCGGGGGCACTTCTCGGTCTGTCCATCGACGTCCGCCTGTTCTTTGTTGCGGTGATCCCAGTGTTCGTGTACTACGCAGTCGAGCGCAAGGTACCGGCGCTCGCGAGCGAACGTCTCGCCAAGATCGCAGCGTTGATCGGTGGGCTCGCTGTCGGTCTATTGCCGTGCATCTACTTCCTCGCGCTCGGTCCCCGTCGTTTCGTCTCGGACGTCTTGGTGTCCCAGACGAATCGCAGCGCCCTGACCCCCTACAATTCGCTCGTTCAGAAGTTGCGCACCGCCGGCCAGCTGCTCGGTACCGCCCAGTTCCTCATCCTCGTCGCGGCGTGCGTGGGACTCGGTGTGTTCGTGCTCGCGACGCGCCGACGGATGCCCCTCGCGGTAGCGGTTGCGTGCGCACTAGCGCTCGCCAGCCTTGCCCCGACTCCGACTTATGACCAGTACTTCTGCACGCTCATTCCGTTCCTCGCCGTTGGTGCCGTCGAGCTTTGGCACACACTGCGCGCCTTCGTGCTCCGACTGCCCGACGTTCGCTCCCTGTTCGTATTGCGCGCGATCGGCGTCATGGCTGTTCTGGCCTTCGTCATCTCCGGCGCGGGCGCGTACGACGCAATTATGAACTCGGGGGACACGTTGCTCGATATCCCGCACGCGCTCGTGATCTCGAAGGCGATCGACACGCACACCCGAGTCGGCGAGGTGGTGATCGACTTCTCGCCGGTCGATCTCTACCAGTCGCATGCGGTACTTCTCTCCGGCCTGGAAAGCGACTTCGGGACGGTCGTTGCCGGCAACTTGAACCTGTCCGACGGTGCCGCCGCCCGCGACAAAGTGTTGACGATCAACCAGCTCGCGCAGGTCGTGGAATCGCGGAAAATCCGAACAGTCGTCGTCGCGCCGTACG
This sequence comes from Actinomycetota bacterium, assembly GCA_041691275.1. Lineage (GTDB taxonomy): Bacteria > Actinomycetota > Acidimicrobiia > IMCC26256 > PALSA-610 > PALSA-610. The sequence goes on along the minus strand of JBEPUZ010000225.1, from coordinate 2,827 downwards.
ACCGGCTCCTGTTCCCGCGACCCTGGGAAACGATACTCCGGCGTTTGGGCTACCGGCCGGTCGAGACTGTCGGCGGCCGCACTATCTATCAGCTACCGCAAGGATGACGGCGCGGTTCACGACGGTGACTTCGGGACCGTCGTCTCGGCGACGAGATAGTTCGGTCGTGCCTTCGTCTCGTCGTAGATGCGCGCGACGTACTCTCCAAGGAGACCCACCACGATGAGTTGCATACCGCCGACGGTGAGGAATACGGCGATGATCGACGTCCAGCCCTTTGGCACCCCGCCGAGAAAGAGTCGACCGACGAGGGCGTAACCGATGTAGACGCCTCCGGTAAGCGCCACGAGGATTCCGAGGTACGAGGCTAGGCGCAGTGGTGCGGCCGAAAACGACAGCAGCCCGTCGACCGCTAGGCGGAACAGCCCGCGCACGGTGTATTTGGGCTCACCCGCGTTACGGGCATCGCGGTCGTACTCAACGCCCACCTGCCGGTAGCCAACCCAGCTGCGGAGTCCGCGGAGGAACCGGTTGTGTTCGGGCAGGCCGAGGAGCTGATCGACCACCCTGCGGTCGAGCAGCGCAAAGTCGCCACTGTCGACCGGGACGTCGATGTTCGCGAGGCGTCGGTACACGCGGTAAAAGAGCCGGTAGCTGGCGCGCTTGGCCAATCCCTCCTTGCGCGTTTTCCGCACCGCGTAGACGACCTCGTTGCCGGCCCGCCATTCCTCGACGAACCGGTGAAGGATCTCCGGCGGATCCTGCAGGTCGGCGTCCATGAGGCAGACGGACAGCCCGCGTGCGTGGGCCATCCCTGCCGAGAGCGCGGCCTGATGTCCGAAGTTGCGCGACAGCCGAACCCCGCGGACGCGGGCATCCTCCGTCGCGAGGCGCGCGATCTCCTCCCACGTGTTGTCGGAGCTGCCGTCGTCGACGATCACCAACTCTCCGCCGCCGACGGAGTCGAGTACCGGTCGCAGTCGTTGCCAGAGGGGATTGAGATTCTCATGCTCGTTGAGGGCGGGCACTACGATGCTCACGAGCACGGAGGGGTCGACCTCCGGCGGAACGTCGGCCTGTGTCAGCTCACGCAGGTCCATAGCCGTGTACGAGCTGAGCTGTGCTGCGGTCTCCGAGGAGATCCGTCCGCGTAGCACCGCGCCCGCGGCAAGCGACAACGCAACCTCACGCATCTCTTCGCCCCGCTGGGAGAGCTCCAGCAGCACCTGACGCTCGTCCACCGGTTCCGGCATGCCCGCAGCTTACGGAGAGTGTGGGAATCACTCCAGTGAGCGCGTTGATCTCCTGCTCGTCATCCATGCGCCCAAGTCCACCACACGCCGATCCGGACTCGCCAGGCCGAGTAGTAGGTCAGTTTGGATCGTGCCAATGAGCGAGGAGCTGTCGTCGACTCGCGCCCTATGCCGATCGGAGCTCGGCGGGTGGTGCATAGCGCGCCGAGTCGACCGGCGCGCTCGCCCTTACGGGTTCAGCCCCTCGAACGGTGACCATGGCCCGTCGTAACTTCCGGTGTCTTCCATCGCTTTGGCGATGATCTCGTCGGCGTCGTAGCCCGGCACCTTCCCATCGAGGACGTCCCGCATCGTGATCCCGCCACGAGCGAAGGCGTCCAGGGTGTCGTTGTCGAGGGACATGTGCAGGACGTCCTCGCGGTCGACGGGCGGGTCCTCGTCATCACCAGGGACCAGGGTGGGGAGCACGCGCGGTAGCTGAGGCACGCCGTAAGCGTAGGACGCAGATCCGGTACTGAAGTTCTCGTCCCTCGCGCGGTGAGGTGCAGCAACGCCCCGTGTTTGTGGGCCGCGCAGAATGCAGCGTCTGGCGGGGAGACGCGCGTCCGACGCGGCCCACACTTCGCAGTACCCGGCGCAGAACGTGTCGTACCGGACGTCGCGTTCGGTACCAGCTTGAACCGGGGCGGCGTATGCCGTCAGCTCACGGCGGGAATGGCATGTCGGTGTCGGGCCTGTCGATGGGATTGAGCGCCCTAGTCGTCGAGGGATGCGGCAGCGAACGCAGACGGAAGTCGACTCTTCGGGCAGCGACGGCAGTACGGCGTGCCTCGTGGCCGAAGGTTGTGAGTACACAACCCTTTCGCTGCTACTTCGCGCGATTCCACCCCAACCGCCGCATCCCTCGACATCCTGAACGACATGCCGACCTCCCTCACCTCCCCCTCCACCTCTGCGTCGACCATCGCCCCAGCCTTCGATACCACAGCCTCGCGTCCCTACTGGTCCAAACCCGGGCCGCCCAGCTCGTACGAACACCTCGTCTACCGCCAGCTCCGCCTGCAGCGCATGGTCGAACTCCTCATCCAGGGCTACAGCTACCGGGCCACCGCACGCGAGATGGGCCTCGCCCGATCGACGGTCCTGCGGATGAAGCCCGACGCCGCCCGGCTCGGGACCCTCAGGCGCGGTCCACTCGAACAGTCGCTCCTCGGGAAGCCGACCTCGTGAACGCCGACGTCGAGACCACCGACATCGGCGACGTCGCGACCGCCGAGATCATCGACATCGGCGCGCCCGCTGCGCGCGTCCTTCCGCTCGCCTCTCCCGCCCTCACCCAGTGGATCCTGACCGCCATCGAGGACCTCCAGCAGCAGTTCGCCGAGAACTGGGCGGCAACCAGCGAGAAGGACATGTGGATGGCTATCGGTGGCGTGCAGGCGCTGCTGGGCGTGCTGGACTTGATCGCACCCAGCGAGGTCCGAACGCTGAGGCCCCGGCCGCAACGCCCTGATGATGACTGAGGTTCCCCCGGTTGGCCGGTCATGTTGGTTACGCGGCTTGGTCGTTTCGGT
>JBEPUZ010000224.1:0-7470 GCA_041691275.1 Actinomycetota bacterium | reverse complement strand
ACCGCGCCGGTGGGCGCGTTGGGCGGCCTGATCGTTCACGCGGCCCAACGCGCGCGCGTTGCGCCGTCTCCGACGAACTAACGACTCTCCGAGGTCCTAGCCGCGGCGCTGACGACCGCGGTTGCGATCGCGGTCACGCGCACCTTGACCCCGACGGGCAGGCGTGCCGCCCTCGGGGCGGCGCGCACCGTGCCGAGCGGGACGCGCGTCGGTGCGACGGGGTGCCGTCTCCGAAGGCGCCGGCAACGGATCGCGCGTGCTCACCGGAGCGCGACCTACGCGCTCGAGCTCGCCGACGAGTCCGATGTCCTTCTGCAGGCGGCGCACGTCGCGCACCATCGCGTCGGACACCAGCGTCACGACAACGCCCGTCGCGCCGGCCCGGCCGGTACGACCGGAACGGTGCAGGTACGCCTTGGCGTCTTCGGCGAGGTCGAAGTGCACGACACAGGCCACACCATCGACGTGGATGCCGCGGGCGGCGACGTCGGTCGCGACCAGCGCGTCGACCTGACCCTGCTTGAACGACGCGAGCGCACGATCACGCTGGCTCTGTGAACGGCCACCGTGGATCGAAGCCGCGCTCACGCCGGAAGCGGAGAGCTGCTTGACCAGGCGGTCGGCACCGTGGCGCGTACGACAGAACACGATCGTCGAGCCGTGCTTGTCGATGAGCGTCGCGGTGTGGCGCGGACGATCGGTCGCCTCGATGTGCCAGAAGGCATGCGTCGACGCGTCGAGGTCGGGCTCGACGTCGCCCACTTCATGGCGGACCGGGTCGGTCTGGTACTCCCGGGTCAGGGCACCGATGTCGCCGTCGAGCGTGGCCGAGAACAGGATTGTCTGGCGGTTCTCCGAAACGAGGTCGAGCAGCTTGCGCACCTGCGGCAGGAAGCCCATGTCGGCCATGCGGTCGGCTTCGTCGATGACGACGATCTCGATGCCGTCGAGCTCGACCGCGCGCCGCTCGACCAGGTCGATGAGGCGACCCGGGCAGGCCACGAGGATGTCGACGCCCCGGCGCAACTCGCGCACCTGGGTGTCGTAGCCCACGCCGCCGTACACCGAGATCACGCGGCGGCCGCGGGTCTTGGCGAGGGGCAGGAGGTCCTTTTGGATCTGGGCGGCGAGCTCACGGGTGGGAGCGAGGACGAGGGCGCCCGGACGGAGGCGGCGGGCACGGGGGACGCGCTCGACCAGCGGGATCCCGAAGGCGAGGGTCTTGCCCGAGCCCGTCGGCGCCCGTCCGGAGATGTCGCGGCCGGCGAGAGCGTCGGGGATGGTGGCCGCCTGGATGGGGAACGGCTCGGTGATGTTGCGCTGCTTGAGCGCGTCGATGAGGTCGGCGGATACGCCGAGATCGGCAAAGCTGACTGACACAGTGCTCCTATTTCGAACGGCACCGCGCACGAAAGTTTCGATGTTCGCGAAGTCGCCAGGGAGCGATCTCACGCTCGCTGTAGCCCGTGCTGAAGTGCAGCGAACAGACCCGGCGGTGCGGTGCAGGGTCGATGGTAGCGGACCGGGACCCGGTTTCCTGACTCATGGCGCCTTTCGGGCCGACCGGGAGTGCAACCCGTCACAGTTCGGTTCCCGGACTGAACACCCGGGCCCAGCCGTCCGATACCTCTCATGTCCTGGTAGCTCCACCCCCCTGAGCCGCTGCGACCCCGGCCGGTAACGGTCCAATCGAACATCGAGCTACGGCCCCCGGACTACGGACGGGGGCCGTTCTCTGTTCTCCCGCCCGCGACTTCCCCGCCGCGCTCCCTGCCGACATGTCTGCGGCGCCGCGTACTCTGCGCCGATGCGAAATCAACCCGTCGTGCTGGTGCACGGTGTCGGCTCCTCGTTCGAGCACGGATGGCGCGCCGGCGGTTGGGTCGACCTCCTCGGCGACGCCGACCGCCCCGTCGTCCCCATCGATCTGCTCGGCCACGGCACGGCCGACGCGCCGCACGATCCGGCTGCGTACGCGCACCTCGACGCCACGCTCGAAGCGGCGCTGCCCGCCGGCGAAGTCGACGCGATCGGTTTCTCGCTCGGCGCCCAACTGCTCTTGCGCATCGCGTCGCGCACCCCGGAACGCTTCGGCCGGCTCGTGCTGATCGGGATCGGCGAGAACATGTTCCGCACCGACGGCACCGAAACGCTGGCCGCCGCGTTCGAGAGCGAGACCATCGCCGACCCGGACGACCTCACGATCCGGCTGTTCGTCCAGCTCGCGCGCAGCGCGGGCAACGATCCGCTCGCGATCGCCGCGTGCCTGCGGCGGGAATCGGAACCGTTCACGCCCGCCGACGCGGCCCGGGTCACGTGCCCGACGCTCGTCATCATCGGCGACCGCGATTTCGCCGGTCCCCCCGAGCCGTTGGTCGATGCCCTCCCCGACGCGCAGCTCGTGATGCTCCGGGGCGTCGATCATTTCCGCGCCCCGAGCGAGTTCGACTGCATCGACGCCGCGCTCGAATTCATCGAAGCGGTACCGCCACCGGGCCCGTGAGCGCCCGCCGCCCGGGGCTTCGGCTGGGCCCGGCCGGAGCGGACCCCTCTACTATGGTCGTTTCCCGGCCGGGGCTCGCTCCGACCGGCAACCGTGGTGGTTGTAGCTCAGCTGGTTAGAGCGTCGGCTTGTGGTGCCGAAGGTCGCGGGTTCGAGCCCCGTCAGCCACCCTCAGCCGTCTTCGGACGCGAGCGCACGCATGCGGGCCCGGGTCTCGTCGCCGTCGAGGTGCGCCACGACGTGCTGGAGCGGCCCGTCGACGGACGCGCGCATCGTCCCGTCGGAGTCGATCGTGAGCCGGCGCGACTCCATGCGCGCGACCCGGTCTCCCATCGCGACGAACAACGCGGCGACGTCGTGCAACACCAGCGGCGGGGCGCCGCCGTCGGGGTCGGGCTCGCGCTTCTGGCGCCACTTGGCGAGGTTCTCGCGGAACCCCGGGATCGCCTTGACCAGCACCTTCTCGTCGTGCGCGTGGGCCTTCAGCCGGGCGGTGGCATCGAGCGGGACGACGATGAGGTTGCCGGTCGTGCCCAACAGCCGGGCCGCGCCGCCCGGGTCAGCGCCCACGTTGTGCTCGATCCGCCGCAGCTGCCCGTGGTGCTTGATCGGCACGAGCGCACCGCCCATCAACACGACGCGCCGCGGGAGCGCGCCCACGTCGGCGAGACCCGCAACGTGCGTCCACGGGCCGATGCCGAGCAGCACGTCGACGTTCGCGAGCCGGTCGGGCGGGGGTGGACCTGCGATGACGTCGATGCCGGGCAGGAGCTTGCGGACGTACGCAGCTCGCTTCTCGACATCACCGTCGACCGTGCTGATCCCTGCGAGGTCGACGTCTTCGGAGCGAGCCGCGCACCAGAGTGCGATGGTGTCGTCCGGGTTGTCGCCCGCGTCGGTGTCGATCCAGAGCCGCACTCAGGACCGGTTCAAGATGGCTTCGAGCGCGGGTTCCAGGACCGGATACCGGAAGGGGAACGCGACAGCCTCGAGCCGGGTGGGGGCCACACGTTGACTCCCGAGGAGCAGCGTCTCGACGAGCTCGGCTCCGAAGCGGAGCTTCAACGGCAACAACGGCGTGGGCAACACCGTAGGGCGGTGCAACACGCGACCGAGCGCGCGGGCGAAATCGGCGTTCGTTACCGGGTTGGGTGCGGTCACGTTGATCGGACCGCGGAGCCGCTCGTCGTCGATCGCGGCGCGGATCGCGGCGACCTCATCGTCGATCGCGATCCAACTCATCCACTGCTTGCCCGAGCCCTGCTTGCCGCCGAGTCCGAGACGGAACGGCAGGAGCATCTGTTTCAGGGCGCCGCCGTGTGCGGCGAGCACGATGCCGGTGCGCACGATGACGGTACGGACTCCGGCGTCGATCGCGGGACGGGTCTCGCTCTCCCACGCCTTGCACACATCGGCCAGGAAATCATCGCCGAGCGAACTGTCCTCGGTGAGGATCTCGTCGCCCCGATTGCCGTAGACGCCGATCGCCGACGCCGCGACCAGCACTTTGGGCTTCTTCTCCCGGCTCGCGACCGCGGCCGAGAGCACCGCGGTCCCCTTGACGCGGCTCTCCTTGATGCGACGCTTCTGCTCGGCGGTCCACCGGTGTTCGCCGATCCCCTCACCGGCGAGGTGCACGACCGCGTCGATCCCTTCGAGCGCAGGCGCGTCGATCCGACCGTGTTCGGGATCCCAGGCGATGTCGTCACCACCCGTCACCCCGCCGCGCACGAACCGCAGAACCCGATGACCGTCGGCCTGCAGCGACGCTGCGAGCGCCGTACCCAGGAGACCACTCGCGCCGCTGATCGCTAAGTCCACGTACGAAATGTACGGGGTCGTCGGTTACGATGTGCGCTTCCTGCGCCCCTAGCTCAACTGGTTAGAGCATCAGACTCTTAATCTGCAGGTTCCGGGTTCGAGTCCCGGGGGGCGTACTAGCTGACCAGGGAGTACACCTGGTCGGGAAACGTGTCACCGCTGACCCGGCCGAGTTTGCAAACGGATTGCAAACGGCCGTCAGCGTGTGCCGAGGGCGCGCTCCAACGCCGCGCCCGCCCGATCGAGCTCCTCCTCATCCGGATGCGTGTACGTCTGCAGGGTGAACGCGACCGACGCGTGCCCCAGGATCTTCGACGTGATGGCCGGCGAGCTCCCGGTCGCGGCGAGGATCGTGGCAACAGCGTGACGCAGGTCGTGGAGGCGAACACCCTCGAGCCCGGCTCCCTTGGCGATGCGCGACACGGCATGCGTGAAGGTCGAAGGGTCCAGCGGCTCGCCGTCCCCGCGATCGGCCACGGGGTGCTCGTCGGTCACGCGAATGCCGAGTGCAAGGAGCCGCTGCGCTTGGTCGGCTCGGTGCCGACGCAACGCTTCGACGACCCACCCGGGGATCGGGATACTGCGGACGGCCCGGGGCGTCTTGGGCGACGCGTAGACGAGCTCGCGGTTGACGCGCTGGAGCGCCTCGACGATCCGGATGCGTCCGCGCTCCAGATCGACATTTCCCCAGCGCAGCCCGGCGATCTCGCCCCGTCGGGCGCCGGTGGTTGCCGCGAGCATGATCGGCACCTCCCAGATCGTGCCCCGCGCGGCCTCTATCAGGGTGAGGAGCTCGGAAGCCGAGGGAACACGGAGATCGAGAACCTTCTTCGCCGGCGCCTCGGTCGCTCGAACCGGATTGATGGAAACGAGTTGCCAACGGACCGCGGACGTGAAGGCAGACGACATCGCGGCCCGCGCATGTGAGACGGTGCGGCCCGAGCGACCGTTGCGCGTCATCTCGTCGAGTACGGCCTGCACGTGCCCCGGTCGGACCCTTCGCAGCTGCATTTGTCCGAGGTGCGGAAGGACGTGGTCGCGCATGAGCTGGCGGTAGTTCCGGATGGTGCCGGCGCGCAGTCGACCCTGCGTGTCGAGATGTGGCAGCCACCGTTCGAGCACGAACGCCTCGACCGATGTCTCGTCCGGAAACGCGTCTTCGCCCTCGTCGACGAGGCGAAGGCGCCGACGCAACTCGCGTTCGGCGATGGCCTTGGTCCGGAAGCCGCTGACCCACTTCTGTCTGCGCCTACCCGATACGGGATCGGCCTCGAGCTCGACGACGATCGCCCAACCACTTCCACGCTTCCGAACGTGACCCTTCATGAGACTCCCTCGATCTGCGGCGCACACTCGCGCACCTGCTCGAATGCCGCGTCGCCCGATGGACGTGGACGATCGCATCGCGGCGGAGCGCGGTCTGACGGGGGAAGTCGGAGTCAGCGTACGACCTCCGTGCGCCGCTGTCGGCTGACGAACGCGTCCAGCTCCGACACGGGCACCCTGACCGCCCGCCCGATGTGCACGACGTCGATTTCGCCGGCGCCGATCAGCTCGTACATGGTCGTGCGTCCGATTGACAGCGCGCGTGCCGCTTCGACGATCGTCAACAGCAACACTCCGTCTGGTCGTTCGGTCCTCTCTCGCGTGTTTTCGCTCATGCTCTGGATAAGCGCGCTGCGATCGCGATTCGCGACAAGAAATCTGCGCGGAGAGCTGTTCACACAGTTGCATCTTGATGCGGGTTTGTCGCGTTTGGCGTTGTCAACGCGCTTATCCGTTGTGATGATGTCGGTGGGGAAGGTCTCGGTTGGTCAGGAGAGCTATTACCTGACCGCGGTCGCGCAGGGCGCGGAGGATTACTACAGCGAGCGGGGTGAGGTCCCGGGCCGTTGGGTCGGGAAGATGGCCGGCGAGCTCGGTCTCGCGGGCGAGGTCGACGATGACGATTTCCGTACCGTGTTGTCGGGTGCCGATCCGTCCACCGGTGTTCGTCTGCGTCGTGGGAACGCGCGGGTGTGCGCGTTTGATCTGACGTTGTCGGCTCCGAAGTCGGTGTCGGTGTTGTGGGCGCTGGCCGACCAGGACACGGCCGCTGCGGTCATCACGGCGCACGAGGTCGCGGTCGACGCCGCGATCGGGTACGTCGAACGCGAGGCGATTCGGTCGCGGCGTGGGCACGACGGGGTCGAGACCCTCGACGGCGAGGGCCTGATCGGCGCCGCGTTTCGGCATCGGACGAGCCGCGCCGGTGACCCGCAGCTCCACACCCACGTGGTGGTCGCGAACACGACCGCGTGTGAGGACGGTGCGTGGCGGACGCTCGACGGCCGGCACTTGTACGCGCACGCCCGCACCGCCGGGTTCCTCTATCAGGCCGAGCTCCGCCACGCCCTCACGCAGTCGTTGGGTGTCGAGTGGGAGCCGGTCGGTAAGGGAGTCGGCGAGGTCTCCGGTGTCCCGCATGAGGTGTTGCGGGAGTTCAGCCGCCGGCGGATCCAGATCGAGGAAGGTATGGAAGCGGGCGGCGACACGTCGGCCCGGTCCGCGCGGCGGCTCGCAGTCAAGACCCGGGCCGCGAAGGACTACGACGTCGATCCCGCCACGCTCGAGGCCGATTGGCGGGAGCGTGCCAGTCTGCACGGCCTCGACCAGAGATCGGTGCGGGCCTTGTTGACGGAACCGACGTCTCGACCGGCATCTGTACCGATGTCTGCACGGACGGCGTCGAACTGACCGACGAGGGCCTTGCGGGACTGTTGACCGCTTCGGACGCGACGTTCGATCGCCGCGCGGTGTTGCGCGTGTTGGCCGAGCACGCACCGGAAGGTGCGACGGTACCGGTGCTCGAACGGCGCGCGGAGGAGTTCCTCGCCGGCCAGCAGGTCGAGGCGGTTGGCGTCGCGCGGACCGGCGTGCAGTACTCGACCGTCGAGCTCCTGGCCATCGAGGAACAGCTCCTCGACAATGCGATCGCCCGCCGCGACGACGGCGTCGGGGTCTGCGACGCGGCGACCATCTCTGCCGGGCGGTCGTTGAGCCCGCAGCAGGCCGCAATGGTCACCAAGCTCACCACCGATGGCGCCGGCATCGCCGGCGCGATCGGCGCGGCCGGCACGGGCAAGACCTACGCGCTCGGTGTCGCC
>JBEPUZ010000223.1:0-7564 GCA_041691275.1 Actinomycetota bacterium | reverse complement strand
GCGTCGCCGAAGGCGAAGATGCCGCCGTCGGAGGCGACCATGTAGTAGCCGTGTCCGGTCGGTGTTGCCACCGATCCGAGAACCGGGCCGTTGAGATGCACGTTGCCCATGTCTCCGTACCATTGCGCATTGCCGAATGGAATCGCGCGCCCGAGATCGGTGAACACCCAGTAGCCGGAGCCGTCCGGTAGCGCACTCATGCTGGTGGGAACCTCGCCGGGCTCCAACTTGTCTGAGAACAGGTTGTTGGTTTCGTACTGCAGAAAATCTGCGGACGGCATGTTCGAACACATGAAGAACTCCACGTACGCGTACGGGTTGCTGCCGTTCAAGGCCCAATAGCCAAGCCCATCCGGCGTCGGGACGATGTCCTCACCGAAGGTGCCGATGTTGAGGTTGACATCGAAGTGTGAGCTACCCAGAGGGTCTTGGCACAAGCGTGCGCTGCCGAACGGATAGATCGTGCCGTCGTAACCGAGCATCCAATACCCGGAACCGGGCGGTCCACCAAGCGGCCTCACTGGCGGATGTGGAGGCGGATGTGGAGGCGGAGTTTGACGGGTGGTCGTCGTTGTCGTTGGCACCGTGGACGTGACAGCTGTCGTGGTTGTCGAAATCGGCATCGTGGTCGTGGGTTCGGGTGTCGTCGTCGTCACCGCCTCCGCCAACGGGGTGGCGGCCGCCGCCCCCCGCACCGACAAGGCGGAGCCGACACCTGCTACCAGTACTAGCAATGCTGCTGATAGGACCGCGGTGACGATGACCGTCGCCGCGCGAAGTCGACCTCGGGACGCGCGTTGCTTTTCAGTTCTCACTGTCGCCCCCGGAAGTCCGCCTCGCGCGCCGCGTTTCGCAACCAGTCACTACCGCGCGGCCTCGCCCGTTCGCAAGCACGGTCTCGTGCCCCACGGAATCAAGTAGCGAACCAGGGCAGGTGCGCCGGTTCGGAATCGGCGATCGCCAGATCGCCTCGCCCGCAGAGAGCGGACCTATCGCTCAGTCGGGCCGAGTCGTCCTCGGGGCACTGCGAGAACCCGCGGTGCCCCGGTCGTCGCGAGATCATGTAGCCCATGGCAGGCTCCACGCTCCCGCGTCGATCTCGGCGGAAAGCTGCACTTTCCGTGGCCCTGTTGCTGGTCGTCGTCGCGGCATGCAGCAGCGTCCCCGGGAGAAGCACATCGACGACGGTCGTCGCCGATTCCTCAACCAGTGCGCCCCCGACACCCTCAGCACCGCCGAACACGTCTGTGTCAACTGCCAGCGTTCCGACGTCGGTCACGGTCACCTCCGCCTCGACTGCGCCGGCGCGTCCGACGACCAACGGATTCTCAGTCACGGTCGAGCATTGGAACTGGGTCGATGCGGCGCGTCCGACGGCCGCGTATCGCAGTACTCCAGGCAGACAGGGGCGAGCATTACCCACCGAGGTGTACCTACCGACCGTCAATGGTCGGGTGGCTGCCGCTAACGGGCCGTTCCCGCTGTTCGTCTGGGCACACGGCATCGACGCGACCGTCGCCTATTTCGCGCCGTTGCTGCGCGCGTGGGCCGCACGCGGGTACGTGGTCGCCGCGCCGACGTTCCCGCTCACCCATGCTGGGTTGCTGTCGGGCGGCGACTTCAACGACTACGTCAACCAGCCTGCGGACGTCTCGTTCGTGATCGACCAGCTCGTCGCGGCGTACGGGCCGTCGGGCAACGTGCACCGAGGGCTCATCGACGCGTCTCGGATCGCCGTCGGCGGCCATTCGCTGGGAGCGGTCACCACGATGGGCTTGGTCTCCAACCGGTGCTGCATCAACGACCGCGTGAAGGCGGCGGTGGAGATCGACGGGGCCGGTCTGCCGTTCCCGCACGGAGCGATGCTGCAGCGGGGTGTGCCGGTGCTCCTGATCCATGGTGATGCGGATCGGACCTTCCCGGTGACCGAGAGCCGCTCGACGTACGCAGCAGCATTGCCGCCGAAGTATCTGATCGTGTTGCGGGGCATGCCGCACACCCCGTTCGCGTACCCGGCCGCCTATTCGGTGATCGTCAGCACGGTCGGCGACTTCCTCGACGCCTACCTGAAGGGCCAGACGACGGCGCTACCTCGACTCGTCGGTGATGCCGAACGGCCCGGGTTCACCGTGCTGAGGTACGCGCGTTGACCAGGCTCAGGTGTGCTCAGCAGGTCGCGATCACGTTCGACACGCTCGACGGGTCGACCCAGCCGATGATGGGAGGTCGCGTTGCTTGGCGCGTGGAGAGGACGGTCAGGGTGCCTTGGGCGACATCGGTTGTGAGTTGGTAGCAGTAGACGTTGGTGCGGGCGCCTTGCCCGACGTCCTCATAGGCGATGGAGGCGACGTCGAGGTTGATCGGCGTGCCCGACACGTAGGCGATGGTCGACTCCTTCAGGCCGCCGTATCCGGCCGCGAGGTTGGCGTCGCTGGTCTGCGTGAGCGCCGGGTCGATCTGCCTGACGGTGGCCCAGTCCCCGGTCGCGAGTGCCGTCGCCCACGACTGCACGAGCTGCAGCGCCGACTGCACATTCGGACCGCCGGTCGGGACACCACACGACGCCAACGTCACCGGTTGCGGCGACTGCCGCCAACCGACGAGCAAAGGACGGGCGACCGCAGCGTCGGTCGCGTAGCTGATGCCGTTGGCGTTACTCAGTCCGCCTTCGACCACGCCGACGACCGTGCCGCTGGTCGTGAGGAGCGGACCGCCGCTATTACCCGGGTTGGTCGCCGCGTCGGTCTGGATCAGGCCGCTGCGGGTGATGCCATCCTCGAACTGCACCGACCGGTCGAGGGCACTCACCGTCCCCTGCGTCAACGTGATCGGTAACGCTTCAGGAAAGCCGATCGTCGCCACCGGAGTACCGACCGGCGGCGAATGCACGGCGAACGTGAAGACATGGCCGGTGAGCGGCGACTCCGCGCGGATGAGCGCCACGTCGGAGAGGGTGTCGATCCCGACGACCTGACCGACACTCGTCGATTGTGCGCCGCGCAACGTCACGTTCGCCGAGCCCGCCACAACATGCGCTGCCGTCGCGATCAGGTTCGGCCCAACGAGAAAACCGGTACCAACGTCGGCTGCGGAGCATCCGGTCGAGTCGACGCGCACGACCCCGGAGCTATCGGCCGCGAACAGCTGAGCGAACGTCGACGGCACAGTGGTGCTGGTCGTCGCCGGGCGCTTCACGGTCGTCCTCACGACCGGGACAGACGGCTGTGAGCGTGAGCTGCCGTGACTCGAAAGGACGACCGCACCAGCGATGATCCCGGCGAGCAGGACGACGCCCGCGACCACAATGGCCACGACCGGCGTGATCGACCTGGCCTGGACGGGTTCGTGATCACCGTTGTCCATCCGTACCGCTGGCGCGACCGACGTCTCCTCGGTCGCCGGTGCAGACCCCCCCGAAGGCGCGCCGCACTGCTGGCAGAAACGCGCGGATGGTGCGTTCGACGTCCCGCACCGTTCACAGCGAAGGTCGTTCACCGTCGCGCTCCCCGTTTCGTCAACCGGAGAATCATGTCGCTCTGGTCCTACGACTGTCGACCAGAGCGGCCCCCCACGCGCCCATCCCGGCGGAGTGCGGCTCTACCGAGCACCAGTAGCAGCGGCACCCGCCTTCCGTTGAACCGGTTGCGTCGGTGCGAACTGCCACGATGCGACGACAGCAGGCGCGCTCTCAGGCGGATACCACTTCCCATCTGAAGCGATCCACCACCCTGGCTCGGCAGGCTGGTGGTCGAGCGCACCACGCGGCACCTGCATCATGTCCCCGCCTCCGGACCGATTCTGCACCACCCCTCAGAGTCTCGTGTCGAGGCGTGAGGGTCATGCACCGACGTTCTGAATGCCGCACACGTCGCATGACCCGCGCGTCCAAACCCGGCAGCGCACCCAATCGCCCTCATGTCGAACGGTGCGCGCGGCAACCTTCCCGCTCCTCATCTTCAGAGCAGCCCGCTGTGCTCCCGTCGGCATGGAGGATCAGCGAGCCCGGACAGGTCGACACGGACCGACGGGTCACTAGGAATGCTTGAGGTACCCGTACCGGTCCTTGTATAGGTCGTCGAGGCGAAAGGTCGCAGGGTCGAGTGGCCCCGCGCCCCGTCGAACGGCGATCCAGTACTCATCGACAGTGACGTCCTGTATTGCATCGCCAAGTGAAGCGCGCGTGAGGACGAGCTCCAGCGCCAGCTGCACCAGCGGCGAGTGCACCTCCTCGGCGTTCGGCTTGCCCAACGCCTCTCGGAAGCCGTCGACGGCCTCCGCATGGCCCGGGGCGCCTGGATCCGCGAGCGTCGCCGCGACTGCATCCTGCATCAGGATGTCGGCGTTCCAATCTTCGATCACGTACATGCCGCCGGGCCGAAGTCGCGGGAAGAGCGCCTCGAAGGAAGCGCGCGTGGCCGCGAGCTGGTGCGAGCAGTCGTCGATCACGACGTCGAGGAATCCGTCGCCGATCTCGGCTTCGAGAATCTCGTCCAATCTCGCCCGATCGGTCTGATCGACGCCGTAATACGGGCGCACTGTTTCCCGGAGCCGACGGTTGTCGAGGAACGTGGACAGCGCGGAGAGCTCTTGGACCTCAAGGTCGATCGCGATCAGCTTGGTTGGCTCGGCGAGCAATGCGAGGAACGCAGTACTGCCGCCTTCGGCGATCCCGAGTTCGAAGATCGTGCCGTTCTTCCACGCCCCGAGACACAGCTCGCGGTAGCGCTCGACGAGCGGCAACGACTTCACGATGTAGAACTGTTCGGGGGTAGACGCCGGTAAGTACTTGCAGATGAACTCGACGTCTTCGAGATAGAAAGAGTCGCCGGGAAGAATCCCGTCGATCGCGTCCTTCGAGAACGCACTATGGAGAAGTGCGAGATTGTCCGGAAGTCGATCCGTCATGGCGTCATCGTTGCATGACCAATGCCGTAGCACCAGAGCGATCACGACGGAAGGCCTACCTGCTGCTTGCGCCCAGCGCGAGCCGCGGGAATCGAATCGCGCGGCGGTCTGCAGTGAGGACTCGCGCGACGGTCAGAGCACGTTGGCCGCACTCTTGGTAGAGCCGCTGGGGTCAAGAAGTCGGTGGCGAAGAAGGCCACGCCGAAAAGGGTGACCACGAAGACGGTCGCCCCGAGGAAGACCACGCCGAAAAGGGTGGCGGCGAAGAAGGTGGTCGTCGGGCGGGCTCGGGCGGCGATCAAGCGTTAGTAAGTCCGCCTCGCGCACGGCTTCGGTGGTGACGCAGGCTGATCTCTGCTGCCGGTCGTTATGACGGGCGTGCTGGTCGTGGACGTCGTGGGCCTGGTGGGGTCTCCCAAGGAGAAGATAAAAACTGAACGAACCGCGTTCAACTTCTCGCGCGTACCTTGCGCTACCCCACGACCCCCACGAGGTCCACGCAGCCGAGGCCGCAGGCCGAGTTGCTGCGTGGGCTCATCGTGGGGCCAAGGGAGTGATGGTGGGGGGTTGCGCACCCGTCGGTCATGTCCGCCGGATCAGGCGCCAGGACGTTGGGTCGGACGTCGGAACACCGAACTGCAGGGAGCCCAGGAGGACGAGCTGATCGGCGCGTGCGAGTTGGCCCGGGCGCGGTAGTGGGCGGCGTACGAGCGCCAGCACGGCCTCCTCCGAGGCACCGAGAGGTGGCTGCCGACAAACGCACCCGGCCGACGGACGCTGACGACGCTGACGGGTGATTGCATGGCCTTCTTCTCTCTCCTTCTTCTTCTCTCATTTAGTAAGGAGATACGCCGTTCGGGCCGTCAGCACTGTCAGCACGGCCGTTGACCTGGTCATAGATGCTGACGGCAGCGCCGACGGTTCATGCGGCTGTTGTCTGCGGCGTCAGCGTGATGGTGATGGTCCGGCTTCCGGCATGCCCCACCCGGTCGCGTTCGATGGTCACACCGGCGTCGCGGAGGGTCGGGGCGAGCCGGTTGAGTTCCTTGCTGAGCGTCGCCGCTCCCGGAGGTTTGGCTCCCCGTTGCCGAAGTTCTTGTTCCAGCTCGGACGCGGTGCCGGTCCACGGAGCGAACTGTCCGCCAGCCTGTGCGAGAGCGACGACGGCCTGAGCGATCGGGGCGGCGGCGAGGAACCGCTGCCGGGCGGCAACACCGTGGTCGGTCAGCAAAGCAATCGCCTTGCCCTCCTCCCAGCCGAGAGCTTCACGCGCGGCCTCGGCGTGTACGGCGAGATCAGCGAGGCGTGGCAGAGCAGGGTGCGAGGCGGCGACGGCGTCGCTGTTCGCCAAGGCGTGGCACGTCGCTTCGCACAGTGCCCCGAGCAAGGTGGGGCGCATGGCCCGGAACTTGTCGAGGATGTCGGCCTCGCGGCGGCGTTGCTGGTCGGGGATCGGTAGGCATCGCACGGACAGCATCCGGTCGCGGAGGTCATGTCGGTTGTCCAGGTCGTCGATGCCGTTCACGAGGACGGGGCGGCAGGCGTCGAACAGGACTTCCTCACCGTCGGTGTAGTTCTTGTGGTATGACGCTCCGACACCGCTCGTGACCCGACAGATCGAGTCGGCGACGGCTTTCGGCATCGAGCTGAGGTTGTCGAGGGCGACAAGCCAGGAGTTCGACGCCGCGATCTGAATGTCGCGCGGTTCGCGCGGTTCGGAACGAAGTGCCGCACCGTTCGGGTCGACCAGTTCGCGGACCATCCTGGACAGCGATGTCTTTCCTGACCCGGCGTCGCCGCTGAGGTTCAAGACCGGGAACGGTCCGTCAGGCATGAACGTGCCGAGCAGGAACACAATGAGCAGATCGAAGTCGTCGGGGTCGACCGTGACGAGCGGCAAGAGGTCGTACAGGCTGCCGCCCGACTGCGGTTCCGGCAGCGCGCGAATCCCGTCCGGACGCTTGAAGTAGATCGGCGGAGACTCAACGATCCGGTATCCGTCGGCGTCGATCTCAATGGCCCGCCACGTTTGGTCGCCGAGGTCGACGTAGACGGAACCGGCGTGGCCGCCAACGCGCACGTAGACCGGCATCTCCAAAGCGCGAGCGTGCGCCGAGAGCACGTCAACCACACCGTCAAGAACATGCCGTGCGGGAAGGTCACGGTCTACCGCAAATGCTCGCGACCTGACGACCGCCCGGAACGCTGACGACGGCAGCGCAAGAGTTTGGCGTGCACCGTCGTGGACCATCGAGCAGTACGCGTCGCCCGATGGCGAGTGAAACACGCTCAGCTCACCGAGAAGATCGAGCAGCCGTTGGACTGTCCACTTGTCTTGCGGCTCGGCACCGATAGTCCTGTCGTCGTAGGGGGCGTCTCCGTCAGGAGCTGCTCGCGAGGCGCGATCGTTGTCGCCACCGTTACCGATGAACGGAACAACGTTCCCTTTCGTCTCACCATGTGCGATACTCATGACGAACTTCTCCAGTTCAGTAGTTGTTGAGGGGCCGTCCATGCCGGGACGGCCTTCTCGCGTTCAGGCCGCTGTTGCCGCCTGAGATTCAAGGTGCGCGACGTACTCCTCGACGGCGCCGACAGGCACCCGTATGGAGCCGTCGATACGCACCGAACGAATCGCCCCGCGCCCGATCAACTCGTA
>JBEPUZ010000222.1:0-7585 GCA_041691275.1 Actinomycetota bacterium | reverse complement strand
CGGCGACAGGCCTACCGAGGTCCGGCGACGCGGCGGGCCAGCTTCTCGAGTCGACGGTCCCAGGCGGCGCCGACGTCGTGCATCCAGGCTGCGGCCTGCGCGAACGGTGCGGGTGTGAGCCGGAACACGACGCGTCGTCCGTCGCGTTCACCCACCACCAGACCTGCGTGCTCCAGCACCGCGAGGTGTTTGACGACGGCCTGGCGCGTGACCGGCAGATCGTCGGCGATCTCCCCGGCCGTGGCCGCGGCGCGACCGAGTCGCTCGACGATCCGGCGCCGGGTGGGGTCGGCGAGTGCGTCGAAGACGTGGTCGGCGAAGTCGCGACGCGCTTCGGTCGGACGGACCTCAGGCACGCGCGAGCGCGCGGAACGCCGACCGCTCGAGGTGCGCACCGTCGAGGCGCGTTTCCCGGATGTGCACGATGGTGCCGAGGCCCGTCGAGCGCAGTGCGATCTCGACCTCGGACGGGGCCTCGTCGCCATTGACGGTCGCCCAGCGGAACGACAATCGCGCACCCGGCTCCGCTTCCAACACCACTCCGACTCGATCACCGTCGACGTCGTGCACACGCAGGGCTCCGCCCGGCTCGGCCGTGAGCTCGACCTCGTCACCGAGGATCTCGGCCAGCTCGTCCCAGACCGCGTCGGGCGGGGCGGGAATCTCGACCTCGCGCTCGACACTCACGTCGGCCGCGTCCGAGGGGACATCTGCATCGGTGCAACTCATGGGTTGCACCCTAGCGCGGCGTCGATCGGGCCGGATGGCCCCGCCGACGCGCGCTAACCTGCAACCATGCAGTTGCAGCTAGACGTTCCGAACCAGACCGTCACCGAACCCGCGCCGGGCGCCGCCGGCGCGCTCAACGCGGCCGACGACATCGGCCGTCGCATGCTCCACCAACGGCGGGTGATGCTGACGGGCCCGATCGACGGGCCTCTCGCCGAGCGGGTGTGCACCCAGCTGCTCGTCATCGAGGCCGAGAACCCCGACCTCCCCATCACGCTCTACCTGCACTCGCCCGGCGGCGAGGTCGATGCCGGCTTCGCCATCTACGACACGATGCGGGCGCTGCGGTGCGACATCGCGACCGTGTGCCTCGGGTTCGCGGCGTCGATGGCGCAGTTCCTGCTGGTCGGCGGGACCCCCGGGATGCGGTCGGCGCACGCGCATTCACGCATACTCATGCACCAGCCTCTGGGGTCGGTCTCCGGCTACGCCGTCGACATCGCGATCCAGGCCGAGCAGTTCACGATCATGCGCCGGCTGATGGCCGAGCTGACCGCGCAGCACACGGGTCAGACCGTCGAACGCATACTCACCGACGGCGAGCGCGACCGCTGGTTCACACCGCAAGAGGCGCTGGAGTACGGGATGATCGACCGCATCATCGAACAGTCGACTCCGCCCGCGGCGCGATGACCCGTTGCTTGGTGAGGGCTCCGGGCCTGCTAGAGAAGAGGCGTGTTCGACGACGTACTCGAGTCCAATCGCCGTTACCGCGCCGAGTTCCATGATTCCGGAGTCGAGGGCAAGGCCGCGAAACGGCTGGCGGTCCTGACGTGCATCGACTCCCGCATCGATCCGCTCGCACTTCTCGGCCTGCGTCCCGGCGACGCCAAGATCATTCGTAACGCCGGCGCCCGCGTCACCGACGACGCGCTGCGGTCGATCGTCATCGCGGTCAACCTGCTCGACGTCGAACGCGTCTGTGTCGTGCAGCACACCGACTGTGCGATGACCGGTGCGACGGAGGCCGAGTTCGAAGCCAGGGTCAGCGCCGCGAGCGGTGTCGACGCGAGCGGGTGGGAGTTCCTTGCGACCACCGACCAGATGAAGGTGCTGCACGAAGACCTCGAGCGCATCGCCGCGTGTCCCCTGCTCCCGAGCAGTCTCCACGTCGGGGCGTTCATCTTCGACGTGCGCAGCGGCGAGCTCGTTGCGGTCCCCGCGTCACCAGCCCCCTGACTCCCCCTGCCTGACCCGCTTCCTGACCTGCGCAACGACCGGCCGCTAGTTTCCGGCGCATGAACGACGCGAGCATCACCACGCAGGACGTCACCGTCGACACGGCCGACGGTGCCATGCGCCTCTACGAGGCGAAGCCGCCGGGTGAGGCTCGCGGCGCGCTGGTCGTGATCCAGGAGGCCTTCGGGGTCAATCCGCACATCGAAGACGTCACCCGCCGCGCCGCGGCGGCCGGATACCACGCGGTCGCACCGGACTTCTTCCACCGTTCGGGACCCGGCGCGGTCGTGGAGTACGGCAAGTTCGAGCTGGTGATGGAGTACTTCCAGGCGCTCGGGAGTGACGACGCGATCCTCACTGACGTCGACGCCGCCCTCGACCACGTCCGCGCCGCCGGCTTCTCCGACAGTGGCATCGGGGCGGTCGGGTTCTGCTTCGGCGGCCGGGTCTCGTTCCTCGTTGCCGTCCGCCGGGCACTCGGCGCGAGCGTCGGCTTCTACGGCGGCGGCATCGTGAGCGGTCGGTTCCCGCAGTTTCCGGCCCTCATCGGCGAGGTGGGCTCCCTGCAGACGCCCTGGCTCGGACTGTTCGGCGACCTGGACGGCTCGATCCCGGTCGACGACGTCGAGCAGTTACGGGAGGCATTGCGCGACGCCTCGGTCGACACCGAGATCGTGCGCTATGCCGATGCCGGGCACGGATTCCACTGCGACCAACGGCCCGACTACCGGGCCGACGACGCAGCCGACGCGTGGCGACGCGCGCTCGACTGGTTCTCGACGCGTCTGAGGTAAGCGCATCTGAAGTGGCGGCGACAGCGCCGACCGCTGCGTAGGCTGCGATCGATGGCACCGTCCCCTCGCTTGCGCGCCGCTCTCGCCGCGATCGACGACGCCAACGCCGCCGATCCCACGATGGTCACCGTGCGCGGGAGCCGCGGACCCAAGGAGATCGTCCACGCGAACCTCGTCACCGAGTGGGTGCTGCGCCTGCGCCCCGACGCGGACGAGGCACTGCTGCTCGCGGCACGCGGGCACCACTTCCGGCGTTGGACTGTTCCCCGCACGAGCTACCCCTCGGGCCGGACCGGATATCTCAAGTGGCGCAAGGATCTGCACGCGCAGCATGCGCAGGAGCTCGGCGCGCTGTTGGCCGAGGCCGGCTACGACGGGCCGACCATCGCCCGGGTACAGGCCATCGTGCGCAAGGACGGACTCGTCCGTGCGGCGGCGACCGACGATGTACAGGTGCTCGAGGACGCGCTCTGCCTCGTCTTCTTGGAGACCCAGCTCGTCGACATCGCGGCGCGCCTCGAACCGGCCAAGCTCCCCGGCGTGATTACGAAGACGGCGCGCAAGATGAGTGCGGCCGGACTCGCGGCCATCGCCGAGGTGCCGTTGGGTCCCGGTACGCACCGGATTCTCGACGAGGCCTTCGCGCGCGACGTCGTCGAGCGTTACCTGCGCGCGATGGCGACGGGCGCATGGCCGGAGCTGGCGACGACGCTCGCAGCCGACGTCGAACGCATCGGACCGTACGGCGACGACTTCTTCGGACGCGATGCGTACGCGCAGTTCCTCGAGCAGATCATTGGCTCCCAGTCCGGCTACGAGCTTGTGATCGCCGGCCTCGTCGTCGACGGCAGCCGGGTCGCGGTGGAGTTGAACGAGACGGTCGACGACGGCCACGCCCGGCTCCGCACCCACGAGACCGTCGTGTTCGACGTGAGGGACGGCTTGATCGTCAAGGTCGCGGTGTACCTCCAGAAGTCGGCCCGGTTCGAGGCCGTTCGCTCCGGAAACGCTCCGGACAAGGGACGCTCATGACCGAGCCCATCT
Source organism: Actinomycetota bacterium (assembly GCA_041691275.1). Classification (GTDB taxonomy): domain Bacteria; phylum Actinomycetota; class Acidimicrobiia; order IMCC26256; family PALSA-610; genus PALSA-610. The sequence goes on along the minus strand of JBEPUZ010000222.1, from coordinate 3,779 downwards.
GCACACTCGATCTGGCGCGCATGCGCCGGGATCGGATCGCCAAGCTCGACGCGGCGATGACCGGAGCCGGCGTCGACACGCTCGTGCTGTGCGGACAGCAGAACGTCTCGTACGCAACCGGCGCGCGGGTCCCCGCGGCGGACCACGTACGCGCGGCGTGGTGGCGTGCGGTCGCGGTGTTCGAGCGGGGCGCGCCCTGGGCGCACCTATACACCGATTTCCCCGAAGGTGCGCCGGCCGAGCTCCCGGACGAGTTCCTGCATCGCGCGATCGAGGTGGAGACCGCGGTCGGCGCGTACGACCTCGCGGCCACGCTCGGGAGCGGATCGCTCGCGATCGACGACGCGTCGGTTTGCTTGTGGGAAGCGCTGGCCGACCGCGAGCTCATCGACGCGGCGGTAGTCATGGCGCCCGCCAAGATGACCAAGACTCCGGACGAGCTCGAGTGCATCCGACGCGCGCAGTCGATCAACGAGGCGGCGATGCGGGTGGTGCGACCGCTTGCGAAACCGGGCGCGAAGGCGACCGATCTCTCGGGCGCGTTCCTCCGAGCCGTGGCGGAATTCGGTGCGACGGCGAACACCGTCGACCCCGTGTTCCAGATCATGCCGACCGCAGTCGATGCGGGTCCGTTCAGCATCACCGGCGAGCCGGTGTTCCCAATCCCGACTGCTTCCGACGCGTTGAGCACGGGTGACGTGATGTGGATCGACACCGGGATCAACCTGCACGGGTACGCATCGGACTTCGGCTCGACGTGGATCGTCGGACGCGCACCAAACGAAGTCGAGCGCGACCAGTACGCACGCTGGCGGGCGGTGGTCGATCGTGCGCTCGCGCGAGTGAAACCGGGTGCGACCGCAGCCGACCTCGTCGCGGCCGCGAGCCTCGAGGGCAGCGGTGCCCGGCCCTGGCTCTCGTACTTCTACCTGGCGCACGGGGTCGGAACCGACAGCGCGGAGATGCCGTTCGTCGGCACCGACCTCGGCGACGAGTTCGATGCCGAGCTCACGTTGCAACCGGGCATGGTGCTCGTCTTCGAACCGGTGATCTGGGACGACGGCCGCTGCGGTCACCGTTCCGAGGAGATCGTTGCGGTCACCGACAACGGCTACGTGCGCCTGTCGTCGCCGGCGGCGCTCGACGAGGACGGTGCGCCATGAGCCGGCTCGACGAGTGCCTCGGACTGATGGCCCGCGACGGCATTGATGTGATGCTCCTCGGACGAGAGTCGAACGCGCGTACCGTCTCGGACGCGGCCCGGCTCTGGCTCGCGGGGACGCGTGCTTTCTCCCCCGGATGTGTCGTCGTCCGCAGCACCGGTGCGGTGCACCTGCTGTCGAACACGGACTCCGTGGTGCCCCCGGGGTTCCCGATCGATCGTCTCTACGGTGTGACCTGGAATCCGGAGAAGCTGGTCGCCGCGCTCGTCGCCATCAACGGGCTGGAGGGCGCGCACCGGGTCGCGGTCGACGGCATGTCACCGATGGCAAAGGCCCTGCTCGCACGCGTCGTGCCCGGCGCCGAGCTCGTCGACGCGGGCGCGCTCTTCGCCGAGCTGTGGGGCATCCCCGACCCCGAGCGGATCACCGGCGTCGACCGGGCCGCGGTCGTCGCCCACGCCGGGCTCGAGGCGATGGCCGCCGCGCTCCGGCCGGGAACCCGTCCGCGCGATCTCCGCGGCGCGTGTGCAGGTGCGTTCGCGGCGCGGGGCGTCACAACTCCCGCGTTCGAAGCCGTCGTCACGCCGCTCGAGCCCGGATCGTCGACGTGGATGGCGCCCGAGCGCGCGTTCGACGAGGGCGAGCGAGTGGTGTTGCGGGCCGGGGTCTTGCGCGACGGCTGGGAGGCCTCGCTCGCGCGTACCTACCTGATCGGGATCCCGTCGACCGAGCAAACCGCCCCCGCCGCGTGGAACGAACTGGTCACCGCGTGCAGGCCGGGTACGCCGGTAGGTGCGCTGCGGGAGTGGGGCGCGGTCGTCAACGGCGTCGGTCGGGGCGTGGAACCGTGGCCCGACGAGCTCGTCCTCGTCGCCGATCTCATGCTCTCGCTCGAGGTCCGCGACGACACCAGCCTCCGCCAGGACATCCTCCTCGTCACCTAGTTCCTGTTGTGCGAGAAAACCGTCGTGCGGACGGAAAACCCACGCAACAGTTGCGCGGGGGAACCGTCGTGCGGGCGGAAAACTCACGCAACGCGGAAAACTCACGCAACGCGGAAGACTCACGCAATGCGGAAGACTCACGCAACGGGCGGAGGCCGGGTCAGGGTTGGATCTGGCTGCGACCGCGTTCGACGATCTTCATGCGGCGGGCCTCGATGCTCGCGGGGTCGAAGCCGGGACCTTCCCAGTCGCGACTCACGCGGGCTTCGATCTTCCAGCCCTCGTCGACGGTCGTGCCGGTGACCTCGTCGTACGTCTGGAGCATCCGGCGCACGCCCATCTGGTCGTTGGAGACGATGTCGGCCGCGAGCTTGCGACAATGCGGGAGCAGCTCGTCGTGCGGGACGACCTCGTTCACCAACGACCACTCGTACGCGGTCTGAGCGTCGAGGTAGTTGCCGGTGAAGCTCAACTGCTTTGCTCGGGCGACGCCGATGCGCTGGGCGAGCAGCACGGTCAGACCCCAACCCGGCATCACGCCGACGCGCGCGTGGGTGTCCGCGAAGCGCGCCCGGTCGGAGGCGATGATGAAATCGCAGTTCAGCGCGACCTCGAAGCCCCCCGTCACCGCAACCCCGTTGATCGCGCCGATCAACGGCTTCGTGTGCGGCGGCAAGGCACCGCGGAACGGGTCGCGACCCTCGCGGGCCTCACCGACCTCGGCGAACCCTTCGCCTTGTTGCACCTGACCGGAGCCGAACTCCTTCAGGTCGACGCCGGCCGAGAACGCGGGGTCGGCACCGGTGAGGATCAGCACGTCGACGTCGTCGTCGGCGTCGCAGCGCGTGATCGCAGCCGGAAGCTCGCGGCGTACTTCACGGTTCAGCGCGTTGCGCTGGTCGGGACGGTTGATCGTGATGACCGCGACCCGGTCGGCGATCTCGACGAGGACGACGTCGTTCATGCGGCTACGCCCCTCGGCCCTCGATCACCCGCGCGCCACACGACCACGACCGGGCCTCCCGACTGCGCCTGGCTGCTCATGCGGCTATACCTTCCGGAAGTCGAACGCGACCTTGATCGCGCCGGTTTCGTCCTGGGTCGCGAGCGTGGCGAACGCGTCGCGCCAGGCGTCGAGCCCGAACGTGTGGGTCAACATGCCGGTGAGGTCGATCCTTCCCGACGACACGAGGTCGAGGTAGTGGTCGATGCCGTGCTTGCGCACACCCTCGACCTCCTCGAACCCGAACGCGTTCGAGCCGACCATCGAGATCTCCTTGAAGTACAGCGGCGTGTCCTCCCACCACGTGGGGCCGTGCACGCCCGCCTTCACCAGCGTGCCGCGCGCCTTGAGCACCCGCGTGCCGACCTCGAACGTCTCCTGCTTGCCGACCGTGTCGTAGACCACGTCGATGAAGCCGGGGAACGCCATCGGCATGCCGTCGCTCTCGCGCAGGACGCCACCCGACCACGCGGCCGCTTCCTCGATCACCTGCGATGCCGGCGTGTGCCCGATCACCTTCGCGCCGAGCTTGCGCGCCATCTCGGCCTGACCCTCGAAGCGGGCGACGACGAGCACCTCGACATCGGGGTACAGCGCGCGCAGGATCGCGGTCGCGCACGTGCCGAGCGCGCCTGCGCCGTAGACCATGACCTTGCCGCCCGGCGTCGG
>JBEPUZ010000221.1:0-7694 GCA_041691275.1 Actinomycetota bacterium | reverse complement strand
GGCGAACCGCGTGCGGCGAACCGCGTGCGGCGAACTACCTGCGGCGAACTACCTGCGCGTTGCGCGCCAGACGGTGAGCGCCGCGGCGATGACGGTCAGGCCGACCCGGGTGAAGTCGATGACGGGCTTGACCCGGACGCCGTCGGGACCCACCTCGATGATGGCAACCGGCCGCCCGGCCTGGTGACCGCCGCCCCCGCCGCCCCCGTTCGAGACGTTGTCGCCGCCGAACCCGAACCCGCCGGAGAACTCGACGCTCGCGGCCGGGATCACGACCCGGTCGCCGGCGCGGACCGGCTCCGCGTAGACGCGGTCGGCCGAGACGTTCATCAACCGGTCGAGCCCACTCGTCATCGTCGCCCGGATGCGTTCCTCGTCGATCTGGGCACCCACTGCTGCGTGCTCTCTCATGCCGATCGCCTCCTTCCGTTCCTGCGAACTGTCCGTAATAGATATGTGCCGACCATCGTGGCGGCGGTGATACCGACGACGATGATGCGCTCGATGTCGTGGACCACCAGGACGTGACGTTGCCCGTCCTCGTCGAGCACCTCGATGTGGTGCGGCCGCGAGCGCACATGCAGTGCGCCGCGCGCGTCGTCACCGATGTGGAACGCGTTCGTACGCGCAACGAGCGTGATCGTGTGGCCCTCGAACGCGAGCGGACCGATCGTGGTGTCTCCGCTCTGCAACAGCGTCACTCCCTGCATTGTCGACCACTGGGCAAGCCTGCGCGCGGATCGGGCGGCCCCGTGGACGGCGGAGCCCATCTTGCGTCGGATGCTCCTTACGTACGTATTTGTCCAAACCGACTCGTGGTCCGGCAGAAAATGACGCGCCCGCACTAGAAGTGGACGGGGAGTCTGCCGATAAGGCGGGTAGTTCCCGGAACCGGCGGGTTTTCCACATAGTCCATACGGACTATGTGAAGCAGTCCTCCGGCGGCTCGGGTTCCTGTTGGCTCGCGGGTTCCTCCTACGGTCCCGCGCTGTTCGTCGGGGCGTAGGGCCCGGCGAGGCACCGAACGATTCGCGCTTAGCGGCGCGCGTCCCAAGGAGGACCCATGGCCTGGAGGCCGCATGAGCACGAGGGAAATTCCCTCCCGCTCGACCATTTGCATACCGACGAGCGTGCGAGCACGGGCGTCGTCCGCCGCGTGATCGCCCGCGTGTCCGGCCCCCGCCCGGGAGTGCGCTCCCACGAGAAGCGCCGGGTGACCGCATCGTCTCTCGGTCTCATCAGCGCCGCGATCGCCGTGCTGTTCGCCGGTGGCGCCGTGCTCTCCGCCGCGAGTGGCGCGCCCGGCGGTCCGTACGACCCGCAGGCGAACGCGGTGCGCGCCGTCGGCGGCGCGCCGTCGTTCGGCCCGGCTTCGGGTATGCGGCTCAACGAAGGCTTCGTCGATGTCGCGTCGACGCCGAGCGGCAATGGCTACTGGGTCACCGCCGGCGACGGTGGTGTCTTCACCTTCGGTGACGCGCAGTTCGAAGGTTCGGTCGCTGACCGGCACCTCGCGGCGCCGATCGTCGGCATCGCTTCCACCCCGTCCGGGAACGGCTACTGGTTGGTCGGCTCCGACGGTGGCGTGTTCGCCTTCGGTGACGCCGACTTCCACGGATCGATGGAGCACGCCCATTCGGCGATCGTCGCCATCGCCCCGACACCGACGGGTCAGGGCTACTGGCTGCTCGGCTCCGACGGTGGAGTGTTCGCGTTCGGCGACGCCGCCTTCGAGGGCGCAGCCACATCGGTCGCGCACCGCGCACCGCTCACGGCGATCGCGCCGACCGCGTCGGGCTACGGCTACTACCTGCTCGGTGCCGACGGTGGAGTGTTCGCGTTCGGCGACGCTCACTTCGACGGCGCCCTGATCGACGGTCACCACCTGGCGACCGGGATCGCAATCCCAGCGAACGGTCGGGGCTACCAGATCGCCAGCACCGACGGATCGGTCACCGGCTTCGGGGGCGCACCGACCGCCGCGGCTCCCGCCGACCTCTTGACCGGCCAGCACCCCGTCGTCGCTCTCGCGGCACGCGCGGGTGGAGGCGCCTGGGTGGCGACGACTTACATCCCGCCCACGACCGTGAAGGTCCAAGGGTCAGCTTCCGACGACGCGTTCCTGCGGTGCACCCGCGGCCACGAGTCGGACACCGCCGGCGGCTACCACGCGGTCAGTCCTGACGGCGTGTACCGGGGGGCGTACCAGTTCCTGCGCTCGACGTGGAACAACGTGGCCCGTGCCGCCGGCCGTCCCGACCTCGTCGGTGTCGACCCCGCGACCGTGGCTCCGGGCGACCAGGACCAGATCGCGCTCTATCTCTTCCAGCACGCCGGTCCCGCGCCGTGGGGTGGCCGCTGTCGGGGACTGCAGTAAGGCGACCACCACCGCGCCGCGAGCGCGGCGCGAACAGGAACAAGGGGCGCCGGAGAGGGTTCTTCCTCCCGGCGCCCCTATCGTTCCCCCAATGGTCGATGGCCCGCTCTCACCCGACCTTGCGATCGGGTCGTTCACCGATCACGGTCCCTGGATCGTCGACCCCGACGCGATGGCGTGGCGGGGCGACGTCGACCGCCTTCGGGCCCAGGCCCGGGACGAGTATCCGCGTTGGATGGAGACCGGACGGCTGCCCCCGCTGGGCCGGCTGGCACTCGTCGTGGGCAGGGTCGGTACCGCGCTCGGGCTCTGGGCCGTGGGCGCGCGGCGCAAGGGGCCGCCCTTTTCGAGGCGGGACCTCGCGCGCCGGCTGCGCATTGCTTTCGGCCACCTCGGCCCCACCTACATCAAGCTCGGTCAGATCGTGTCCGGGGGAGAAGGCCTTTTCCCCGAAGAGCTGGTCGCCGAGTTCAAGCTGCTTCGTGACCGGGTCCCGCCCGAGCCGTTCGACGCCGTGCGCCGGGTGGTCGAGCTCGAGCTCGGGCGATCACTCGACGACGTGTTCGCGTCGTTCGATCGCACCCCGCTCGCGGCCGCTTCGATCGCGCAGGTGCACGGCGCGCGCCTGCGCACCGGCGAAGACGTCGTGGTGAAGGTGCAACGCCCGGAGATCGCCCGGCTCGTACGCGAGGACATCGAAGCGATGTCGTGGCTCGCGCCGCACCTCATCGGCCGGATCCCCGTCGCCGCGCTCGCCAACCCGCCCGCGCTGATCGAGCTGTTCGCAGAGACGATCGTCGAAGAGCTCGACTTCCGGCTCGAAGCCCAGAACATGCTCGACATCGCGCACGTCCTCGCCGAGACCGAGCAACGGGCCACGATCGTCCCCCGGCCCCATCCCACGTTGGTCACGCGCCGGGTGCTCGTCATGGAGCGGCTCGACGGGATCCCGTGGGACGACGTCGCCGGTATGCACGCGGCCGGCGTCGACACCGAAGCGGTGCTGCATGCGGGAATGGTGTCGTTCATGGAGGGCGCGATGCTCTATGGCGTCTTCCACGGCGATCTGCACGGTGGCAACTTGATGGTGCGCCCCGACGGTCGCACGGTGTTGATGGACTTCGGCATCACCGGCCGGCTCGACGAGACCAAGCGCATGGCGTTCCTGATGCTGTTGGTCGGCGCGACGAGCGGCGACACGATGGCGCAGCTCGGAGCGCTGCGCGACCTCGGCGCGTTCCCACCCGACACCGATCTCGAAGCGGTGTTCCGCGATCTCGGGCTCGACCGCACGATCGACCCGACGCAACTTTCGGCGGACGAGCTGATCCACGAACTGCAGGACTTGACGAAGAAGCTGCTCGCGTACGGCGCCCGCGCGCCGAAGGAGCTCATGTTGTTCGTGAAGAACATGATGTTCCTCGACGGCGCGATCGCGCGCCTCGCCCCGGACCTCGACATCCTGGGCGAGATCCAACAGGTGCACACCGAGATTGCCCTGCGCCACGGCGCCCGCCTCGCAGCCGAGCTCGGACTCGACCCCGAAGCCGCGAACCAGTTCGACATGGAAGCGATCAAGTCCGCGATGGGTGTGCCCGGCGTCGACACGCTGACGTACCGCGAGGTGCAGGAGCGCCGCGAGATCGTCCGCAAGCGCCTCGAAGCCAAACGCAAACGCGCCTAATCCCCACCAACTGTTGTCGGACTTCTCGGCACTATGTGCCGGCAACTCCGACAACTGTTGGTGGAGTTTTCGGGGTTTCAGGTCTGCCAGACCAGGATGTCGCCGGTACCGGTGAGGAGCGCGGTGCCGGGGAACACGCGCAGGCGCCAAGGTTCGAGCCGCAGGGCGGCGAAGCTCTCCGAGGTCGGCACGTCCCACGCGGGCACGATCGACGGGTCGTACCCGACGGGCGCGGGCGCGTTCACGAACTTGTCCCACACCTGCGTGCGAGTGTCGTCGTCGAAGTGCCAGACCGCCCGGCACTCGGCGATGCACGTGTCGTGACTGTCGGTCCAGTAGCTGCACGAGACGTACGGGCTGTGCTGCAGGTGCGATCGCTTCGTCGGCGTCGGTCCCGTCGCGATCCACCCGACGAGCTCGTCGCCGTCCCACTCCCAGAGCGGATGAAGGATGCGAGACCGGGGTCGCCCCTGGTGGTCGACGGTCGCCACCGAGCACCACACGATGCGGTGGGCCATGGCGACGAATGCGGGCGCGACCTGCTCGAGTGAGGACATGGCGAGAAAACGTACACTCCGGTCCGTGCAGACGCTCCGGCCGCGAGCATGACCCCGCGACTCCCCGGTCGGCGGGTGCTCGTCGTGGGCGCGGGCACGCAACGTTCGGACGATGTCGACGCGCCGGTCGGGAACGGACGGGCGATCTCGGTCCTCGCGGCGCGCGAAGGCGCCTCCGTCGCGTGCGCAGATCTGCATAGCGACGCGGCCGAAGAGACCGCGCGCCTCGTGGAGGCCGAAGGTGGCCACGCGGCGGTCCTCGTCGGCGACGTCACTGACGAAGACACGTGCGCGCGTATCGTCGACGAAGCGGTGAGCGCGCTCGGCGGGCTCGACGGCGTGGTGTGCAACGTGGGCATCGGGCTCGGACATTGGCTGTCCGACACGTCGGTCGAGCAGTGGGACGCGGTGCACGCCCTCAACGTGCGCGCACACTTCCTCGTCTGCCGGGCGGCCCTGCCGGTGATGGCCGAAGGCGGATCGATCGTCCTCATCTCGTCGGTCGCGGGACTCCGGCCGGGGACGCGCATCCCGGCGTACGACACGACCAAGGCCGCGCTCGCGGGCTTGAGCCGTCACGTCGCCTTCGAAGGAGCCCGGCGCGGCATCCGGTCCAACGTCGTCGCGCCCGGGCTGATCGACACGCCCCTCGGGCGGCGCGCGACCCAGGGTCGGCCGAGCCGGGGCAAGGCGCCGGTACCGCTCGGTCGCCAGGGCACCGCCTGGGAGGTCGCGGCGCCGGTCGTGTTCCTGCTCAGCGCCGACGCGGCGTACATCACCGGCCAGGTTCTCGCCGTCGACGGCGGCCTGTCCACGCTGTGACGTCTTCGCCTACCGTTGGCGGATGAAGTTCGATCGTGACGAAGTCGAGGCCGCGTTTCGCACCTACTGGCAGCTCGGTGCGGTGAACGAGGACTGGGACGTGTGGTGCGACACCTGTTTCACCGAGGACGTCGTCTACATCGAGCACATCCTCGGTAACAAGCAGGGCCGGGAGACCGTGCGGACCTGGATCAAACAGACGATGGCCGAGTACGGCGAGATCTACACCGCGTACGAATGGCACATGATCGGCCACGACGGCCGGGTCGTCGTCTACATGCAGAACCGCCGCGACAATCCCGAGCCCGGCGCAGCGCCCATCGACTTCCCGGGGATGACCGTGCTGCAGTACGCCGGCAACGGGCAGTTCTCCTTGGAGGAGGACTTCTGGTCGCTGACCGAAGGTGGCGCGACGTTCAAGGAGTTCGTCGACCAGGCGAAGTTGTTCGACGCTGACTTCCGGCACAAGCGCACTCGGCGAAACTGGGGCAACGGACCAGAGTGGACGAAGGGCGCGGCGAGCTACGCCGAATCGGCGGGCGGGAAAAAGGGCGCGTAGATCGCGCGCGATATTGGTAGATGCGTGAAACGCGATTGGTAAATGCCTGAAGCACCGCAGATGCAGGCGCTCTCGGAGCGGGTCGGCGAGTGGCTCGTGGGCGCGACCTTCGAGGGTTACGACCCTCTCGGGTTCACCGGGCTCAAGACGTTCGACCCGCCGCCGGAGGCGTTGGTCGGTGCGGTGGTGGTCGGTGTCAGTCGGCGCGCGAAGTACGTGTCGCTGCACTTCGACAACGACCTGAAGATCATGTTCCACCTCTCCCAGGCGGGCCGGCTCGACTTCGAGCAGCCGCCGAAGAAGACGCGTCCGAAGGGCTCGGTCGTGCGCTGGCGCTTCTCCGACGACCGCGCGGTGTTGATGCGCGAGTTCGGGACCGAACGCAAAGCCGGATGGTGGGTGCTCGGTTCGGACGACGCCGGCCCCACCGCGAAGCTCGGGCCCGAAGCGACGAGCGACGAGTTCGCGGACTGGTTCCGCACCGCGACCGACGGCCGCCGTATCCACACGATCCTGCGTGATCAACGCACGGTCGCGGGAGTGGGCCGCGGGTACGCCGACGACATCCTGCACCGGGCGAAGCTGTCGCCCTACGCGTCATTGAAGTCGATGAAACCCGACGAGCGCGCGCGCATGCTCGCAGCACTGCAAGGGGTATTGGCGGGCGGGCTCGATCAGGAGCGCACGCGCACCGGTGGGCTCTCGGCGAACAAGCTCGGCGAGCACTTCGCGGTCCACGGAAAGCACGGCCTGCCGTGTCCGGAGTGCGGAGCCGAGTTGAAACGCGTGTCGTACGAGTCGCACGAGGTCGTGTACTGCCCGACGTGTCAGACGGGCGGCAAGGTCCTCGCCGATCGCCGGCTCTCACGTCTGGTCAAGTAGCCAGCTCGTGGTCAAGTAGCGAGCTCGCTCGCCATCTCCCAGATGACGACCTCGGTGTCGTCGGCGGTAGCCGAGAGATCGAGCGCGCCCGCGTCGGTGAGGCGTACCGCGTCGCCCTGGGCGAGCGCCCCGGCGCTTTCGAGCGTTGCGGCACCGCGAGAGACGAACACGTGCACGAACTGCGCCTTCGGAACGGTGACGGTGTTGCCCGGCGTCAGCCGCCCGATCCACAGTGTGGCGTCGTCCTGATTGATGTGGATCGCGGAGTCGACGTGCTCGGCACCGGATGCGAGTGGGAACAGCGTGTTCGCGACGATGTCGTCGCCGACGTCACGTTGTTCGTACCCGGGCGGATCGCCGAACGCGTCGGGCGGTATCCACATCTGGAGTAGATGGACCGGCTCGGCCTTGCTCGCGTTCACCTCGGAGTGCCGGATGCCCGTGCCCGCGCTCATGCGTTGGGCCGTCCCGGGCGTGATCACGCCGACGTTGCCCTCGCTGTCGCGATGTTCGAGCGCGCCTTCGAGCACCCACGTGACGATCTCCATGTCGCGGTGCGGGTGCGTCCCGAAGCCGCCGCCCGCGGTGACGACATCGTCGTTCAGGACGCGCAGCAAACCGTGGTGCGTGTTCTTCGGGTCGAAGTGATCCGAGAAGCTGAAGCTGTGCCACGAGTCGAGCCAGTCGATCTCGGTGTGGAAGCGCTCATTGGCGCGTCGGACGTCGATCGTCGACGACATGTTCGTGACCCCGGTCTCAGAAGCGGACGCCGTAGGCGTAGCCGTGTCGGTTGGTGCGGGTGTTGGGGTCGCC
>JBEPUZ010000220.1:0-7793 GCA_041691275.1 Actinomycetota bacterium | reverse complement strand
GGTCCCGCTCGATCCTTCGGATTACCCGGCCGACTCGACCTGCAACGCGTTCGACCCGGAACAGATCGTCAAAGCCTGGTAGCAGGCCTATCCGTTCCAGGCGACGTGGTACTCGTCCTTCCACCACTCGGCGGCGCGGATCTCGTCCGCGGTGGTGACCAGGCTCGGATCCTGGCCGAGATCAAACGGGGTGGGCCCGACCCGCTCCGCGATAGGGCGGAGCGCGTCGAGGTCGAAGCCATAGCACTTGGCCGCGGTTTCGCCGAGGAGTTGGCGGGTGTCGCTGACGGGAACGTCACCGAAGTCGCTGCGTAGCCGAGCGATGGTGCGCGGCCAAGTCCCCTCGGGGTGCGGGTAGTCGGTGCCCCACATCGCGACGTCGCACCCGATCGTGTGCCGGCGCCGGATCTCCTCCTTCGACATCGTCGACGCGCCGACGAAGATGTTCGTGCCGAAGTACTCCGACGGAAGCTTTGAGAGGATGCCCTTCATCAGCGCGACCATCTTCTTCGTCGTGTGGCCGCCGCCGAGGTACTGGTCCCACTTCCACTTCATGTCGGCGACCCAGTAGCAGGCGCCCTCGGTCACGACGAACTTCAATCCGGGAAAGCGTTCGAACGCGCCGCTGAACAAGAGGTGCGCGATCGGCCGATGGGTCCAGAACACGACCTCGGCGAGGTAGATCCCGATGAAGTCGCTCATCTCCTCGCGCGGCGCCTCGCCCGAATGCGTGTGCACGGGGAACCCGGCGGCCTGGCACGCGGCCCACACCGGGTCGTACGACGGATCGTTGTACGGCGTGTGGTGGCGCCACATCGTCGGGATCATGATGCCGCCGATGCCGGGCTTGTCCGACAACCACTCGATCTCGGCGACCGCGCGGTCGACGTCGTGGGTGATGGGGACGAGCCCGACCCCGGCCCGGCGTTCCGGACTCTCCGCGCAGAGCTCCACCAGGAACCGGTTGTGGGCGCGGGCTCCGGCGAACGCGAGCTCGGGGTCTTCGATCGTGCCCGCGGAAAGGCCGGCGCCGAACGGCGGCGACTCCATCCCGGTGATCGCGTCGGCGTCGGGGAAGATCACCTCGGCGGCGACGCCGTCGGCGTCCATCTCCTTGTCGCGCTGGGCCGGGTCGTACGCGCCCCGCAGACCTTCCTCGTGGTCGGTCTCCCACGTGGTGATGTAGTCGTAGTTCAACACCATCTGCTGGTCGCGGTTCGCCTGGCGCTCTGTGAGGAACTCGTCGAACTGCGGCAGATAACGGGCGTCGAGATAGGGCCGGTACTCCTCGCACGGCAAGCCCGCGTGCGCGTCGGCGGAGATGATCGTGTAGCGATCGGCGCCGTCGGGCGCGGTCACTTCTTGTCCTTGGCGCCGAGCACGGAGAGATCGTCGTAACGCTGGTGCACGTAGGGGAGGAGCCAGTCGGCCGGCACGCGCTCGACGACCTCGCCCTCTTGTGTGGTCGCGACCTGCGCGTAGTGCATCGACACGATCCGGCCGACGGGAATGTCGACGATTGGGTCGAGGGGCGACTCGTGCAACGTGAACGTCGCGTCGAGCGCGCGTCCTTCGCGCGCTTCCTCGTGGCGGCGTACGTGCACGAGCGCGGGCTCGGTGTCGAAGCCCTTGCCGTCGGGAGAGGGGCTGATCTTGAAGTAGAAGTCGACCTTGTCCTTGGCGGGAATGTCGATGGCGGCGCCGATCGTCCCGTCGACCACCGCGAGTGGGAAGCCCATGCGATCGAAGCGCGCGTGGAGGTGGTTGTCGTCGACGTCGATCGTCACGCCGCCGATCTTCTTGGGCTCGCCGTACGTCTCCCGGCCACCGACCGTCGCCTGCTCGGTGGTCATCGGCATGAACAACGCGTACTCGCCCTCGACGCTCCCGTGGCGGGCGCGCACGCCGAACCAACCTGCGCCGAAGATCGGGATGCCCGTACCCATGTTCACGGTCGCGAACCGGATCCGAGCAGTCGGCTCCGACGGCTCGAGCGGCGGGGGCAGCACTGCCCGGATCGCGTCGATGTCGGTCTCCCACACAACGGTCACCGCAGTCGACCAGATCTTGGCCGACGTCGCTTCGACCTCGCGGTTGCGCTGCTGCTCGGGTGGACGGGCGCCGTATCGAATCGTCATGATCACGAGTCTTCCACGGTCCTTGCGGACGCGGTAGTGGAGCCAAGCCGTCGAGGCATCCAGGAGGCAATCGTGCGAACGGTCGAGGGGAAAGTCGCGGTCGTGACCGGCAGCGCCAACGGGATCGGTTTTGCCATGGCCCGGCACTTCGCCGAGCACGGGATGTCGGTGATGATCGCCGACATCCAGCCGGAGCCTCTCGATGCGGCCGTGTCGACGCTGCGGTCAGAAGGCCTGGAAGTGAGCGGCTGCGTCACCGACGTCACGAAGCTGGCCTCGGTCGAGGCCCTCGCCGACGAGACCTTCCACACATTCGGTGCAGTGCACGTGGTGTGCAACAACGCCGGCATCGGCCCCGGCGGCCAGACGATGTTGTGGGAGTCGGAGGAGAACGACTGGCGCTGGTGCCTCGACGTGAACGTCTGCGGGGTGGCGTGGGGCATCAAGGCCTTCGTTCCCCGCATGATCGAGAACGGCGACGAAGGACACATCGTCAACACGTCGTCGGGGAACGGCGGCATCGCTCCGATGGGTGACGCCGCGATCTACGCGACGTCGAAGAGCGCGGTGACGACGCTGAGCGAACTGCTGTACTACCAACTGCACACGCAGAACACGAAGCTGTCGTGCTCGGTGCTGTATCCCGGTCCCAACTGGTTGCGCACGAAGTTGTGGGAGGCGTGGCGAACCCGACCGGAGCAGTACGCGAAGTCGGTCGAGCGCACCACTGCGTACCCGAGCTTCGAAGAGTTCGAGGAACAGATGGAGGCCGCCGGTTCACCGCTCCCGGTGACACCGCTCGACGAGGTCGCCGGGCGCGTGCTCGATGCGGTGTTGGCCGACCAGTTCTGGATCAACCCCGGGAGCGACGAACCGCTCGACGCGCGCTATGCGTCGATGAAGGCTCGTCGCAACCCCGACTATTTCCGCAACTGGAACCCGACGACAGGTCAGTGAACGGGCGCGGCCCCTTCAGGGACGCGTTGTGCGAGAAATCCGTCGTGCGGACGGAAAACTCGCCCAACAGTTGCGTGGGGGAACCGTCGTGTGGGCGGAGAAGTCGCACAACGCGACGACTTGTTCATGGGTGGATGCACCGATCCGCGGCTGCCTCGGTCGCAACCTCGGTACCGTCGAAATCGGCGAGCGTGCTGATGCGGAACCGGCCATCGCGCTCGGTCTCGGCGCGCATCTGCTCACTCCGCTGCGCGTAGTAGTGCGCACGGGTGTAGTGCTCCGTCGTCGGCGCGTAGCTCGCCACGAGCACCCGGCGGGGTGCGTTACCCCGGTTCGTCTCGCTGTAGTGAGGCGCGAGACCGTCGATGCACACCGCGTCGCCGGATACCAGTTCGGCCGAGAACCAGTCGAGCGCGTGCGCAACGTCGCCGCGCACTACTCCCCGGTTGTCGACCGCCAACACCTCGTCGACGCCGGAGGCCAGCCAGAGGCAACCCGACTCGATGCTGCAGTCGTCGATCGCGACCAGGATCGACATCACCTGTTGCACTCCGGGATACGCGACCTTGTCCTGGTGCGGGCTGAATCCCGCGCCGCCGGGCTGCTTGTAGTTCAGCTTGTCCTTGAACGCGCCGACCGGCAGACCGAGCGCCGCCGACGCGCACTCCGCCAAGGGTCCGGCGACGAGGGCGGCGATGCCCGCGTGGCACGCCGACACGTTCTCGGTGCGACAGATGCGCGGGCCTGCGTCGGTGTGCTCGGCGTAGTGACCCCACACGTGCGAGCCGGTGGGCCACGCCTCGATCTCGTCGGTCCATGCCCGCAGCGCCTCCAGCTGCTCCGCGTCGAGCAGGCTCGTGCGCACGACGTCGGTCGCGTTCATGCCGGCCATCCCGGGAGGAGGTTGCGTTCCGCGCAGAGCTCCTGTCCTTCTATCCACTCACCGTTCAACGCTCGTGCTTCGGGTTCGGTGACGAGCCACGCGGCTGCGGCGCCGATGACGTCGGGCGGCGCGCCGGTGCTGGCGTCGAAACCGAATGGGGCCATGTCGATCAGGATGCGCTCGGTCGTGACGAAGCCGGGATGCAGGTTGAACCCGACGATGCCACGGTCGCCGAGCTCGACCGCGAGGATCCCCGCGAGCCGGTGCACCGCGCCCTTCGACATCGCGTAGCCGAGTCCCCAACCGCCACTACCGGCGGGGGCCGGAGGGTTCGACGCGCCCGCGCCCGAGGTGATGACGACGACGTACCCGTCGCCGCGGTCCAGCATCTGCGGCAACACAAGCTTCGTGAGGATCACGGGCGCCATGACGTTCGCCTCGAGGTGCAGATCGAGCAGCTCGACCGGCGTGTCGAGCAGCTGATCCATGTGCCCCGGACCGATGTAGCGGCCGTTGTTCACGAGCACGTCGATGCGTCCCCAGGCTTCGAGCACCGAGTCGACCGCGGGCTCGAGCGTCGATCGATCGGTGAGGTCCATGAAGACGGGCAGCGCGCGGCGGCCTTCCTTCTCGATCATCTCCGCGGTGAGGTCGAGTGACCCGGGGAGGGGAGAGGTGTCGGATTTCGTCAGTGTCGACGAGTGCTCCCGGGCCTCGCCTTCGTGCAGCGTGCGCGCCGAGATCGCGACGTCGAAGCCGGCCCGAGCGAGATGGATCGCGATCGCCTTGCCGATTCCCCGGCTCGCGCCCGTGACCAGAGCCGTTCTTCCGTCTCCGTTCGCGTGCTCGCCGTTCATGTGCTCGCTGTTCATGTGCTCGCCGTTCATGTGCTCGCCGCTCATGTGATCCCCGGCCGCGACTACGGTGCGCGACGCGGCCCACGCTACGACAACTCGGCGGTTGTCCGGAGCGGCCATCGGGAGGGGACGAGATGCCCGATCACGACCTCGTGATCCGCCGTGCGACGGTCATCGACGGCACGGGTGCTCCCGGACGGGAAGCCGATGTCGCCTGCCGGGACGGGGTCATCTCCGCGATCGGTGCGGCGGGCACGGGAGCCGAAGAGATCGACGGCCGCGGGCTGTGCCTCGCGCCGGGATTCATCGACCCGCACACGCACCTCGACGCGAATCTCTTCTGGGATCCCGACGTCACCCCGTCGTCGGGCTATGGAGTGACGACAGTGGTCACTGGAAACTGCGGGTACACGCTCGCGCCGGTCGACGACGCGACGCGCGATTACGTCATCGACGTCATGAGCACGGTCGAAGCCATCCCACGCGAAGCGCTCGTCGAAGGCGTCCCGTGGGAGTGGTCGACCGTCGCGGAGTACTTCGCACGCCTGGAGCGCGTGTCCGTCCTGACCAACTTCGCGACCTACGCCGGTCACGTCGCGAGTCGCGCTGCGGTGATGGGTCCCGAGGGTGCACGGGAGCGGGTCGCGACACCTGAGGAGATCGGTCAGATCGCGGCGCTGGTCGCGCGCGCCTTGGATCTCGGTGCGGTCGGGTTCAGTACCGACCAGGTGTCCGACAACGTCGGACCCGGCGGTACCCGTCTCCCCGGTCAGGTCTGCGGCGACGAGGAACTGCTCGCGATCTGCGCGGTGCTGGGCCAGAGCCGCGGCCCGGGTGTGTTTGCGATGGCGCCCGCCGCGTTGCTCGCCTCGGATCGCGCCGTGCGGACCGAGGATCTCGACTGGCACCTGCGCCTGGCGCGCGCGAGTGGTCGCCCGGTTGTCGTCGGCCCGATGTTCGACACGTGGGCCGATCCCGGTGGCGGTCGCGAGATCATCCACGAGACGGTTGCGCGCAGCGCGGATGGCGAGCGCGTCATACCTCAGATCTCGACGCGCCCGTTCGAGCTCTGGACCCGTCTCGATCGCCCCGGAGTCCTCGTGCGTTGCCTGCCGACCCTGGCCCGGGCGGTGCGCGCCGGCGATGCCGATGCGGTACGTGCGCTGGCCGCCGATCCCGGTGCCCGCGCCCGTGTCCGTGACGAAGCCGATCGCATCGCTCCGACTCCGGTCTTCTCCGGACGTTGGGAGCACGTTGCCATCCGCTTCTCGCCTTCGAACCCGCGCGTCGTGGGGATGTCAGTGCGAGACGCGGCGCGGGAGAGCAGTCTGCACCCGATCGACTACCTGCTCGATCTCGCGCTCGCCGACAACTTCGAGACCCAGGTGGCGACCGCGATGGCGAACGCCGACGAGGAGTGCATGGCCGCGCAGCTGCGCGAGCCCGGCGTGATGATCGGCGCTTCCGACGCCGGTGCCCACGTGCAGTTCAACACCGACAGTTGCTACGCGGTCTGGACGCTGCAGCACTGGGTGCGCGAGCGCGAGATTCTCTCGCTCGAGCGGGCGATCAGGATGCTGACCGCCGATCAAGCCGACCTGTTCGGCTTCACCGACCGGGGCCGCGTGCAGCTCGGTCTCGCCGCCGACCTCGTGCTGTTCGATCCGGATCGGATCGGTACCACCGGGGTGCGGTACGTGCGCGACCAGCCCGCGAACGGCACCCGGCTCGTCACCGACGCGACCGGTGTGAGCGCGAGCGTGGTGAACGGCGTGGTCGCGACGCGGGACGGCACGCCGACCGGCGCGCACCCCGGTCGATTCCTGCACTGACCAGGTCGATCGGCCGGGCGCAGGTCTACGCGGAGCCGTTGGTCGCGATGCCGACGATCGGTGCCGACGGCGGGTTGCCGCCGAGGCTGCCGACGAACCGCTTGTTCGAGAAGTCGAAGACGCCGCCGTCGGACGCGACCATCAAGTAGCCGTTCCCGAACGCGACGAGGCCGTTCACGGGTTTGTTCAACGCGACGCTTCCGAGCGAGCCCCGGAAGGGTGCGCCGAATGCGAAGACGCCGCCGTCGGACGCGACGAGCCAGTAGCCGCGGTTGTCAGGAGTAGGCGAGAGGCCGACAATCGGTCGGTTCAGGCGGGTCGCGCCCATCGAGCCGTGGAAGTGCGCGTCGCCGAAGCTGAAGACCCCACCGTCGGAAGCGACCATGTAGTAGCCGTTGCCGCTCGGGGTCGCGACCGACGCGACGACCGGGCCGTTCAGGTGCACGGCGCGCATGTCACCGAAGAAGTGCGCGTCGCCGTACGCGAATGCGCGTCCGAGGGTCGTGAAGAGCCAGTAGCCCTTGCCGCTCGGCGTGCTCGAGATGGTCGACACGGTCTCGCCCGAGAGCAGCGCGGGCCGCCCGCCGAAGTACGCGGAGCTCCCGAAGGCGTGCACGTTCCCGAACGCGTCGACTATCCAGTAGCCGGCCCCGTCGTGGCGCGCCGAGAGTGCGACCGCGGAGTCGGATGCGCTGCCGAAGTTGACGGCACTCCCGAACGCATACACCCGGCCGTCGGATCCCAGCATCCAGTAGCCCGACTGCGAAGCCGTGCCCACCGGGCTGCCGACGATGAACTGCCGGGCCACGGCCGGCGCCGCCGCGAACATCGCGTTGCCCGCCTGCGCGGCCCGGACGACACATGTGCCGCCTGCGACGAGCGTGATCTTGGCGCCGTTCGCACCGCCTGCGCGGCACACCGAAGGCGTCGAGGTCGCAAATGTCACCACGAGATGCGACGACGCCGTCGCGGTCACCGTGATCGGCGAGTGCGCCGTCGTCGTGTTCGCCGGCGCGGTGAACGCGATCGTCTGCGGGAGCTTGGTGACTGCGAAGCTCTGCGACACCGGTGCGGCCGCGTTCACCGTGACGCTGCCCATCTGATCGGCGCGCACGGTGCAGGTGCC
>JBEPUZ010000219.1:0-7796 GCA_041691275.1 Actinomycetota bacterium | reverse complement strand
GAGCTCGAACCCACCAACGCATTCTTCGGAGCGATGGGCTCGCAGATCACGGGGATCGAGTACGCAGGTGCGATCGAGGATCTCCAGGCCTGGACCCGGCGGGTGTCGACATGGTGGGAAGATCACGATGTGCTCGTCGTACCGACGAGCCCCGAGCCACCGGTGCGCCTCGGCGAGATCGGACCCATGAACACCGGTCCCGATGTCGGCACCCGGATGGGTCGCCTGGTCACCTTCTGCTCCGCGTTCGACGTCACGGGCCAGCCCGCGATCTCGTTGCCGCTGTATTGGAACGACGACGGCCTCCCCATCGGCGTACAGCTCGTCGCCGCGTACGGACGCGAAGACGTGTTGCTGCGCGTCGCCGCCCAACTCGAGACCGCGCGCCCGTGGAGGGACCGCCGCCCTCCCGTCCACGGTTGAGTCTCGGCGTCGAGCTGCGCGCCCGCCCCGGGGCTACTTGTTGAGGATCGCGCCGAGCCCGGCGACCATCACGACGAAACCGATGAGGAGATACGTGACCGTGCGCACGAGCGGCGCTGCGGGCAGGTCCTGATCCTTCGAGCGGCGGTATCCGCGCACCGGGCTTCCGGGTCGGCTCTTCGCAACCGTTCGGCGCGCCACTTCCTGGGCATCCCGACGGCGACGCAACAACGCGAGACCGTTGGCGACGAACAGCGCGGCCCCGAGCGCGAACACGAGCTCGCGGAGCACCTCGTCGTAGAAGCTGCCGGACGCCCCGAGGATCGGAACCATTGCGGCGAGGCTACCGGTCGGCCCAGGAGCCCGACGGAGCGGGCGTGGCAGACTCGCTCGATGCGGTTGCTCGTGGCGAATTGTTCGGTGACGTACGAAGGAAAGCTCGGCGCCCGGCTCGGTCCCGCGACGCGGCTCGTGCTGTGCAAGGGCGACGGTTCGATCTCGATCCACTCCGAGACCGGCGCGTACAAGCCACTCAACTGGATGAACCCGCCGTGCACGATCGAAGAGACCGACGGCGCGATCGTCGCGCGCACGCCCAAGGGCGAGACGCTTCACATCGAGCTCCACGAGGTCGTGCACGACTCGTCGTACGAGCTCGGGATCGACCCCGGGCTCGAGAAGGACGGCGTCGAGGCCGAGTTGCAGAAGCTGCTGGCGGCGCGGGTCGCCGCCCTGCGCGACGACTTCGTGCTGATCCGGCGCGAGTACCCGACCGACATCGGACCCGTCGACCTGCTGTGCCGTGACGGCGAAGGCCGCACCGTCGTGGTCGAGGTCAAACGGATGGGCGAGATCGCGGGCGTCGACCAGCTCCTGCGCTACCAGGAGCGCCTCGACCGCGATCCGGGTCTCGCGCCCACGGTCGGCGTGTTCGTCGCGCAGTCGATCAAGCCCCAGGCCAAGGTGTACGCCGAGAGCAAGGGCATCACGTGCATCGAGATCGACCTGCACCTGCTCCGGGGCGGTATCGATCCCGATCTCAAGCTCTTCTAGTGTGCGTTTCCGAAGCGTCGGCAGTGCGTCACTCGTGGGCGGCGTCGTCGAACTTGGTGTAGTCGCCGTTGAAGACGAGCTTGGTGGCACCGACCGGTCCGTTGCGGTGCTTGGCGATGATGATCTCGGCGAGACCACGCTGATCCGACTCGGGGTTGTAGTACTCGTCGCGGTAGATGAACATCACCACGTCGGCGTCCTGTTCGATGCTGTTGTGCACGACGATGTCACCCGCGACGAAGTTGTGGGTTCCCGCAACGGTTGCGTCGAACACCGGCTCGTCGCCCCGGGCTTCGATCGCGACGATCTCGTCCCACAGGACGTCGCTCGCGGCCAGATCGACGAGGAAGGGATCGGCGAGCGTCTCGGCGATGCGACCCATGAGCGAGCGCGAAACTCCCTGTTCGTAGACGCGATGACGACCTGCGACCGAGCCGTTCAACCGTTCGACGAGATCATGGGCGCGCAGTGACCCGTTGACGAGCAGGCCCTTGCGCTCGATGTAGTCCCACACCTCGCGCGGTATCGAGTCGTTCCGGGCGTCGACCTCGGCCCCGCTCCGGCGCGACGACGCGACGTGACCGCCGACGGCGAGGTCGGCGAGGTGCACCCAGCCGTCGAGCGTGAGGAAAGGATGGTTCGCGCTGGCGGTGACACGCCGACCCGACGCGAGCCGCAGCTCGAACACGGGCTTCACGCCACTGCAGAACACGTGCGACATGAGGCCGGGTACGAGCCGAAGATGCTCGTCGAGGGTGAGGACCTCGACGTCGCGGGCGTCGCGTTCGTGTAGCGCGCCCATCGTCTCCGTGGTCCCGTCGGCCAGGGTGATGGCGGTGTCGGCGGTGAGACAGCCCGACTCGCGGAGGTCGGCGAGCATCGGCCGCTTGTCCTGGCGGTATTCCAGCTGGCGATTCAGTTGCGAGAGCGTGATGACCGGCGTCTCGAGCTCGCGGGCGAGGATCTTCAGCCCGCGCGACAGCTCGGAGACCTCGACCTGGCGGTTCTCGGAACGGCCGGGTGTCGACATCAGCTGGAGATAGTCGACGACGATCAGCCCGAGATCGCCGTACCGCGCCTTGATCCGCCGTGCCTTGGCCCGCATCTCCATGACGGTGCAGTGCGGGTTGTCGTCGATGAAGAACGGGGCCTCCGCGAGCCGGCCGATCGCCTGGTTGACGCGCGGCCACTCGTGCTCGGAGAGCTTGCCGGTCTGCAGCTTGCGCGACTGCACCCGCGCCTCGGCCGCGAGCAGTCGCTTCGTGAGCTCGAGGTATCCCATCTCCATCGAGAAGAACAGGACCGGCTTGCGACCGATCAGCGCGACGTGTTGGGCCATGCCGAGCGCGAGCGAGGTCTTCCCCTGCCCGGGTCGGGCCGCGATGATCGTGAGCGTCGACGGTTGCATGCCGAGCAGCAGCGCGTCGAGGTCCCGAAAGCCCGTGGCAGTGCCGACGATGTCGCCCTGGTTGCCGTACAGCGCCTCGAGCTGGTTCATCGTCTCTTCGAGCGCGGGATACAGCGGCATGAGGGTGTCTGCGACGCGCCGCTCGGCCACCTCGAAGATCGCGGCCTCGGCCCGGTCGAGGGTCTCGTCGACGGCGTCCTCGGCCGCGTACGCCATCTCCTGGATGCCGCTCGCGGTCTCGATGAGCCGACGGAGCATGGACAGCTCGCCGACGATCTGGGCGTAATGGGCCGCGTTCGCCGATGCCGGGGTCGAGGCCTGGATACGCACGAGGGTCTGGCGGCCCCCGAGCTGCTCGAGCTGCGAGGCGCGGCGAAGCTCCTCGGCGACCGTCACCGGATCGACGGGCTCGCCCCGGCTGTGGAGCCCGTAGGCGGCTTCGAAGATCGTGCCGTGGGCGGGCTTGTAGAAATCGCTCGACTCGAGCCTGGCCTCGACCGCGGCGGTGATCGCCTCGCGGCTCAGCATCATGGCCCCGAGCAGCGACTCCTCGGCCTCGAGGTTGTGCGGCGGAACACGCGCGCCGCCGGCCCGCCGTCGCGCATCCTCGATCGAGACCATCGTCGCTACCTCATCTCGCCGAAGGTGGGGACCCGGATCTCCCCGAAAGCGGTGACCTTCGCACGCCGTCGTTGTGGGGTGGAAGGGGACAACGTTGTGGATTGCAGGGCCCGCGCGGGGGATATCTCTCGATCCACAACCCTGTGGACAATGACAGGGGGGTGCGCCATCGACCGACGTCGCTTCCCGCACGGGCCGACGGCCGGAATCGCCGCTGGCAGGCGGATGACCGTTCGCCGAAAGCAGTGGTTGCCCCGGCACGTCCGGACGATCTGCAGGTCATCCACATGCCGCATTTCGCTGTGGATATCTGCACGTGTCCACAGGATGAGGCCGCGAATAATTCTTTGGCGCATAACCCGGCCGGGGCAGGCGGCAGCGATGAGTGACACGCATGTGATTCTGACGATCGAGCGCGCGCGGATCAGGGATCTACGCGCGCCGAGCGAGCCCGGTCAGTCGGCCGCTTCGACCTCGACGTGCACAGTCGCGACCACGTCGGGGTGCAGGCGAACCTGTACGTCGACGCCGCCGAGCTCCTTCAGCGGCTCGTCCAGCGTGAGCTTGCGGCGGTCGATCTCGGCGCCGGTCTGCTTCTGCACCGCCTCGGCGATGTCGGATGCGGTGACCGATCCGAACAGGCGACCCTCGCCGCCGGCCCGGGCCTTGATCGAGATCGTGCGGCCCGTGAACTGGGCCGCCAACGCCTCGGCGCTCTCCCGCTCGCGGCGATCGCGCGCCACCCGGTTCCGGCTCATCGCGTCGGCCTGCTTCTGACTCCCGGCCGACGCCTTGAGCGCGAGACCACGCGGAACGAGGTAGTTGCGCGCGTAGCCGTCGGCTACGTCGACGACCTCGCCTTTCTTGCCGAGATTGTCGACGTCGTCGCGCAGGACGATCCTCATTCGACGTCGCCCGTGCTCGAAGCGCCGTCACCGTCGTTGCCGTTGAACTCGCTCTCGACCTGGTCGATGGTGGCCTGGTCGAGCGCGCCTTCGTTCACCTCGGTGTCGACCGCGCCGTTCACGCTCTCGTCGTTGCCCGACGGACGCTCTTCGTCGCGGATCGGGCCGGGAATGTCGCGCAACTCGCCCTCGCGGTCGCCCCGGTCTCCACGATCGCCTCGATCCCCGCGGTCGCGACGGCCCTTGGAACGCTGTGTCACCTGACGCACGCTGTACGGAAGCAAGGCCATCTCGCGCGCGATCCGGATCGCCCGGGCCACCGCGACCTGCTGCTGCTGCGTGTTGCCCGTGACGCGCCGGGCCCGGACCTTCGCGCGCTCCGACATGAAGCGCCTCAGCAGGTTCACGTCCTTGTAGTCGATGTAGTCGATGCTCTCCGTGATGAGGATCGACGTCTTCTTCTTGATCGGGCGCCGCTCCTTGCCGGGGGGCGCCTTCTTCTCTCTACGCTGTGCCATTCGAGGTCCTTATCGGATTAGAACGGCTCTTCGCCGTAGTCGTCGTAGTTGCCCTCTGTCTTGGGCGCGGCCGCGGGGGCCGGGGCGGGGCCACGTGACTGACCGCCGCCGCCGCCGCCGCCACCTCCCCCGTCTCCGGGTCCGCTGCGCTCGACCCGGTGCACTTCCGCCGTCGCGAAGCGAAGGCTCGGTGCAACGTCGTCGGCGACGACCTCGACGATCGAGCGCTTCTCGCCCGCCTCGGTCTCCCAGCTGCGTTGCTCGAGTCGCCCACTGACGACGACCCGGGCACCCTTGGTGAGGGATGCACCCACGTTCTCGGCCAGCTGACGCCAAGCGACGACGTTGAAGAAGCTCGTCTGCTCGTCCCATTCCTGAGTCTGCTGATTTCGCCAGGAACGATTCACCGCGACGCCGAAGGTGACCTTCGAGACGCCGCTCGGCGTGTACCGCATCTCCGGATCACGGGTGATGTTGCCGGAGATCGTGATGCTGTTGGTATCGGTTGCCATGTCGTTACTCCCTAGTGCCTGCCGCCCGCAGCGGCGCCCGCAGCCTTCGGAGGTCCGTAGACCTTCTCCGGGATGCGCAACACCATGTGGCGGATCACTTCATCTGCCAGGGAGAGCGTCCGGTGCAACTCCTCCATCGCCTGAGGTTCCGCTCGGGCCTGTAGGACTACGTAGTAGCCGTCGACCTTGTGCTTGATCTCGTAGGCGAGGCGGCGCTTGCCCCAGAAGTCGACGTGGCCGCGCTCCGCGCCATTCGACTCGATGAGCTGGAGCCACCGCTCGACTGCGGCCCGGATCGTCTCCTCTTCCAGGTCTGCATCGATGATGATCATGACTTCGTACGGACGCGTCATGCGCCGGTACCTCCTTCGGGCCGCCCGGTCAGGCCGCAGCGGGCCCCGTTGTCCACCGAAATTACGGTGTCGTGGGGGCAGGATTCGGTTGTGAGAGAACCGGGGGAAGCTATCAGATCACCTCGACTGGACCTATCGGAGCTGACGCTACAAGGCCCGTGAGACAGCTACCCGAGCGCCCGCAGTGACGGGGCGACACCCGTCATGCGGCGCAGGCGCCGAGGGTGCCGGATGCGGCGGCGGACGCCGTGGGTTGCTCGAGCGCGTATCGATACGGCGCGCGGCTGGCGTACTCGGGGCACGTCGCGTCGGAGCCCTGCGGACACGGCTCCATCTTCTTGTCGTCGACGGGAGCGCCGTCCGCGGCGAAGAAGATGACCTCGAGCGGCATCGGCGTGCCCGCCATCGTGAAACGCGCGGTCGTGAGGCTCGGATTGACGAACAACATGCCCGCGTAGGGCGCGAGCGAACGCACGTCGCGGAGTCCCTGCGTCCTTTGCGCGGGCGAGAGCGCGACCAGCACCCGTAGGCACCGGGAACCGAGTCCCACGCGCGTCTGGTCGAACTCGCCGAAGGGTGCGCCTGCCGGGCTCGTCGCGGCGAAGTGCAGACGTCCCACGCCACTTTCGTCGGAACGGATGTGGACGACGAGCGCGACGATCCCCGCGAGGGCACCCAGAGCCACGACGGCCGCGGCCGCGATACGGACGCGGGGCGGCACCGACTACTGGGCGAGCTCGGGCTCGGAATCGGCCGTCGCGCCGTAGAGATTGAGGGCGTCGGCCATGCGATCGGTCATGTGGTACGTCTCCGCGCTCGCGGGATACGTGCCGCCGCGCACGTCGGCGCAGAAACGCTCGATCGACTCGGTCGCGAGCTCCTCGAGATTCGCGTAGGCGCGCACGAACTTCGGCGCACGGTGATCCGGACCGGCGAAGCCGAGGAGGTCGTGCCACACGAGCACCTGCCCGTCACAGTGGCGGCCCGCCCCGATCCCGATCGTGGGCACCGCAACCGACTCCGTGATGACGCGTGCAACCGCGTCGGGGACGCACTCCAACACGAGCGCGAAACAGCCCGCGTCGGCGAGCGCGACCGCGTCGTCAGCGAGGGACTTGGCCGCGTCGAGCTGCTTGCCCTGCACCTTGAAACCGCCGAGGGCGTGGATCGACTGCGGCGTCAGTCCGATGTGACCCATCACGGGGATCTCGGCGTCGAGGATGGCGTTGACCGCGTCGAGGCGCTTGCGCCCGCCTTCGAGCTTCACCGCGCCCGCGCCGGCCCGAACGAGCCGAGCCGCGTTGTGCACGGTCTCGGCGGTGTTGACGTGGTAGCTCAGCCACGGGAGGTCGGCGACGACGAGCGCGCTCGGCTTCGTCCTGGCGACCGCGCCGACGTGGTGCGCCATGTCGTCGATCGTGACCTGCAGCGTGTCGTCGTACCCGAGCACGACCATCGCGACCGAGTCGCCGACGAGGATCATGTCGGCGCCGGCGGCGTCGACGGTACGAGCCGACGGCGCGTCGTACGCCGTGACCATCACCAAGGGCGTCTCACCACCCTTGCGCGCCGCGACTCCGGGCGCGGTCATACGTGCAGAAGAATTCGCGTTCGCGGTCATCTCCGCTTACCTCCACCGTCCAGGGCACGTTCGGCTCCCGGCAGCAAGCAAAGCGTACCCACGTCACCGTTCTGCCACCAGCGGCCCGTGCCACCGGCGGCCCTGCCGGTGGGGGACAATGCGGGCATGCCCACCCGCGATTGCGACAACTGCGCTATCCCGGACGACGATCTGGTGCTCGTCCGGCGGGTCTACCTGGTGCCGCCGTCGTGGGACACGCCCGGTTCGCGGACCGTCATCGCCGCGCCCGAGCTCTGGTGCGTGTCGTGTCTCTCGCAGTATCCGTGCGAACTGGTCGACGACTGACCGAGCCGGTCTTCCGCTGCGCCGAGCCGGTCTTCCGCTGCGCCGAGCCGGTCTTCCGCTGCGCCGAGCCGGTCTT
>JBEPUZ010000218.1:0-7806 GCA_041691275.1 Actinomycetota bacterium | reverse complement strand
CTCGTGGGCGGCATCGTCGCCCTCGCCATCGTGGGCATCGTCATCTCGGGTGCGTTCGCGGTCGGCGCCCGCCGGCAGCTGGTGACGCTGGGGCAGCTGTCGGCGAACGGTGCGGACGAGAAGCTGCTGCGACGCACCCTCTCGCTCCAGGGGCTGCTCACCGGCGCAATCGGGAGCATGCTCGGGTTCGGGGTGGGAGTGGTGCTGCTCGTCTTGATGAGCGGGCAGTTCGCGACGTGGATCCATCACGATCCGGGTCCATACGTCTGGTCGGCGCGCGACGTCCTGGCCATTCTCGTGACGGGGACGATCACCGCGACCGTTGCCGCGTTCATTCCCGCCCGCTCGGCCGCGCGCGTCCCGGTGCTCAGCGCGCTCGCGGGGCGGCGTCCGCTCGGGCAGCTGCCGAAGCGGCTCGTGCCGATCGGTCTCGCCCTGTTCGGGAGTGGGGTGTTCGTGCTCGTCCTGGTCGGAACCGCATCGGGGCAAGGTCGGAGCGACGGCCTCGCGTTGAGCGCGGTGTTCGGTGGGCTGCTCGTGCTCGCGGGCGCGTGTTGCGCGAGCTCGGTCGTGGTCGCGGGTCTCGGTGGTCTGGCGCGCCGGGCGCGGGGTTCGGCGCGGGTCGCAATCCGCAGCATCGTGAGGAGCCGGGCCCGCAGCGCGGCAGTGGTCATGGCGCTGGCGGCTATCAACGCGGGCGCGGTCGCAATCGGTACCGCGGTCGAATCGCACGTCGGGTCGAAGACGACTGATTCGCCCTACATGCCGAATGACACCCTCATCGTCTCGCACGGCGATCTCGCCTTCGACGGCCAGACCCGTACGTTCCTTCCTCTCCCTGCGTCGGTCGACAACACGTTGCGCAAGGTGCTCCCGGGCGCGCAGTGGAGCACACGCCGGGCGGTCGTCGGCGTCGATTGGAACAGCGTCTCACCGAAGGGAAGCAAAGTCGAGCTCGCGCCCGGGATCGGCGCGGTCACGTTGTCACCGCCCCGGGCCGACGGAACCTTCGTGCCGCAGTTCGTCACGGTTACAGATCCGGTCGTCTTGCGGATGCTCGGTCTCTCGGCGCGCGACGACGCCGCGTTGGGGCGCGCCGGCGCGATCAGCGTGCGCGACACCGCGAAGAGCGTGACCACGCAGAAGATCGAGGTCGGGACGGATCCGCCCCGTGGGATCACAGCTGCAATCGCGCAGGACCCGGTCCGGGGTACCGGCGACGCAGACGGGTACTTCATCACTCCCGCCAAAGCCACGTCTCTCGGGCTCACGGTCGTCGACGCGGGCGTGATCATCCAGACGCCGAAACCGCTCGATCGGTCGCAGAACGCGTCGATCCAGGTGATCAGTCAGTCGTCGTTCAACGGGCCGCCGACCTCCGCAGTGACGAACATCGCGTGGGCGGGGCCCGGCGGTGATCGTGTGTCGACGGCGACCGTGCGTACGATCGTTTCCGGCGTCGTCGTGCTGATCGCGTTGATCGTGTTGGGCATGTCGCTCGCGCTGTCGGCGGCGGAGACCCGTGACGAACGTGACGTGCTGGTGTCGCTCGGGGCGCGGCCGGCCACGATGCGATCGGTCTCGGCGTGGAAGGCGGGCTTGCTCGCCGCCGCGGGCGCGTTTGTGGCCATCCCGACCGGGTTCGTTCCGGTCGCGGTCGTGTTCATGGCGATCGTGAAGCCGGGCGAAGCCGCGCACATCTCGTTCCCGTTGATGACGGTGGTCGAACTCTTCCTCCTCGCACCGTTGGTCGCGGCCGGCGTCGCGTACGTCGGGAGCACTGTCGCGCAAGCGGTTCGGCCCACACGCATGTCGACGTTCGCGACCGACTGAGCACGATTTCGTTAGGGTTTGCCGATGGGAGCTGCGCGGCGCCGACCGACGGTGGCGATCATCGGGGCGGGTGCCGGCGGGCTCGCGATGGGCGTGAAGCTCGAGCGCGCGGGCTATGAGTTCACGATCTACGAGAAGTCCGACGGCGTCGGCGGCACGTGGCGCGCGAACACATATCCCGGCGCTGCGTGCGACGTGCCGTCACACCTGTACTCGTTCTCCTTCGAGTTGAACCCGTGGTGGAGCCGGACGTACGCGACGCAGCCCGAGATCCTCGCCTACCTCGAACGGTGCACCGACCAGTACGGGTTGCGTCCGCATCTTCGTACCCGGGTCGGCATCGACGAAGCGCGGTGGGACGAGAGCGCACAGCATTGGGCACTGCGCGCCGCGACGGGCGAGACGTTCACCGCCGACGTCATCGTGAGCGGGCTCGGCATGTTGAACCGCCCGGTCGTGCCCGACATCCCGGGCGCGGCGCGTTTCCGAGGCCGGTCGTTCCACTCGTCGCGCTGGGACCACTCGAAGTCGATCGCGGGGGAGCGGGTCGCGTCGATCGGTACGGGCGCCAGCGCGGTGCAGTACGTGCCTGCGATCGCGCCGGAGGTAGAGCACATCACCGTGTTCCAGCGCTCGCCGATCTGGATCACGCCCCGGCTCGACCGACCGTTCACGACCGAGGAGCAACGCCGGTTCGCCCGGGTTCCGTTCGCGGCCCGGCGGGAGCGTTGGAAGGTCTGGTGGACGTACGAACGCGCGAACTTCCGGGCCGACGCGGAGCAGACCGTCATGATGACCGCGCTCGCGCAGTCGTATCTCGAGCGCAAGATCACCGATCCCGAACTGCGGGCGAAGCTCACGCCCGACTATCCGGTCGGCTGCAAACGACCGCTGATCTCGCGAGAGTGGTTCCCCGCGCTCATGCGCCCGAACGTGCGCCTCGTCACCGACCGGATCACGGAGATCACCGAGGACGGCGTGCGCACGGGTGAAGGCGAGGTGCACGAGGTCGACACGATCATCTACGGCACCGGCTTTCGCGCAAACGAGTACCTCACCGCGGTCGACTTCTACGGTCGTGACGGGCGCCGGTTGCGCGACGACTGGAGCGACGGGGCCGAGGCGTACCTCGGCGTGACCGTGGCGGGGTACCCGAATCTGTTCATGCTCTACGGGCCGAACACGAACGGCGTGAACTCGATCATCTTCATCCACGAAGCGCAGGCGAACTACGTCATGAGTGCGTTGCGCACGATGACGCGTCGCCGGATCGGCGCGCTCGACGTACGCCGACGCGTGATGGATCGCTACAACCGCAAGCTCCAGGCCGCGATGCCGGGCACCGTCTGGACGGCCGGGTGTCACAACTACTTCCGCACGCCCGCGGGCAAGGTCGTGACGCAGTTGCCGTACAGCGGCGGTCGGTACTGGTTGCGGACCCGGTTCTTCCGCAGTTGGGCCTACCGCAAGACCAAGACCACGGCCGCTCGTTGAGCTAGTCGCGCCAGCGCGGGAGGACCTCGGCTGCGATCTCGTCGACGATCGATTCCGGTTCGTCCCAGACCGGATCGTCGGCGCGGGGATGGTGGAACACGACGTCGGTGAAGTCGAGCGCGGCGTAGCGACCGATGAAGTCGTCGAAGGCGGCAGTGCTCGCGAGCGGCCGCTCCTCGGTCGCACCGACCATGTAGATGCGCCGGATCGACGCCGGATCGCGATCGATCGCCGCGCACGCGGCTTCGAGCTGCTGCGACTGCCGGCGCACCGCGTCGTCGGTGCCGGCCATGCTCAGGTCGCCGGTCGTCGTGCTGCCGAAGGTGATCCACGCGTCGGCATGTCTCGCGACGAGCGCGAGACCCTTGGGTCCGCCCGCCGCGAGGGCGATCGGCACGCGCGGCGCCTGCACGGCCGCCGGCGCGACGACCGCTTCGTCGACCGTGTAGTACGTGCCGTCGAACGAGACCGTCGGTTCTGCGAAGAGCCGTTCGAGGACTTCGACGAACTCGCCGAGCCGCGCGACCAGCTCTCCGGGTGACAACTTCTCCGCGCCGAAAAGCGTGGAGTCGAAGCCGAGCCCGCCCGCACCCACCCCGAGCACGAACCGGCCATTCGACACGTGATCGAGCGTCACCGCGTCCTGGGCGAGGGTCACGGGATGGCGGAGATTGGGCGAGGCGACCATCGTCCCGAGACCGATCCGGTCGGTCGCACACGCGAGGCCGGTGAGCCACGGGATCGCGGAGAACCAGGGCCGGCCCCGGTACCGGCGCCACGACGCATGGTCGTACGTCCACAGATGGTCGTAGCCGAGCGCGTCGAGGTGCCGGGCCCGCGCCTGTGTCTCGGG
This sequence comes from Actinomycetota bacterium, assembly GCA_041691275.1. Taxonomy (GTDB): domain Bacteria; phylum Actinomycetota; class Acidimicrobiia; order IMCC26256; family PALSA-610; genus PALSA-610. Next base: position 3,626 of record JBEPUZ010000218.1, on the reverse strand, counting down.
CCAAGGATCAGTCGGGAGCATCACGACGCCGACACGCATGCCGGAGAGTCTGTCAGCCGAGACACTGGTCAATCGCTGGTTCACACCTTCCTTGGTTCGCGGTGCGACCTGTGAGACGATCGCGGAGACGCATGACGACGACCGAGGCCGCGATCCCGTTGCCGGCTCCGACCGACAGCGGCGCGGGCGCGCAGGTCGCCGGACACGACAACCGCTACGTCATCCTCGCTGTGCTCTGCCTGGCGTTGCTGATCGTCGGCATCGACGGAACTGTCGTCAACGTCGCACTGCCCACACTCGTTCGTGACGTCGGTGCGTCGTCGAGCCAGTTGCAGTGGATCGTCGACGCCTACACGATCGTGTTCGCCGGCTTCCTCCTGATCGCCGGCAACACCGGAGACCGCCTGGGCAGGAAGCGCTGCTTCATCGTCGGGCTGTTCATCTTCGCCCTCGGGTCGCTCGGCTGTTCCCAGGTGAGCACCGCGAACGCGTTGATCCCGCTGCGCGGCTTGCAGGGCTTCGGCGCCGCGTTCATCATGCCCGCAACCCTCTCGATCCTCGTCAACGTGTTCTCCGACCCCAAGGAACGGGCGCGGGCGATCGCGCTGTGGGCCGGCGTGTCGGGACTGGGCGTCGCGATCGGGCCCGTCGTCGGCGGGTACCTGCTCGAGCACTTCTGGTGGGGATCGATCTTCCTCGTGAACGTGCCGATCATCGTGGTGACGGTCGGGGCCGCGTTCGTCTTCGTCCCCGAGTCGCGCGACGAGCACGCGGCCCGGCTCGACCTCGTCGGCACCGCGATGTCGACGGTCGGGCTCGTCACGCTCCTCTACGGGATCATCGACGGGCCGACGAACGGGTGGGCGAGTGTCAAGACTCTCGTCGCGTTCGGCGTTGCCGTCGTGCTGCTGACCGCGTTCGTCCTCTGGGAGCGACGCACCGATCATCCGATCCTCGACGTCACCTTCTTCAAGAACGCGCGCTTCACGGCCGCTTCGATCGCGGTGACGCTCGTGTTCTTCGCGATGTTCGGCTCGCTGTTCTTCATCAGCCAGTACTTGCAGTTCGTGCTCGGCTACACCGCGCTGAAGTCGGGTGTCGGTCTGGTCCCGGTCGCGGCCGCGTTGATGGTCGCAGCACCGTTGAGCGCGCGGCTCGTTTCGCTTGCGGGAACCAAGCGCGTGGTCACGCTCGGGCTGATCTTCGTCGCGATCGCGCTCGCGATCTTCTCCCGCAGCACGGCCACGAGCGGCTACGGGCTCGTCGCGTTGGTGTTGGTGATCATCGGCATCGGCATGGGCCTCGCGATGGCGCCCGCGACCGACTCGATCATGGGTTCGTTGCCACCGGAGAAGGCGGGTGTCGGCTCGGCGATGAACGACACGACGCGCGAGATCGGGGGCGCGCTTGGCGTCGCGATCATGGGCAGTCTCGCGACTGCCGCGTACACGGACCGCATCGTCCACAACGTCAACTACGGCGCGTTGCAGAAGGTCTCACCCGAAGCCGCGAAGGCGGTGAAGGACTCGGTCGGCGGCGCCGCGCTGGCCGCGACGCACCTGCCTGTGTCGGTGCGAGGGGCAGTGGTCGCGGCTGCGAACGACGCCTTCGTTCACGCCATGGATCATGCGCTGATCGTGGCCGCGGTCGTGGCGCTGCTCGGCGCCGCGGTCGCGTATCTGTTCCTTCCCGCTCGCGCCCGTGACGCGCAGGAACTCGACGACCTCGTCCAAGGCGCGGCCCGGCGGCTCGATCCCGAGGTTCGCCTGGGACTCGCGCGTGCCACCCTCGAGCTGTTCGCCGACGCGGGCATGTCGAGCCTCACCTACGGCGCCATCTCGACCCGCTCGGGCGTGTCGACCGACACGCTCGCGCGTTACTGGACATCGCGCGTCGACGCGGTCACCGACGCGATGGCCGAGGTGTTCAAGTCGCATCCGGTGCCGCACACGGGCGACCTGCACCGCGACATGTGCAGTTATGTGCACGAAGTGGGTAGCGCACTCTCGGAGCCGCGGGTCCGGCAAGTGCTCGCGGCGCTGATCGCAGAGGCGTCGACCGATCCGGAGCTCGCGGAATCGTTGCGCAACCGGGTCGTGGAACCGCGGCGGGCCGAGATCGCCGCGCGGCTGAGCGAGGAGCCGCACCGGCTCCAGGTTCCGCTGAGCGCGGCGGTCGATCAGCTGGTCGGCCCGATCTATCACCGCGCTTTGTTCGCCGACCGGGTCATCGACGACGAGCTCCTCGACTCGATCGTCTCGAGCCTCGTCGACTGATCCGAGCACCGATCGATCGTGAATCGCGATGAATGTCCAGTGGTGACAGCCGTTCAACGACAACAGGACGAGTCGATCATCCGTCGCGCTCTCGTCTTGGACGAGCACAGCCGGATCGCGTACGTCGACGAGGGTTGGGACAGTCGCGTCTACGTCGTGAACGGTGGCGAGGCGGTGTTCAAGTTTCCGCGCGCACCCAGAGTGATCGCGCAGTACCGGCACGAGATCGCCGCGCTGCGGCTGCTCGAGGATCTCGATACCGGCGTGCCGACACCGCGCGTTCGCTGGGTCGGTCCCGATCTCGGGTACTTCGGGTACGTGGGCGTCGTCGGCGAACCGTTGTCGGTCGGCGCGGTTCTCGAGCCCGATGTGAGGAAGGCCGCGGGCGCCGCGCTCGGACGTCTACTGCGCACGTTGCACGACGCGCATCTCGACGGTGCTCCAAGCGTGAATGTCGACGAAGAGATCTCGATCTACGCCGGTGCGCTCGAGCACGCGATGTCGACGCTCGTCGCCGCGTTCTCGACGCAAGACAAGCGCAGGATCGAGACGTTCATCCTCGGCGAGCTTCCCGACGAGATGCGACGGCTCGGCGGCGTACCGAAGTTGAGCCACGCCGATCTCGGACCATGGAACCTGATCGTCGGCCCCGACCGCTCGATAGGTGTCATCGATCTCGGCGACGTCGCGTACTACGACGAGTCGAAGGACTTCTCCGGCTTCAACGACGAGCTGATCCTCCGGACCGCGCTCGACGCGTACGGCGCCGACGATCTCCTACGGGAGAAGGCCGCGCTGCGGATCAAGGCGCTTCCGGTGCTGGACCTGCCGTTCTCTCTGGGCAAGGGCGATCAGCGGGGCGTCGACGCGTGCCTCGACCTGGTCCGGCGCCGGATCGTCGGGGCCGATCCGATCGACGGGCGGGCCGCCCCCGGGAGGGCGTAGCGTCGGATCGGTGTCGGAATCGATCGGACCCACCAACGACAAGGAGACGCTGTGGCCTGGGAGTTTTCTACCGAGCCCGAGTTCCAGGCGAAGCTCGACTGGGTCGACCAGTTCTGCCGGGAGGAGGTCGAGCCGCTCGAGTACGTGTTCCCGTACGCGGTCCGGTCGCAGGACCCGAAGATCCGCGGTCTGGTCAAGGGCCTGCAGGACCAGGTGAAGGCCCAGGGACTGTGGGCCATCTTCCTCGACGAGGAGCTCGGCGGCCCCGGGTACGGACAGCTGAAACTCGGTCTCCTGAACGAGATCCTGGGGCGGTATCCGTCCGCGCCGCAGATGTTCGGCGCCGCCGCGCCCGACACCGGCAACATGGAGATGCTCGCCGCGTACGGCACCGACGAGCAGAAG
>JBEPUZ010000217.1:0-7874 GCA_041691275.1 Actinomycetota bacterium | reverse complement strand
GGACCGCGGGCTTCCCCGCGACCTGGGGTGCGGGGACGCGTTCGAGCGCGACCGCGTCGCGGGTGAGGCCCGAGCCGAGCCGGGCCGCAATCCGCGACGCGACTTCGCGGCCCCACGCCGTCGAGCTCGTGAGGATCGCCCAGGGTCTGGTCACCCGTACGGCTTGGATGTGCTCGACGAGTTGCGCGACGCGGGTAGCGATGTCTTCCTCGGCGCCCGCACCCTCGAGATTCGTGATCGTATCGGCGCCCCACGAGCTCAGCTGCCCGGACGGGAGCGGTTGGTCGGCGGTGATCGCCAACACGTTCCCGGTCAGGCGCGCGGCCGCGCCGAGGAGCTCGCGCGTGTCGTGCAGCCGATCGGGTTCGACGACGACGATCGTGAGTGGCTCGCCGGGGCGCGACGGAGCGACGGCGTGCGCGTCGGTGTGCGTGTCGGTCGCGGGCCGGCGCCCGTCTCGGAACGCGCCCCGCTCGTGCAGCCGCTTGACGGCCTCGCGCACCTGGTCGGGGAGCGGTGCATCGGGATCGCGCAACTGCGCACGCGTTGCGGTCATGAGCTTCACGTCGCCCACCCACGTGGGTGACGCCGCTTGTCCCCACGGACCCGCGCCGAGATCGGCAGCGGTGAGGCGGCGGATGCGGTCGGCGGGAACCGCGGCGCGGCCGGCGTCGTCGACCTTGGCGGGATCGATCAGTCGCTCCGCGCACGAGAGGATCGCGGGGAGCTGTACCTCGGCTTCCAACCAGCCGTCGTCGTGCTCACAACGGGCGGAGACGAGCGGGCCGTTGATCGAGAGATGGCGGACACTGTTGAGGAACGGCATGTCGCAGAGCTGCGCGAGCTCGGGACCGATCTGACCGGTGTCGGCATCGACCGAGTTGCGGCCCACGAGCACCAGATCGAACGGGGCGCCCTGGTCGCGGGTCGCGCGGGCCAACGCGGCCTCGAGTGCTCTGGCGGTCGCGAGCGTGTCGGATCCGGCAAAGGCGGGATCGGTGACGAGGACGCCGTCGGTGGCGACGTCGTGTTGCATTCCCCAGGCGATCGACTCCCGCAGCGAGTCCTCCGCGCTCGGCGGACCGAGGGTGATGAACGTGACGTGTGATCCCGGCCGCGCCGCGGCTAGCTCGACGCCCTGGCTCACGGCGCGCCGGCAGTACGGGTTCAGCTCGAGCTCGACGCCGTCGCGCTGCAGGCGGCCGTCCGCGCCGAGCTGCATCTCCTCGAACTTGGGGATCTGCTTCACCAGGACGGCGATGCGCATCCGCCGAGATTACCTACCAACAGTTGTCGGAGATATCCGCACTATGTGCGGAAGAGTCCGACAACTGTTGGTGGAGTTTTCAGGGGGCGAGGGCGGCGAGGGCGGCGAGCTGTTCGCGGTAGTGCTCGGGGGAGTGGTGGACGAAGCGTACGTTCACTCCTGTCGCGCCGATCTCGGTGAAGCGCCCGAGCTGCTCGGCGACACGTTCGGGTTCGGCGAGCGGGTCGAGCGGATGTTCGTTCTGCACGATGACGTCGATCGGTTCCGAACGCGCCGCCCACGCGTCGGTCGCACGCGCCTTGGCGATCATCTCGGTGAGCTCGGCGGTGCGCAGGCCGAACGGAGCCCAGCCGTCACCGAGCTCGACCGCGCGTCGCAACGATCGATACGTCCGCCCGCCGACCCACATCGGAACCGGGTCCTGGATCGCGCACGGCTCGACGAGGAAGCCCGAGAAGTCGAAGTAGTCACCGTGGTACTCGGGGCGGCGTTGCGAGAGCGAGGCGCACAGCGCGCGCATCGCGTCGTCGGCGCGGGCGCCGCGGTCGGCGAAGGGCACGCCCAGGAGCTCGAACTCCTCCTCGAGCGATCCGACACCCACGCCCAGGATCACCCGACCGCCGGTCACGACGTCGAGGGTGCCGTAGCGCTTCGCGATCGCGAGCGGGTGGTGATATCCGAGGACGAGCACGTGGGCCGCGAACCGGATCGTCGTGGTGAGTGCTCCGAGCGCGCCGAAGGTCGCAAGCGGGTCGTAGTAGCGGCCACCGCGCACCTCGGCGATGTCGACCGGGACGGCGACGTGCTCGCTGCATGTGCAGTGGTGGTAACGGAGCCGCTCAGCCTCCTGCACGATGCCGACGACGTCGGCGAACGTCGCGGTCTCCTCCCACTGCGCGTGGGCGCGGGGAAGGAGCGTCAGTCCGGGAGTGACGATGCCGAGCTTCACTCCGGGGAAGCTACGCCAGGACGCGATCGATGGCCGTGACGAGCGCCGGGATGTGCACCGGCGCCTCGGCCAGGCGGTTGGTCTCGGCGAGGTGCACCATCGTCTCGTAGAGGATGCCGAAGACTCCCACCGCGATCACTGCGGCTTGGGGGCCGTTGGCCGCGTCGGGATTCGTGCGCGCCCAGAGGCCGCGGATCAACTCGGCGATCTCGCGCCGGATGCGAATCCGGAGGGCGTTGACCTCGGGCGACGTTCCGACGCCTTCGAGAAGCATCACTCGGGCCGCGGCCGGATCGGCGATCAGGAAGTCGACGTACGCCCGCACGCCGAGGTCGGTCACGTTGCCCTCGGTCGCGGCGCTCTCGATCTTGGATCGCACCGTGTCGAGGAGTGACCGCAAGCACGTCTGCAATGCGCCGTACATGGCGTCTTCGCGATTGTCGAAGAACGAGTAGAACGCGGTGCGGCTGGTGCGGGCGCTGCGCACGATGTCCTCGACCGAGGTGTGGTGGTAGCCGCGAGCCGCGAATTCGTCGATCGCGGCGCGTACCAACCGGCGCCGCTGGTCGATCCGGCGCTCCTCGGCCGAGAGACCGCGATAGCGCCGTCCGGTCGCAGGTCGAACGGCCTCGCTGGGCGCGGTTGCAGCCGTGCGCGCCTCGGCAATCGGATGGCCGGTTGGATGGCCGGTTGGATGGCCGGTTGGTTGGGGTGTGAAGGCATGTACAACCACGAGAAAAAGGCTATCGGCACGTTGGGGTCGATAACTTTCGGACATGGTGGACAAAACTGCGACATTGACCGATGCCGTGGCCCGGCACGTTCGGGCCGGCGACGTCATCCACCCCGTCGTGGGCCACACCCGGTGGACCGCGGCGACGCGTGAAGTCGTCCGCCAATGGTGGGGGCGCGACCCCGGATTCACCCTCGCGATGCTGTCGCTCTCGAGCCTCGGCGCACTCTTTTTTCGCGGTCAACTCGTCCGGAAGGTGATCACCGGATACTCAGGGGACACATTCCCGAACTTCACCCCCAACCCCTGGTTCGCTCGGGCCTACGAGCAGGGCGAGGTCGAGGTCGAGCACTGGTCGTTCCTGGCTTTCTCTCAGCGCCTCGAAGCGGCCGCGCGCGGGCTGCCCGCGATCGTGACCCGTTCGATCGCGGGCTCGTCGATGGAGGCGAACGACGCATTCGCGCGCGCCGACACTCCGTTCGGTGAGGTCGGCCTGCTCGCGCCGCTCGTGCCCGATGTCACGTTGATGCACGCGCTCGTCGCCGATCGCGAAGGCAACGTGGTGGTGCACCCGCCGCTGCTCGAAGGGGTGTGGGGTGCGCTTGCCGCCCGCCGAGGGGTGATCGTCACGGTCGAGAAGATCGTCGACGACGTGCGGCCGTGGTCGGATCTCGTGCGCATCCCCGCCCACCTGGTTCTGGCTGTGGTCGAGTGTCCGATGGGTGCGCATCCGGGCGGCCTGTACACCGGCGCGGTTCCCGTCGACGGCTACGGAGAGGACTACGACTTCTGGGTCGACGCCCGCGCTGCGACGCGTGCCGGCGACGACGAGTACGACGCCTGGATCCGGCACTGGGTGCTCGAGGTCGAGTCGCAGGAGCAGTGGATCGAGAAGCTCGGCGCGCCTCGGGTCGCCGCGTTGCGGGCGAAGGCCGATCCCGAGTCGTGGCGAGAAGATGCGGCGGCGTATCCGCCCGACCTGGATGCGCCGGTGAACGGATGGGAACGCGCTGCGGTCTGGGGCGCGCGTCATCTCGCGGCGCGGGTCACGGCGACCGGTGCCCACGCAGTGCTCGCCGGAGCGGGCGTCGCGAACCTCGCCGCCTGGCTCGGTGTACAGATCGCGCGGGACGCGGGTTCCGAGGTGAAGCTCACAGCCGAGATCGGGCTCTGGGACTACAAGGCGACGCTCGGCGACCCTTTCGTCCTGAACCACCGCAACTTCCCGACCGCAACGATGCTCACCGATGCGCAGGGTGTCCTCGGCGCGCTCGTCGGCGGAGCGGGCACGAAGACAATCGGGTGTCTCGGGGGTGCGCAGGTCGACCGCTTCGGCAACATCAACTCGACGACGATCCTGCCCCGCCCGTTCCTCGTCGGCTCCGGCGGCGGCAACGACGTCGCGAGCACCGCGGTCGAGAACGTCGTCGTTGCGACCCTGACCCCGCAGCGAACCGTCGCCGACTGCGACTACGTCACGTCGCCGGGCACGCACGTGCAGGCACTCGTGACCGACCTTGCGCTGTTCGAGAAGCGCGTCGGCGTGCTACAGGTGACCGCGCTCGCGCCCGGGGTGACGTTCGCCGAAGTGCAGGAGCTCTGCGGCTGGGAGTTGGAAGCGCCGGCGGGCGACCTTCCGGTGCTCGTCGCCCCGACGGATGACGAGGTCGGCGCCCTCCGCCGCTGGGATCCCCGCGGCTGGTTCCTCCGCCCCCGCTGAGCCGCGTCTGCGGACTCGACGTACGCAGAACCCACTGACGCGGTACGTCCAGAATTGTGTGGCTACCACCGGTGACAGCCCATATGACAGCCCCAGGGCTGTCACCCGTAGTAGCCACACAATTTCGCGTAGCTGTCTCATCGCGGTCATAGGTTTCGCGCATGCCACGCGAACAGCGTCGAGGAGTCATACACATCCGGATGTCACTCCAGCTGCAGCAGAGTGTTCGCGACGCCGCCGACGCATCCCTGTGCTCGGTCAACGCCTTCGTGGTCGAGATCCTCGCGTCGGCGGTCGGTGACCCCGCGCGCTTTCGGTCCTTCGTCGAGCGCCATGTCGATTCCCAACCTCCGGAGCTCGAGCGCGATGACCTTGGGTTTCCGGTCTCTTCGCGAGAACGAGCGATCCACGGCTCCGCGCGCAACCAGTTCATGGTCGCAACGGAGAAGGAGCTGGGCGCAACCGAGATGTTTCGGCTCTCGAAGCATTACGACGCCAACGACCCCGGCTTCTACGTCGAATGGCAGCGGGCGCGGGCCGCCGCCGGGACGCGGATCAGCGGGTGACGATGATGGCGGCGGCGTTGGCGCCGCGGCCGACGGTGTGGGCGAGACCGACGCGCGCACCGTCGACCTGACGGGCACCCGCCTCTCCGCGGATCTGGTGCACGAGCTCGACGACCTGACCGAGCGCGGATGCGCCCAGGGGCTCGCCCTTCGACAACAGGCCGCCGCTCGGGTTCACCACCACGCTCGGTTCGTCGAGGAACTTCGCCTGCTCGCCGGGCGGGCAGAGTCCGAGCTCCTGATACGCGAGGAGCTCGCGGGCCGCGTCGGTGTCCTGGCACTCGACCACGTCGACGTCGTCAGGTCCGACACCCGCCTCCGCGTAGGCATCCTCGACCGCGAGGGTCGACGGTGGAGTGATGTCGGTGTCGTCGATGCCCGACAGGGGAGTCGCCTCACCGAGCACGCTGCCGGGCAGGTGGGACCGGAGCCGGGCCGACGCGAGCTGCACCCCACCATCGCCCTTCTGCAGGACGAGCGCGGCCGCGCCTTCGTTCGGCGAGCACAGCATCCACAGGTGCAGCGGCTCGCACACGAGCCGCGACGCGAGCACCTCTTCGACGGTCACCTCTTTGCGGAACATCGCATTCGGGTTGTTCACGCCGTTGCGCCGGTTCTTCACGACGACCCGGGCGAGGTGTTCCTTGTCGAGCCCGGCTTCGCGCATCAGCCGTTGCGCGCGCAGTGCGAAATACGCCGGTGTGGCCGCGAGCCCACCTTCTTCGCGCCACGGTTCGAAGAACGACGAACGGATGATGCCCTTCGGCATCTTCTCCACGCCGAACACCAGCGCGCAGTCGTACTGGCCGGCGCGGATCGCGCCCGCCGCGAGTTGCAACGCGGCCCCACCGCTCGCGCACCCGGCCTCGATGTCGACGATCGGCACGCCTGTGAGCGCGAGCGCGCCGAGCACTTTGTGTCCCGACGCGACGCCGCCGTATGCGGTGCCGCAGAACGCGGCCTGGAACGGGGGATTTCCTGCCTCCGCGAGAGACTCGCGCACTGCGTGCACGCCCATGTCGGTCGGGGTCTTGCCCTCGAACCGGCCGAACGGATGGATGCCGACGCCGGTTATGCGAACGCCCACGTCAATACTCCGTCCGGTAGTTCGTCGGCGACGAGCGTCATTGGTTGACCGAACTCGAGTCGGCTCGGATCCGACTCGCGCAACCGGGTGATGACGCGCAGCTTCTCGTGCACGAGCTCCACCACTCCGAATCCGTAGGGCACCGGGCCCGTGTATCCCGGCGGCGCGGCCGTGACCGCAGTCCACGCCCACAGCGTCGCAGCGTTCGACAGCAGTACGCGCTGCACGTCCGTCGCGCCCGAGTACGGGCACGTGTCGAGCAACGGGAAGTGGAACTTGCCGCTGGTCGGGGAGAACCCGCCGATCAATGCGATCGTTTCGTCGTCGTCGGTCTCGAAGAGTCCGTCCTGAATGGCGCGGGTGCTCACACGACGCCCTTCTCGCGCAGCGCGTCGATGTCGCTCTGCGCCATCGACAAGAGTTCGGCCAACACCTCGTCGGTGTGCTCACCCAGGCGCGGCGCACCGGTGGGCGGCTCCGGCGTCTCTCCGACCCGGCGCGGGTACGGGGCCTGCTGGCGAATGGGCCCGATGACGGGATCGTCGACGGTGACCAGGTCGTGGCGCGCGTCGAAGTGTGGATCGGCGAAGATGTCGGCCGACGTGTAGGCGGTCGCGACAGGAACGTCGTACGCCACGCAGCGCTCTTCGACGATGCGAGCGTCGAGCGTCGACGTCCACTCGGCAACGATGCCGTTGATCACGTCACCGTGTTGCGCCCGGTCCGACAACTTCGCGAAGCGCGGATCGTCGAGCAGGTCCGGTCGGTCCATCGCCTCACACAGCCGGGAGAAATTCACGTCGGAGCCGGCGACGATGCACACGTACTTGCCGTCGGCGCTCGGGTAGTTGTCGAGGGGCGCCGAGTTCGCGAGGCGGTTGCCTTCACGGTTGCGGACGACGCCGAGCCGGTCGTAGGCGGGCAACGTCCACTCGAGGATGCGCAGCACCGAGCCGTAGAGCGCGGCGTCGATGACCGCGCCACCGTTGCCCCTCGCGTCGCGTGCGTACAGCGCCGCGACCGCGGCGTGCGCGGCGAACACGCCGGTCAGGTAGTCGGAGATCGTCACGCCGACGCGCACGGGCGGTCGATCGGGATATCCGGTCAGGTTCAAAAGACCGCCGTAACCGATGCCGACCCGATCGAGGCCCGGGCGCAGTGTGTACGGACCGTCTTGGCCGAACATCGAGATCCGCACGGTGACCAGTCGCTCCGCGAGACGATCGGGTGCGATGTTCCACCCTTCGAGCGTTCCCGGCCGGAAGTTCTCGACGACGACGTCGGCCGTCGCCGCGAGTTTGCGGAAGAGCTCCTGTCCGTCGCTCGTACGGAGGTCGATCGTGACGCTCTTGCGGCCGCGGCCCTCGACCGCCCAGAACAACGAGTAACCGTCGACGAACGGGCCGATTTCGCGCATGAAGTCGCCGCCACGCGGCTGCTCGATCTTGATGACCTCGGCGCCCTGCTCACCGAGCAACCCGGCGCAGAACGGTGCCGCGATGCGCGTACCCAGATCGAGGACGCGGATGCCCTCGAGCGCACCACTCACGAA
>JBEPUZ010000216.1:0-7918 GCA_041691275.1 Actinomycetota bacterium | reverse complement strand
CCTTCGGTGGTCTCGGCCGTGAAGTTCGGGGCTTCGTCGCCCAGGCGCAGCGCCATGTCGTGCCTCTTTCGTGGTTGTCGTTCCTGTTTGCGGGCAGGCTAGGTCGCCCACCCGTCAAAACGCCAGTAGTGAAGTCGGGATTTGCAACCCACCTCGCGTCGGTAATGTTCCGCGTCCTGTGACCGCTCCTGAACCGGGTCGGCGCGGCGTCCTTGCCGGTCGGGTGCGGGGTCTCGCGATCGACATCACGCCGCTGCGCGTCTCGCGTGACTTCCGGTTGCTCTGGGGCGGCGAGCTGCTCTCGCAGATCGGCAGCCAGTTCACCCTGGTCGCGCTCTACATCCAGGTCTACAACCTGACCGGTTCGTCGTTGGCGGTCGGATTCATCGGTCTGGCCCAGCTCGTCCCGATGCTCTTCGTGTCGATCGGATTCGGCCCGCAGATCGACCAGCGGGACCGCCGCAAGCTCCTCCTGTTCGCGCAGCTCGGGTTGATGACGGCATCGGCCCTTCTGCTGTTCGGCGCGCATCTGGGCCATCCCCCGTTGGCGCTGATCTACGGCGCCGCCGCGCTGAGCGCCGCGTTTCTCTCGATCTCGATGCCGACCCGCTCGGCGATGACGCCCCGGCTCGTCCCGCCGGAGATGTTGGCGCAGGCGGCGGCGCTGAACCAGATCATGTGGCAGACCGCGGGCATCATCGGCCCCGCGCTCGCCGGCATCGTCGTGGCGAAGGTCGGGCTCACCTGGGCCTACGGCGTCGACGTGGTGAGCTACGTCGCCTCGCTCACGGCTGCTTTCCTGGTGCGGCCCCAGCGGCCGATCCCGGCCGACGTCGACGTCGAAGACGTGGGGTTCGCGGCGGTCCGCAATGGCATCCGGTTCCTGCGCGGCCGCCAGGTCCTGCAGTCGACGTTCACGATCGACATCGTCGCGATGGTGTTCGGGATGCCTCGGGTGCTGTTCCCGGTGCTTTCGGCCAAGCAGTTCCACCGGGGCACCGAGGCGGTTGGTTGGCTCTTCGCGGCGGCGGCGTTCGGCGCCTTCATCGGTGCCGGCAGCTCGGGATGGATCGGGCGGGTGAAGCGGCCGGGCCGGGCGATCATCGTCGCGGTCACGATCTGGGGCGCGGCCATCGCCGCGTTCGGGCTGGTGGGGAACAATCTTCTTCTCGCGCTCCTGTTCCTGGCGATCGCGGGCGCGGCCGACGTGATCTCGGCGGTGTTCCGGAACACGATCCAGCAGCTCACCGTGCCCGACGGCCTGCGGGGACGGATCTCGTCGATCAACATCTTCGTCGTCGCCGGCGGACCGCGTCTCGGCGACCTCGAGGGCGGTCTCGTCGCGAGCGCGTTCACGCCGACGGTGTCGGTGGTGTCGGGTGGATTGCTGTGTCTTGTCGGCGTCGGGATCATCGCGACGAAGGTCCCGCGCTTCGCTCGCTGGCACGTGGGCGATCCGCCCTGATTGACCGGAACGTTCAACCGCGCTTGACTGCCTCCCGTGGCGGGGTACTCGGGGACGCCCCTTCCCCAGAAGCTCGGCATCAAGCCGGGGGCACGTTTCGCGTTGGTGCGCGCCCCCGATGGATTCGAGCAGGACCTCGATCCGTTGCCCGACGGCGTGCGTCTGCGCACGCAAGCGCGCGGCGCGCAGGACGTCGTGTTGTTCTTCGCGACACGACGGGCCGAGCTCGAACGGCGCTTCGACAGCCTGGCGCGCACGATCGCGCCCGCGGGTGGACTGTGGATCGCGTACCCGAAACGCACCGCGTGTGTCGCGACCGATCTGCGTCAGGAGATCGTGCGTGAGCTCGGTCTCGCGCACGGCCTCGTCGACAACAAGGTCTGCGCGGTCGACGACACGTGGTCGGGTTTGCGGTTCGTGTTCCGGCTCTCGGACCGGCCCGCACGCAACGGCACGTCGCACTGACCAACGCGGGTAGGAACCGTCGCTAGCCCGCTTTGACGAGCGGCATCGCGGCCTCGTACTCGCCGCCGGCCCAGCGGACCGAAGCGTCGGGAACGAGCTTGCGCATGAGGCCGAGGGCGGCCCGATTGTCGGGCAGCATCGTGGCCACGAACGCTTCGTAGCCCCGCTCCGCTGCGAGCGCGCCGAGCCGCTTGGCCAAGCGTTTTCCCACCCCACGGTGCTGCCAGGCGTCCTCGACGGTGAGGGCGATCTCGGCCTCGTTCCCGGTGCCCGGGCCGTCGGTCGGCCGGGCGTCGTAGCGGGCCACGGCCACGATCTCATCGCCGTCGAGCGCCACCAGCGCGTCGCGGCGACGGTGGTCGACGTCGGCGAGTCGGAGCAGTGCCGAGCGCGGCGGGCGGGTGATCGGCGAGAAGAAGCGGAAGTGCACGCTCGCGGGCGAGAGGCGCGTGAAGAGGCGCGCGAGTCGTTCCGCGTCGGTGATGGCGATCGGTCGCACCGTCAGCGCGGTGTCGTCGACCCACATGATGTCGATCTCGGTCGTGTTCATCGGTCTCTCCTAGAAACGAGGCACGTCGACTTCGCGTGCGCATAGAGCGTGTTCGCGTCGTCGTAGACGCGCGCCTCAGTGGTGACGACGCGGCCGCCGCCGTGCACCACTCGGCCTTCGGCGTGGACGCGGCCGGTTGACTGGGTGATCGCCCGCACGAAGTTCGTGCTGAGCTCGAGTGTGGTGAACGCGGCGTCGGCCGGCAGGGTCGACGACACCGCGCAACCCATCGCGGTGTCGACCAAGGTCGCGACGATGCCGCCGTGCATGGTGCCCATCGGGTTCTCGTGCAGCTCGTCGGCGACGACGGAGAAGACGGTACGACCGTGCTCGAGCTCGTCGAACGAGAGCCCGAGGAGTGCAACCGCGGGCGGCGGCGAGGCATCCCCGCGTTTCATCGCCGCGAGCTGTTCGTAGCCGTCGAGTCCGCGCAAGCGGAAGCGGGCCCGCGCCGGGTCGGTCCAGCTGATCGTGCGGGAACGGACGCCTTCGACGCGGCCGACACCACTTTGACTGCTCGGTCCGGGAATGCTCGTGGCGGGGCTGCTCATCGTGAGACCTCCGTGTGCGGCGCGGCGTCGGCGCGAAGCGTCGCGACGTGGCTCACGAGATGCTGGACCACGTTGTCCATGTGGGCGGGGTCGCTGTAGAGGCGGGCGAGCATCAGCGCGCCCTCGAGCGAGCCGGTGATCGTCGAAGCGAGCGCGTAGGGATCGAGATCGGGAGCGAGGATGCCGGCCGCCTTGCCGTCCTTCACGATGCGGCCGACGAGGCGGTGCCAGAGCGTCATCGAGGCGCGGGCGCGGTCGCGGAGCTCCGAGTTCGTGTCGTCGGCCTCGATGGCGGTGTTCATGATCGGGCAGCCGCCGTCGACCTCGGGCTTGCGGGCATTCGTGGCGAAGGCGTGGATCATGCGGGTCAGGCGGTCGATGGCGTCGGTGGCGCCGTCCTGGGACCGGGCCAGGCTCTCGGTCACCCGGCTCATGGCGTAGTCGTACGCCTCGAGCGCGAGCTGCTCCTTGGACCCGAAGTGGTTGTAGATCCCACCCTTTTCGAGCCCGGTGGCGCCGATCAGGTCCCGGAGGGAGGCGCCGGCGAATCCCTGGCGGTTGAACACGGGCGCGGCGAGCTCGACGATGCGTTGGCGGGTGCGCTCGCCCTTCGTCCCGAGGGCGGTTCGGGGGCCGGTCGTACGGACCATGGGTGTCTCCTGCGGCTTCGGTCGGAAAAGAAAACCGACCGGTCGGTCTCATCGTGCGCCCCGACGGACGATCTGTCAAGGTCGATAGGTGTACGGCGGGCACCCGAGCACGGTTCGCGCATTTCTGCTGGGTACCTTCGTATCCATGTGCGGTCGCTACGTCTCCGTGTCCTCGGCGACGATCCTGGCCGAGCGCTTCCACGTCGACGAGGTCCGGGTCGACGACGCCACCAAGGCGGAGAAGTCGAAGCCGAAGGCGGGCGAGGCGACCGCCGCAGTGACCAGCTATCCGGAGCCCAGCTACAACGTGACGCCTCGGGCCGGGGTGCCCGTGGTCGCCGAGAGCCGGGGCGAGCGGGTACTCGACGTGGTGCGCTGGGGAATGGTGCCGTCGTGGGCGAAGAGCCTCGCGGTCGGCGACAAGATGATCAACGCCCGGGCCGAGAGCCTAATGACGAGCAATGCCTACAAGCGGCCGTTCGCCCGGCACCGCTGCATCGTCCCCGCCGACGGGTTCTACGAGTGGCAGACGATCGAAGGCCGCAAGCCGCGCCAACCGTGGTTCATCAAGCGCCGCGACGGCGAGCCGCTCGCGTTCGCCGGCCTGTGGTCGATCTGGCACGACAAGAAGCTCGGTGAGGACGCGCCCCGGATCCGTTCGTGCACGATCATCACCACCGGTCCGAACGCGCTGATGGACACGATCCACCACCGGATGCCGGTGATCCTGCCCGAGTCGGAGTGGGACACGTGGCTCGACCCCGAGAACAACGACGTCGACGCGCTGGGCAAGCTGCTCGTCCCGCTGCCGGGTGACGAGCTCGATGCCTGGCCGGTAAAGATGTTGGTCAACAAGCCGGTCAACAACGGGCCCGAGCTCATCGAACGCGCGCCCGCCGGTTCCCGCTCGTGAAGTGCGAGGCTCGACCGTGAACCACGAGACGTACGTCGCATCGATCCGCGCCGACGGCGCCGCGCTCGCGGCCGCGGCTCGGAAAGCCGGAGTCGAGGCGGCAGTGCCGTCGTGCCCCGACTGGAGCGTCGCGGATCTCCTCGGTCATCTCGGGCGCCTCCACCGCTGGGTGGCCCGGGGCATCGTCGATCGTGCGACGAATCGCGACGAGCACTGGTCCCAGTCGGAGCCGCCCCCGGCGGGCGAGCGCGTCGACTGGTTCGCGGCCGGCGTTCCGATGCTCGCCGATGCACTCGCCGAAGCCGGCCCCGGCGTCGAGTTGTGGTCGTGGACGCCCGACAAGACGAGCGGTTTCTGGGCGAGGCGCCAGGCCCACGAGACCGTCGTGCACCGCTACGACGCCCAGCTCGCAGCGGGCACCACCGAACCCGTCGAACCGCCAACCGCGGTCGACGGGATCGACGAGCTCTTCGACCTCATCCCCTACTGGCAGTGGGCAGGTCGCGTGCGGGGTACGGGCGAGACGATCCACTTCCATTGCACCGACACCGACGGTGAGTGGCTCGTGCGACTCGGCGCCGACGACCCGGTGATCACCCGCGAGCACGCCAAGGGCGACGTCGCAGCGCGGGGCACGGCGTCGGATCTGATGTTGTTCCTCTACGGCCGCGTGGGGGTCGACGCCCTCGACGTATTCGGCGACGCGGCTCTGCTCACCCGCTGGCGTGAGCTCGTGAGCTGGTAGCGCGCTACAGGGCGACGGCGGTACGGAGCACGTCGATGACGTGCTCACGCCGGATCGCGAGCGCTTCGGCCGACAGCGGATCGATGTCGAGCAGTCCGGTCATCAGCTGGCCGTCGGAGAGATACGACAGCACCGCGCCGTAGCCGGTGAGCAGGAGCTGGCGGGCGTCGTACCGCCGAAGCCGACCGGCGTCCATCTCCCGCTCGAGGAAGTCGGCGCCGCGATCGAATAGCGGCCGGAGGAGCACGGTGAGCTCGTCGCGCAGGATCGGTCCTCCTTCGAGGGCTTCCCAGCGCACGAGACGTACGAACTCGGGATGGTCCTCGAAGAACGTGAACGCGGCGCGCAGCATGCGCTCGACCTGCGGCCAGCCCTGGCGGGTCCCGACGATCGCCTCCTCGACGAGCTGCGACCAGTCGGCGAACGAATGGAAGAGCACCGCGCGGTAGAGCGCTTCCTTCGACGGGAAGTGGTGCAGGAGGCTCGGCCGGCGGATGCCGACCTCGTCGGCGATGTCGTTCAGGCTCGTGCCCGCGTACCCGTGCTCACCGAAGCGCCGGAGCGCGACCTCGAGGATGAGGTCTTTGGTCGAACCGGAACCGACGGGCAACGCCACCCGGTCATGCTACCGACAGGCGCCTACCGACCAGTCGGTAGTAATGTCTTGCGGTGCCGCCGAGCAATGTGATCGCTGCTGTTGTCGCAGCATTCATCATCACCCAGGTCGCGATCTTCACGACCACCGTCTACCTGCACCGGGCGTTGTCGCACCGGGCGCTGACGATCTCGAGCGGCGCCGCGTTTTCCTTCCGGGTCATCATCTGGATGAGCACCGGAATGCGCCCGCGCGAGTGGGTCGCCGTGCACCGCAAGCACCACGCCGCGACCGACACGCCCGACGATCCGCACAGCCCCCTGCAGGTCGGATTCTGGAGGGTGCAGCTCGGCAACGTCGGCCTGTACAAGCGGGTCGCCGCCGACGAGCTCAACACCCAGAGGTACGCGCGTGACCTGCAGCCCGACCGGCTCGACCGGCTCGCGTTCGACTACTCACTGGTCGGACTGGGCGGCGGCATCGTTCTCCTGGTGCTCGCGATGTGGGCCCTGGGTTTCGGTCTCCTCACCGGGCTGCTCGCGGCCGGCTTGCACGCGGTCTTCTACGTGATGCTGTCGGGTGCGATCAACGCGATCGGTCACACCAAGGGGACGCAGCCGTACAAGAACTCGGCGACGAACCTGCAGGCGTTGGCGTTCATCACCGCCGGTGAGGGGCTGCACAACAACCACCACGCCGCGCCCACGTCGGCCCGGTTCGCGCTGAACAAGGGCGAGATCGATCCGGGCTCGTGGTTGGTGCGGCTCCTGGTGAAGCTGCATCTCGCGCAGGTGCGCCATGACGACGTCAAGCTGAAGTCGGCCGCGTAGAAACTCCACCGACAACCCCACCGACAACCCCACCAACAGTTGTCGGACTTCTCAGCACGATGTGCTGATATCTCCGACAACGACTCGGCGGCCGAGAGCCTCCGTCACGCGTTCGACGATGTCGCGATCGGTGGATCCTTGCGTGAAGACGAGCGGCAACCAGCCCGCCGACGACAGCGCGGTCAGGCGTTCGCTGTCGGCCGCGACCGCGGCTGGTCCGGTGTGGAAGGCGAGGCCGTAGTACTCGGCGAAGACCTTAGCTTCGGGCCAAGCGAAGTCGGGCCGGTAGGTCTTCGGGCCGACCTTCACCCGTTGCTGTTGAACCGGTAGAGGTACGCCGGCTTCCCGCCAGACGTCGAGGAGATGGAGTTCGGAACGGCTACCGCCCGGGTCGAACCCGATCCCGCGTTCCAAGAGGAGCGCGCGGACGATCGACATGTGTCGTCCCGGACCGGATTCGAGCCGTTCGGCGCATTTCGCCAAGCGCGGGAGCGACGCAATGCCGCGCCGGAGCCCGTCGTCGAGCACCCGACCGAGCTGTCGTTCGTTCAACAGAGTGGTGCAGTCTGCGAGCGTCCGCTCGAACGAGGTACACGGGATGTCGTCGCGTGTGACGACGTCCTCTTCTCGGACTTCGCACGACGAGTGGAACGCAACGCCGCGAATCTCCGTACGACGTCTTCGGGGCACGGTGATCTCGTACCGAGCTTCGGGAGGTGGCTCGAAACCCCACAGTCGTGCAGCGGAGGAGTGCGACGCGACTGCATCGTCGATCGACAGCACCACGGCGAGTAGCCCTCGTTCCCACGAGTTCCGGCCGCCCACGACCGCGAAGACGCGTGGTCGGATCCGACGCAGCAGATGATTGTCGACGAGCCGTTGACGTCGGGCCTCGCTCAAGCCTCCATCGCGGAGTTGTGCGAGGGTGACGAGTCCGTGCTGCGACGCGAGCTCTTGCTCGAACGTTGCCAAGGGTGTTTCCATCGGCGGAACCGTAGGAACGGCATGAGACATCATCTGCTCGGACGCCTCTGCGGTCGCCCGCGTTGTCGGAGTTCTCGGCACATAGCGCGGATATCCCCACCAACAGTTTGTGGGTGTGGGCGGGGGGGGGGGGGTTTTACCCCCGGGTGTGGGGCCCCCCCGCCCGGCCC
>JBEPUZ010000215.1:0-7940 GCA_041691275.1 Actinomycetota bacterium | reverse complement strand
AGTCGTGGACGTGATGCAACCACACCGCGCGTGGCCGGGAGGGTGCCCACAGCGGTGAGAAGAAGGGCATGCCGTTCCAGATCTCGACGAGCGCGTCACTCGCTCCGTGCCAGCCCATCATCTCGCTGAACGCGGCGCGCGGGAAGACCAGGTAGCGACCGGCCTTGCGGATCACGCGGTATCCGTCGCGCCAGCTGACCTGGGCCGATCCCGGCGCGTACGACGTTCGCATCGTGACCTCGATCCCCGCCTGACCCCACAGCGCGGCGACGCGCGCCGCGTGCAGCTCGGAACCACCGGCCTCGGGATCGTCGATGTCACGCCACGCGAGGATGGCGATCCGGCGCAGGCCGGCCGCGGCCGCGATCTCGCCGAGCTGGGCGATGTCGCCCGGGCGGCCGACTTCGCGGCCTCCGGCGCGGGCGGGATCGGTCAAGGAAAAGAGCCTCCGCGGCACGGACGGACAGACAACGAGGACGGCGCGGGAGTCTAGGGCCGGTCCCCGGCCGCGGCTGGGCTCACCGGAGGCGCCTCCGCGAACGCCATCGTGGCGGCGGAGGCGAACCCCGACGACCACCGGTCGACCGCGCTCCGTTGTACGCTCGAACGCTTGTATGCGAGGTGACGGGGCCGGACCCACATGAAGCTCACCGGGGAACGTCCGATGCACGGGGCGACGCCCGACTCGTTGCTCGCGTTCCACGACGCGGGCTACCGCGAGGTACTCGCGCGCTTGGCTACTGGTGTGACCGTCGATGTCGGCTGCGGAGTCGGCGACGAGACCCGGCGACTCATCGATACCGGTCGCTTCGTCGTTGGCGCCGACTACAGCGCGGAGACGATGGTCGCGGCGTCGGGCGCGCAGGCGGCGGACGATCCGCTGCGCTTCTGCACGTTCGACGGCAGCGCGCTTGCGCTGCGCGATGCGAGCGTCGACAACATCATCTCGTCGCACATCATCGAGCACTTCGAGAACCCGGTCGCGCACGTCGCCGAATTGTCAAGGGTGCTCCGTCCCGACGGCACCGCGTTCGTGATCACGCCGAACGCTCCCGCCGACTTCGAGAACCCCTTTCACGTATACCTCTTCGAGCGCGCGCAGCTCCTCTCGCTCCTCTCGCTCTTCTTCGACGAGGTCACCTGTCTCGGACTCGAAGGTGACGACGCACTCCACGCCGACTTCGCGGCGCGCCGCGCGAGCGGAGAACGCCTGCTGCGCCTCGACGTGTTCAAGCTGCGCCGGCACATGCCACGCGCCGCGTACGTGTACGCGTACGAGCGCGTGCTCCCTGTCGTCTACCGGATGCTCGGCAACGACCGCACCGGGATCGGTTCGGGCATCTCCGAGCAAGACTTCTTCTCGACCGAGATCATCGACGAACACACACCCGGCCTGTTCGCGATCGCCCGCCGGCCCCGAGTACAGGCGCGATCGTCATGACGAGCTCACGGGTCTGGGTCACCGTTCCGACGTACGAGGAGGCCGACAACATCGAGCTGCTCGTACGCCGGGTGCGCGAGGCCGTCCCCGACGCCCACATCCTCGTGGTCGACGACAACAGCTACGACGGGACCGCAGAGAAGGCCGAGGCGCTCGGCGCCGAGCTCGGGAGCATCGAGGTACTGCGCCGCCCCCGCAAGCTGGGACTCGGGAGCGCGTACCGGGCGGGCCACGCAGTCGGTATCGCTCGTGGCTTCGACGTCCTCATCCAGATCGACGCCGATCTCTCGCACGATCCCGCCGACCTCCCGCGGCTCCTCGCCGCCGTCGAACGGGGTGCCGACCTCGCGCTGGGCTCTCGCTACGCGCCCGGCGGCAGCGTCCCGAACTGGCCCCGCCACCGACTCGCGCTCTCGGTCGCGGGGAACCGTTACACCGCGTTCTGTCTCGGGATGGGCGTGAAGGACGCCACCGCGGGCTACCGCGCGTATCGCGCGTCGATCCTGGAGACGATCGACTTCGACACGACCGCATCGACCGGATACGCGTTCCAGATCGAGATGACCCATCGCGTCCTCGCGTCGGGCGGCAAACTCGAGGAGATCCCGATCGCGTTCACCGATCGGGTCCGGGGCAACTCGAAGATGTCGTGGCGCATCGTCGTCGAGGCGATGTCGCTCGTCACGTGGTGGGGTCTGCGCGATCGGGTCGTCCGCCGCCTCGCCCGTCGCTGACGCCTTCTTCCGAAACGCCTTCGTCCGAGACGCCTTCTTCCGAGAGGACGGCTACTTCCGAGGTAGGAAGGGCGCGTCTCGTCCCGTATGGCCGCGCTTGGCCCCGTCGGCGTGCTCTTCGTGGTATTCGGCCTCGACGTTGACCGTCCAGACGTCGTGGTCGGTGCCGAGGAGGATGTTCTCGACCGAGAGCATGGCGGTCAGCATCGAATGATCCTGGTTGTTGTACCGGTGCATGCCATTGCGACCGCACGGGAACACGTTCGGCACATTCGCGGCGAGCCACTTGCGCATCGTGTCGACGTTGCCCTCGTAGACGTCGTCGTAGACCGGGTACGCCTTCGGCATCCGCACGACGTACCCGGCTTCGACCTTGTCCGGGTGCGAGATCAGCCCGAGCCGGTACAGCTCCTGGGTGCCCTGGTCGACCAACTTCGCGTCGGACTCGTTCCACATTCCTTCGCCCTCGTTCAAGAAGTACTCGAGGCCGAGGCAGGTACGGCCGTCCTTCACCATGTACGGCGACCACGACCCGTAGTTCTGGACCCGGCCCACTTGAACGTCGGGGTCGTGGATGTAGATCCAGTTGTCGGTGAACGAGAACTCCTGCGGGACGACGAGCGCGACCGTGAGGTGGGCGCGGTACCGCAGGTCGACCGCCGCAGCGAGTGTGGCATCGTCGACCACGGGCTCCATCGCGCGGCACAATGCGCCGATCGGCATCGACGAGATCACGTGCGTGCACGGGTACACGTGCTCGGCACCGTCACTCCCCACCGCGACGACCGCAGTCGCGCCACCGCCGTCGTGGCGGATCCCGGTGACGCGCCGGTCGAAGTCGAGCGTGGCGCCGGCCGCGACGACCTTTTCGGCCGCGACTTCCCACATCATGCCGGGGCCGAGCTTCGGATAGTTGAACTCGTCGATGAGACTGGTCACCATCTTCGACTTATCGCGTCCCGCTCCGAAACGCTTCGGCGTGAGCGCGTCTTTGATGGCCTGGAACAACGAGAGATCCTTGATGCGCTGCGCGCCCCAGTCGGAGGAGATCTCCGACGCGGACACTCCCCAGACCTTTTCGTTGTAGGCCTTGAAGAAGTGGCTGTAGAGCCGCCACCCGAAGCGCGCCGCGATGAAACCTTCGAGCGTGTCCTGGTTCTTGGGCTTGCGGACACGCACCCAGAGATACGACATGACACAACGGACCGCTTCGATCGGGCCGAGGTTGCGCAGCGCGTTCAAGGGAACGAGCGGGTAGTCGTAGAGCTTGCCCTGATACAAGATCCGGCTCTGGCGCGGGCGCCGGAGGAAGTTCTCCGCACCGAGGATCTCCCACCAGAGATCGTCGACCGTCTTCACCTTCGTGAAGAAGCGGTGGCCACCGATGTCGAAGCGCCAACCGTCACGCTTCACGGTCCGGCTGATCCCGCCGACCACGTCGTCGGACTCGAGGATCGTCACGGTCGGCGCCCGACCCGCCTTCATCAGCTCATACGCGGCGGTGAGGCCGGCCGGGCCGGCGCCGATGACGACGACGGAGAGTTCGGGTTCCGGGGTGGCAGCGGTCGACATGACCGGGCGATTGTAGTGATCGGCGACCCGGGATCCGGGCTCCCGAGGCACGACCGGACCCTCGCCGACTACGGCACGATGACGCCGGTGAACGCCAACATCGCCGCGGCGACGAGCCCGGCGCCTGCGAGACACAACACGAGCCGTTCCCGCGCGGGTTCGGCCAACATGTCGGCGCCGCCCAGGACGAAGGGAAGGGTGGCGAGCCCGTAGCGCTCCAGCGAGTCGAGGTTCCGGCTGCTGAGCGCGACGACGAGCGCCACCACTGCGTACAGCGTGAACGAGAGAGGCCAGCGCCGCGCGATCACGACCAGCAGCCCGACGAACACGAGCGCGCTGAACGCGTGCAATCCGGCGCTGACGTGGTCCCCGGCGAACAGTTCGTGGACGTTGTGCGCGACCGCACGCACGGGGTCGACCCACTCGCCGCGCCGGGTGGAGTCCTGCTGGGATCGCAGCGGGAACCAGAAGTCGTGCGTACGGTGCGCGGCCCACGCCAGGTACGTGAGGAGACCCACCACGGGCGCAAGCACTGGCGCGACCGCCTTCGCGTCGCGCTTTTGCCAACCTTCGACCGCGGCCGGAACCGCGAGCAGCACGCCCACCGGACGGGTGATGCCTGCGAGCAGGCCGAAGATCGCCGCGACCCACCACCGCCGGGCGCGCAGGCCGATCAGGGTGATGGCGGCGAGCGTCATGAACGTCGCTTCCGCGTAGCCCATGACGAGCACGAACGCCGGTGGCGCCAGGTACACGAGCCACACCGCGCGCCGGGCGAGATCGTCGTCGTTTCGTTCCTGGATGACGAGCGCGTAGAGCGCGAAGCCGAGTGCAAGAGCCGAGACGTTCGCGACGAGGACCACCCCGAACCCGGCCGAAGCGCCCGGCAACCACGACACCGCCCGCGCGAGGTATGGGAAGAGTGGGAAGAACCGGAGTCCCTCGGACGCCACCCGGTCGTACCCGCCGTGCGCGATGTCGCGATACCACGAAGCGTCCCACGCAAGGAGACCCTCGTGGAGTTGCAGCGGGACCGGCGTGAGATGGCCGGTCGTGACGATGTGACGGATCGTCGCGAGCGCTCCGACCACGATCAATCGTGACACGACGAACGGCACGAGCACCGAGCGGAGCGTGCGACCGGGAAAGCGCATTCAGCTCTTCGTCGGGGCGGCGAACATCTGGAGGGCAGGCTTCTCGAAGATCTTGTCCTTGGAGACGGTTCGTTGCACGCGCGTGCGCGCGGTCGCGAACTCGTCGGACAACGACTCACACGTACCGACATGCGTGAGATACCCGGGCGCGCTCACGTACCAGAGCGTGTGCGTCCCCGCGCGTGCGAGCGCTTCGTGGGCGAATGCGATCGGGTTGGCCGCCGCGAGGCGCTTCTTGTAGTCGACCCAGTCGACGAGATTCGGGCGGGCGAAGCTCGGATACACGACCTCGTCGAGCCCGGGCTGGACGAGCCGGTGCACTGCCGGCCCCACCTGGTCGGGGCAATACACGACCAGGTCGCCGGGCTTGGCCTCGTGCCGCAACACCGCCGCGACCTCGGGCGCCTGCGTCCGCTGGGTCAAGAGGTTGCGCGCGCCTCCCGCGAACCCGAACACCACGGTCACTGCCAGGACGCCGGCCAGGATTCGGGGATCGCGCAGCATGGTGAAGCCGCGGGCGAGGAGCAGGATGAAGAACGGGAAGACGATCGCGCTGTACCGCGACTGGAACGCGCCGCCCGCGAGATAGTTGAGCGTCAGCGCGACCAACAGTCCCACCCCGAGGAGGTACGCCACCAACCGAGTCTCCCGGGGCACGTGCAGGTCGAGCTCGACCCGGCGCTCGTCGATCGGGCGACCGAACATCCCGACGATCGCCATCGGGATCAGAACAAAGAACAGGACCCAGCCTTCCTGGCGGTCGGCCGAGGTCCCGCTCGTGCCACCCGCGAAGTCGCGGAAGGTGTATCCGAACGGAATGCCGGGCAGCGTCGGTTCCCCCCACGGCGTACCGGTGTGCGCGCGCTGATAAAGGAAGGTCGGCACCCAGGGAACGAAGGCCAAGCCACCGACGACCATCGCCGCGAGGACGCGCCGGGCGGCATCCCGGCGTTGCCCGCGCCAAGCCGTCCACATCAGCGCGCCGAACACGACGGCGAGCAGGTAGAACGACCAGTACTGGGTGTACATGACGAGCGCGACGAGCACCGCGACCACAGCCAGCCGGCTCACCACCGGCTTCTCCAGCGCCCGTTGGAACGCGACGTATCCCGCCGCGACCAGCAGGATCTCGAGCGAGTACATCCGCGCCTCGGTCGCGTACCGGATGGCGTAGGGGTTGGCGACCATCAGGATCACCGCCAACCAGGCGCAGGTGACGCCGGCGAAGCGTCGGGCCGCAAACCAGGTGGCGACCACCGCGCCGGACATGAACAGACCCGAGAGCGACCTCGACGCGACGTCGCCGCTCCCGAACACACCCGTCCAGACGTGCAGCGAGAAGTAGTAGAGCGGCGGCGCGCCGTCCTGCTTCAGTGCCGCGTGAAGCTGCCCCAGGGGCAGGCGCGCGATGTTGACGGTCAGTGCCTCGTCGAGCCAGAGCGCGGACCGGGTGTAGAAGAAGCACACGAGCCCGGCGATGCCGATGGCGACGAACGCCGCGAGCACGACGGGAGAGACCCGCGGCGCGCCGGACGGTGACTCCCCGGATCCGGCTTTACGCGACGGCGCGTCGGAGAGGGTCGTCACGGATGCGAAACCTAGCGCCGGGGGGCGCTCAGAGCTGTACCTGCGGCACGACGTCGCGCGCGACGGCCTCGAGACTGTCGGACGACGGGAAGTCCCGGAACCAGAGGACGAACTCGCGACAGCCCGCGTCGACGAACTCCTGCGCCTTCTCCGCGACCTGCTCCGCGGTGCCGACGAGGTTGTCGCGCACGTATTCGTCCGGGTCGCCGCGCCCCCACAGTGATCCGCCGCCGGAAGAGTCCAGCCACTTCTTCAGATCGGCCTCGGTATCGAACACCCGGCAGTCGGGACCGTGGGTCCGGACGATGCTGTCGAAGTCGCGGCCGATGTCGTCGCAGTAACCGCGCAGCAGGTTCGACTTCCGCACAAAGCCTTCGATCCCGACCTGCCAGTTCGTCTTGTCGGCGTGGCGCGCCTCGATGCGCAACGTGACCTTCTCGCCGCCACCGCCGATCCACACCTCGGGCAGTTGCTGGATCGGCTTCGGGTCGCAGTACGCGCCGTCGAACGTGAGGTGCTTGCCCTGGTACGTGACCGTCTCCTCGGTCCAGAGCTTCTTGATGACCTCGACCGTCTCTTCGAGGATCGCGAGCCGGGTTCCGGCGCTCGGGAACGGGAAGCCGTAGGCCTGGTACTCGCGTTCGTACCAACCCGCGCCTATCCCGAGGATGAAGCGACCGCCGGAGAACACGTCGACGCACGCGGCTTCCTTGGCGAGCAGTCCCGCGTTGCGGTACGCCGCGCACGTGACCATCTGCCCGAGCTTGATCGTGCTCGTGTGCTGCGCGATCGCGGCGAGCATCGTGAACGCCTCGAACATGTGCGTCGGCTCACGCCGGGGCACCGTTTCGACGTGGTCGTACACCCAGAGGTGGTGGTAGCCGAGCTCCTCGGTGAGCCTCGCGAGCTCCTTGGTGCGCTCCCACGCGTCGGCCGCCGACCAGCCCGAGTACTCGAGCTTCCAACCCTGCGGCGCGAACGCCCCCCACTGCAACGGAGCGCTCACGCATCTCCCTTCATAGTGGTGTCCTTCACTGTTATCGCGCCCGGGTCTGCCACCGGGCTCGGGTCGTGGTAGTCCCACCATTGGATCTCGCACATCATCGGCAGCAGGTACTTCACGTAGATGCTCGTGATGGCGAGCATGCCGTGGTCGTCGACGTGCTTGGCGATGATGTCGACGCGGTCGTCGCTCGCCTTCCACTTCTCGGCCCGCTCGAGGATCTCGTCGAGCTCCGATTCCGCACCGACCGAGAGCCCGAAGTGGTCGAGGCGCGGGCACTGCATGGCCGCGCCACCGTCGTCGGCGATGAGGAAGACGAACTGCTCGATGTTGTGGACCTGGAAGACCTGACGCTTCCGGTCGATCGTCATCATCGGGATGTCGAAGAAGCCGAAGACGTCGCCGAAGAAGTCGGCGCGCAGCTTGCGGTGCTCTTCATCGAGCATCTC
>JBEPUZ010000214.1:0-8139 GCA_041691275.1 Actinomycetota bacterium | reverse complement strand
TCGTCTGCCCTGAGTTCGTCTGCCCTGAGTTCGTCTGCCCTGAGTTCGTCTGCCCAGGTCGGAAGCATGATCCCCTTGTGGCCAAAGGGGCCGGTGTTAGCTTTGAGGTATGGCTTCGCGCCGTCAGTCAAAGGCCGCGCGCGCACGGAAGCGGGCGAAAGCCCGCGTCAAGACCCGTGCCGCGTGGCGGGATGAATTGTCCGAGCAGCTTGCCGATCACCGGATCGACGCGCTCGCCATCGGGCTCGCCGTCTTTGGGCTCCTGAGCCTCCTTGCGATGTTCTCCGATGTCGTCGGGCCCATCGGCCGGGCGATCGACACGGCCGCGGCCGACCTGCTCGGGCGGGGCAAGGTCTTGATCCCGATCGCATCGCTGGCCGCCGCCGCATCGACGGTCGTGCAGCGGCGCGGCGACGACGACGAAGAGATCGCCAAGCGGGGTCTGCGCTTCGGTCTCGGCCTCTTCTTGGTGTGCGGAACCGTCGTCGGTGGGTTCCATCTCGCCCGGTCGGAATCGTCGAATGGCTCGCTCGAGCCGTTGCGCAAAGCCGGTGGCCTGGTCGGCGCCGCGATCGGCGCGCCGTTGCGGGCCGGGCTCGGCAACGCGGGTGGCGCGATCGTCCTCGTGGCGGTGGGCGCCCTCGGGCTGCTGCTCGTGCTCGGCACCGGGCTCCGCCAGGTCGTGCAGTACCTCGCCGCCGGGAGTCGCTTCGTCGGGCGCCAGGCGCGCAGCATGCTCACGCTGCCGTCCGAACGGGGCGACGACGCGAACGCAGACGCGAACGCCGGCAGTTCGTCGACCAAGCGCGCGGTGCTCTTCGATCAGTCCGATCCGGAACCGATGATCGATCTCACCCGACCGTTCGAGATCGAGAGCGCCGAGGAGCTCGAAGCGGACGACGAGGACGAGTACGAGGAATACGAGGAGGAAGACGAAGAGGTCGAAGAAGAAGAGGACGAGGGCGAGTACGCGGAAGAGGAATACGAAGAGTACGACGAGGACGAGGAATACGAAGAAGCCGAAGAAGAAGGCGAAGAGGCGGAGGAAGACGAAGAGGACGGCGACGAAGCGGTCGCGGTCGACGACGCCGATGCCGACGGCGATTCGACCGCGCGTCCTGTGCCCAAGATCGTGTGGAAGCTCCCGGCTACGAGCATCCTCAAGAAGAGCGAGAAGCGTGAGATCGACACCCGCATGGTCAAGCAGGGTGGCGATGTGCTCGAAGCGACGATGCGTGAGTTCGGCGTCGACGCGCGGCTGATCGACGCGACCGTCGGGCCGACCGTGACGCGTTACGAGCTCGAGCTCGCGGCCGGCGTGAAGGTCAGCAAGGTCACGAGCCTCTCCAAAGAGATCGCGTACGCGATGGCGAGCCACGACGTGCGCATCCTGGCGCCGATCCCCGGCCGGAGCGCGATCGGGGTCGAGGTGCCGAACAAGATGCGTCCGATCGTGACGCTCGGAGACATCCTGAGCAGCCCGGAGGCGAAGAAGGCCAAGCTCCCGCTCGAGGTCAGCATGGGCCGTGACATCGCGGGCCGGGCCGTCTTCGCCAACCTCGCGACGTTCCCGCACGTGTTGATCGCCGGCCAGACGGGCGCGGGCAAGTCGAGCTGTATCAACACGATCGTCACGTCGATCCTGATGCGCACCACGCCGGACGAGGTGCGACTCATCCTGATCGACCCGAAGCGGGTCGAGATGGGTCAGTACAACAACGTTCCGCACCTCCTCACCGAAGTGGTGACGAATCCGAAGAAGGCGGCGAACGCGCTCGACTGGGCCGTACGCGAGATGGAGATGCGCTACGACCTCCTCGCCGACATCGGCGTGCGCGACATCACCGGCTACAACTCGATGTACGACAAGGGCGACATCCCGACCGAGGACGACCCCGATCCCGACACGGGCAAGGCCTACGAACGGCTGCCGTTCATCGTGGTCGTCGTCGACGAGCTCGCCGACCTCATGATGATCGCGGCCCGCGACGTCGAGACGAGCATCTGCCGGCTCGCACAGATGGCCCGCGCGGTTGGCATCCACCTCGTGATCGCGACGCAACGCCCGTCGGTCGACGTCATCACGGGCGTCATCAAGGCGAACATCCCGAGCCGCATAGCGTTCAGCGTGAGCACGCTCGCCGACTCCCGGGTCATCCTCGACCAGGCCGGGGCGGAGAAGCTCGTCGGCAAGGGCGACATGCTGCTGTTGAACGCGTCGTCGAGTCGCGCCGATCGCATCCAGGGCGCGTGGGTCGACGAGGAGTGCGTGCGCAAAGTCGTCGCGCACTGGAAGCGCCAGGTCATCCAGCCGCAGTACATCGAAGGCATCCAGGGCGTCGACACGCCCGGCGGCCGCTCACGCGGCGACATCGACGAGACCGACGACCTGCTCGCAGAGGCGATGGAGCTCGTCGTCACGAGTGGCCTCGGATCGACCAGCATGTTGCAGCGCAAGCTGCGGGTCGGCTTCGCCCGGGCCGGACGGCTGATGGATCTGCTCGAGCGACGCGGCATCGTCGGTCCGTCGGAGGGATCGAAGGCCCGCTCGGTGCTGATGAGCGTCGAAGAGTTGCACGAGATCCAAGAACGAGAATGAGGCCACGAGAAAAGGGGCGGCGCGCCGTTGCGCCGCCCCCGTTCTCGTGAATGTTCGTGCCTACGCGGCGCGGACCTTCGGGGTGTGCTCGCCGAGCGTCTCGTCGGCGGCGGCCCGGTCGTGGGTGAGGTAGCCGAACAGCGCCCGCCACGGCACGGTCATGCCGGAGACGACGAACCCGGTGACCCAGACACCGACGGTGTCGTTGCGGATCCCGATACCGAATCCCCGGAACACCGAGTAGTCGAGCAACACCGCTGCGCCGACGCCGATCACGAATGTCGCGAGCGAGCGCATGTTGCGCAGTTGCGGGATTGCGTCGGAAAGGAAATCGACGAGCTTCAACGTCGCGAGCGCAAGCAGCGCGACGACTGCGAAGTCGTACATCTGCCACCTCCTGGTGACTTGCGGATGGCTCCATGCCGTCCGTCCCCAGTTCTGACCGCGGCCCGTCGCCGATCGTTACTTCTCCGTCTGAAGGAAGTCAGAGCTTGCCGTCGGCCTCGAGGTCGTCGAGGCGGGTGCGGAGCTCGTCGAGCAGTCCGGCGACGGCCGAGAGGTGTTCTTCGATCCGCGCCACGTACGCGTGGGGAGAGTCGTCGCTGACCTCGTCGTCCACATCGATCTCGTTCACGACAGCAGCCGCGAACTCGCCTTGGTCCTCGGGGACGAGGATGACGCCGCGCCGGTCGTCGGCCACGCCGGTCCACTCGATCATGACGGGGACGCTCGCGGTCTCGAGCCGGCGCCGGAGCACCTGGGCCTGGATGCGGGGATACTCACCGATCTCGACCAGGCCGTCGGCGTCGGCGTCGTCGGCCCCGATCCCGTCGTCGTCGTTCCCGGTGAGATCGGTTGGTTCCTCGGTGACGAGGGCGACCCGGCAGTCGGCGCAGCGACTGGTCCCGACTCGATATTCGGATCCGCACGACGGGCACCACAGGCTCGGTTCGTCCACGGGCGGCGAGTGTACGGGGGTGCGTCGGTACGATGAGGGGAATGGCCGCCGACTCGACGACAGGAAAGCGCTTTCACGTCGAGACGTTGGGTTGTCCGAAGAACGCGGTCGACTCCGACAAGGTCATCGCGTCGCTGCTCGCCGACGGCCTGACCCCCGCCGACTCGGCCGGAGACGCCGACCTCGTCGTCGTGAACACGTGCGCGTTCATCGAAGCCGCCCGCCAGGAATCGATCGACGTCGCGCTCGCGCTGTCTGACGGCCGTAAGCCCGGCGCGCGTCTCGTGGTCACGGGTTGCATGGCCGAGCGGTACGGCGACGAGCTTGCGGCCGCACTCCCCGAAGCCGACGCCGTGGTCGGGTTCTCCGACGAGGGCGCGCTCGTCGACGTCGTCATGCGCGGCCGCAAGCCGGCCGGTGTGCGCGACCTGCTCGAGCTGCCCCGCCCCGCGCCGAGCGCGCCGTGGGCGTACGTCAAGGTCGCCGAGGGCTGCGATCGGGCCTGCGCGTTCTGCGCCATCCCGTCGTTCCGCGGCAAGCAACGATCGCGTGCACCGGAGTCGATCGAGGCCGAGGTGCGCGGCCTCGTCGAACAAGGTGTCGCCGAGATCGTCCTGGTCGCGCAAGACCTCGCGTGGTACGGCCGCGACGCGGGCGAACCGGGATCGTTGGCGCCGCTCCTCCGCCGGCTCGACCCGCTGCGCGCAATCGGTCTCGCGCGCGTGCGGTTGCTCTACCTGTATCCCTCCGAGGTCAAGGACCCGCTCGTCTCGACGATGCTCGAGCTGGAGTCGGTGGTGCCGTACTTCGACCTCTCGCTGCAGCACGCGGCGCCGGGACTGTTGCGCAGCATGAAGCGTTGGGGGAGCGGCGAACGGTTCACGGAGATCATCGCCGGCATCCGGGCCGCCGAGCCGGACGCCGCGTTCCGGTCGTCGTTCATCGTCGGCTTCCCGGGCGAGACCGAGTCCGATCACGAGGAGCTCCTCGGGTTCCTCGACGATGTTCGGCTCGACTGGGCCGGCTTCTTCGCGTTCTCCCGTGAGGACGGCACCGCGGCTGCGAGTCTCGGCGGAGGGATCGCAGACTCGCTCGTGACCGAGCGCCTGCGCGAATGTTCCGAGGTGCAAGAGCCGATCACCGCCGCCGCGAGGAGTGTCCTCGTCGGTCGCGACATCGACGTGCTCGTCGACGGCGCCGACGACGACGACGTGCTGGTCGGGCGGACGCATCGTGAGGCCCCCGAGATCGACGGAGTGGTCCGACTGGTCGGAGGGGGCGACGTGTTCGCGCGCCCGGGCGCGATCGTGCGGGCGACTGTCTGCGGGGTCGAAGGCCCCGATCTCGACGCCAAGGTCGCCCCGTGACCGCGGCCGCGGCGCCGCCGCCGAGCCGGGCGACGAAGCGCTTCGGTCAGAACGCGCTCGCCACGCCGGCGAACTTCATCACGTTGAGCCGGATCGTCGTCGCGGTGCCCACTCTCGCACTCATGCGCAATCGGGGTTCGGGTTGGGTCACCGTCGGCCTCTGGTTCGCGATCACCGCGAGCGACAGCCTCGACGGTTGGATGGCGCGGCGCGACGGCGCGACCCGCTCCGGTGCCTTTCTCGATCCGGTCGCCGACAAGCTCATCGTGCTCGGCGGCCTGGCCGTGCTCGCCGATCGCGGGGTGTTCGCGTGGTGGGCCGTGCTCCTCGTTGTGGCCCGTGAGTTCGGGATCAGCGCGTACCGTTCGATCGCGGGCCGGCGGGGCGTGGTGCTTCCCGCCCAACGGCTCGGCAAGTACAAGGCGTTCACGCAGTACTGCGCGGTCGGGTTCGTGCTGCTGCCGATCACCGACACCTACGTGGGTCTCCAGCTGTTCGTGTTCGGCATCGCAGTCGTGCTGACGCTGGTGTCCGGTCTCGAGATCGTGCGACGCGGGTACACCGACTGGCAGCGCGTCGAGGCCTGAAGTCGTCGGAGTTGAAGGGGTCACAAGATGCGGTGTGAGATCCTCGCGATCGGTACCGAGCTGTTGCTCGGCCAGATCGTCGACACGAACAGTGCCTGGATCGGCGAACAGTTCGCGGCGTCGGGCATCGACTCCTACGAACATCGCGCGATCGGCGACAACCAGGCCCGCATCGTCGCCGCGCTCACCGATCAGCTGTCGCGCTCCGACGCCGTGCTCATCTGCGGTGGCCTCGGTCCGACCCAGGACGACCTGACGCGCGACGCGATCGCCGAGCTCATGGGTGTGCCACTCGTCCGTCACGACGATCTCGCCGAGATCATCGCCGCCATGTTCAGTGCGCGCGTGCGTGACATGCCGCAGAACAACCTGCGCCAGGCCGACATCCCCGAGGGCGGCGAGGCGATCACGAATCCGATCGGTACCGCGCCCGGGCTCAAATGTGAGCTGCCCGGCGGCAAGATCGTCTACGCGGTGCCGGGCGTTCCGTACGAGATGAAGCAGATGGTCACCGACTACGTGATCCCCGACCTGTTGCGGCGTTCGGGTGAAGCTGCCGCCATCGTGTCGCTTTCCCTCAAGACGTGGGGAACGTCGGAGTCGGCGCTCGCGGAGATGGTCGCCCACCGTCTCGACGCGCTCGACGCGCAGGGCGGGAACCCCACGATCGCGTTCCTCGCCCGGGGCATCGAAGGACTCGTCGTGCGGATCACGGGCAAGGCAGGCACCGAAGCCGACGCGCGAGCGCTGGTCGCGGTCGAGGAGAAGGAGCTGCGCGCCATCCTCGGCGACCTCGTGTTCGGTGTCGACGACGAGAGCATGGAATCGGCCGTGCTCGAGCAGCTGCGCGGCCGGGGTTGGACGCTCGGTGTCGCGGAGTCGCTGACGGGTGGGCTGATCGGCGCGCGCATCGTCAACGTCGAGGGCGCGAGCGACACGTTCCGGGGGACGATCGGCAGCTATGCGACCGACGTGAAGCGGTCGGTGCTCGGCGTCACCGCTGCGTCGGTCGTGAGTGAGGAGGCCGCGAAAGAGATGGCGCAAGCCGCGCAGCGGGTGCTCGGCGCCGACGTCGGTATCTCGGCGACGGGCGTCGCGGGTCCGACCGAGCAGGACGGCGTCGCGGTGGGCACGGTGTTCTTCGGTATCGCGATTCCCGGACGCCCGACGGAGACGGTGAGCACGCGCCTGCCCGGCGACCGTGAACGCCTGCGCCAGTTCTCGACGATCTCGTTGCTCAACCTGCTGCGCCAGCGTCTCGACGCGCTCGCCCGCTGACCACGCCCCGACCGGCCGCCGCCGCTTCGGCGCCGCCGAATTCCCGGCCGGACAGCCCGTGGTCCTTGCACCGAACGCCTGTTCGCTCTATGGTGACTCACACGCGTGTGATTCACCGTGGAAAGCGTCTCCCGTAGCTGTCACACCCCATCGTTAGGGTCGCCAGCACAACGCTTCCCCTCAACCGAATGGAGCAAGGCGTGGTGGCAGAACGGGGTTCACAGGTGGACCGGGAGAAGGCTCTCGAGATGGCGCTCGGCCAGATCGACAAGCAGTTCGGTAAGGGCTCGATCATGAAGCTCGGCGAACGGGGACACGTGGGGATCGAAGCGATCCCGACCGGCGCCCTCGCCCTCGACCTCGCGCTGGGGATCGGTGGTCTGCCTCGAGGCCGGATCGTCGAGATCTTCGGCCCGGAGTCGTCCGGCAAGTCGACGCTCGCGACCCACGTGGTCGCCGAAGCGCAGCGCAACGGTGGCGTGTGCGCCTACATCGACGCCGAGCACGCGATGGACCCGGTGTACGCCGCGGCCATCGGTGTCAACGTCGACGAGTTGCTGATCAGCCAACCCGATACGGGCGAGCAGGCGCTGGAGATCGCCGACATGCTCATCCGCTCGGGCGCGCTCGACGTGCTGGTCATCGACTCGGTGGCGGCACTCGTGCCCCGCGCCGAGATCGAGGGCGAGATGGGCGACACCCACATGGGCCTCCAGGCCCGGCTCATGAGCCAGGCGTTGCGCAAGCTCACCGGCAACCTGAACAAGTCCCGCACGATCGCGGTGTTCATCAACCAGCTGCGAGAGAAGATCGGGGTCATGTTCGGCTCACCGGAGACGACGCCAGGAGGCCGTGCGCTCAAGTTCTATTCGTCGGTGCGTCTCGACATCCGCCGGATCGAGTCCATCAAGGACGGTCCGGAGGTCGTCGGCAACCGGGTGCGGGTGAAGGTCGTCAAGAACAAGGTGGCCCCGCCGTTCAAGCAGGCCGAGTTCGACATCATGTACGGCCAGGGCATCAGCCGCGAGGGCTCCTTGCTCGACGTCGGAGTCGAGCTCGCGATCATCAAGAAGTCCGGTGCGTGGTTCACGTACGAGGGCGAGCAGCTCGGTCAGGGCCGTGAGAACGTGAAGAAGTTCCTGGCCGAGAACGTCGATCTCATGGTCGAGATCAGCGAGAAGATCAAGGACGCGTCGGGTCTCAACGACGATGTCGATCTCACGGATGAGGCGGCGGAGGATGGCGCCGAAGAGGAAGTCGACGCCTGATTCTCCGGCCACGGCGACCGGGATGCGTCCTCCTCCACAGGGCGCTATCCCGGTCGGCGGCCGGAACCCGACCCGTAGACTC
>JBEPUZ010000213.1:0-8164 GCA_041691275.1 Actinomycetota bacterium | reverse complement strand
TTCTTGCGCCCACGCCAACAGCTTGCGCGCGGTGGCGACGTGGGCGATGTGAATCTCGTGGCCTTCGCCCTGGTTCCTGTCGCCCATCACCACGCGGGTGTCGGCCGCTTCCGCCTCGCGGGCCAGGCGATCGATGTCGCTCCAGTACGCGACCTCGTCCGCGGTCGGCGTGAACGCGGCATTCACGATGGGAACGTGTTCGGCGTTGCCCATCATCATCCCGAAGTAGCCGATGTCGCGCAGCTCGGTGAGCCAGGCGCGCAGACCGTCGATATCGTCGTTGGCGCCGCCCCACATGCCGCTGATGGGGTAGCGAATCCCCGCGGCGCGCGCGTCGATCAGCACCTTCTCGCGGATGTAGAGGGTCTCGGTTCCCTTCGGCGTCCAGCGGAAACCGATGTCGGCGCAGATGTCGCCGAAGCGGGAGACGGCGCCGCCCATGTACGAGACCCGCTCCGACGCGATCGCGATCTCGTACGCCTGGCGGATCGCCTGCGCGTTCTCGAGGATCGGGTACAGCATGATCTCGCCGACCGGGAGACTGTTCTCGACCTCGAGGCAGGTGATGATCGCGTCGGCTGCGTGGATGTCGGCCGGGCTCGTGATTTTGGGGAGGAGGATGCCGGCGAGGTTCGGTCCGATCACGGCTTGGAGGTCGCGCAGGATCATGCCCGTCGCGACCGGCTGCACCCGCACGAAGTTGATCGGCGCCCCGGGTCCGGTGGCGGCGCTGTCGAGGTACTCCCGCACGAGCCCGCGCGCCTTGACGCGCGTCGTCTCGGGGCAGGGAGTGCGGGGCTCTTCGATGTCGAGGAACAGCGCGTCGGAACCCGACTTCGCATTCTCGGCGATGCGTGATTCCTGATCGCCGGGCGTGAAGAGCAGCGAACGGAGCGGTAACGCAGTCGACTTGCCCACGGATACGCCTCCTCGGGGACCGTTTCCGGCACCCTAGGCGGCGCTCGCTGACGCCGTGTAGAAGCCGATGCCGCGCACTTCGCTCGCGTGTCGGCTCTACCGAGAGCTGACCGACGAGATGTAGTCGTCGCAGAGTTCGACGAGGCGGTCGCGACCGAAGCTCGGCTCGTGGCCGCCGTGCACGACATCGACGGGCAGCGCGCGCAGCCGTTCCATCGTGGCCACGTAGGCGTCGACGTCGGAGTCGTCGTTCCCGCCGAGCAGCGGGCCGTCGTACACGGCGTCACCCGAGAACATGGTGCGAGACGCCGCGTCCCAAAGACCGATCGAGTCGGGCGAGTGCCCGGGCAGGTGCATCACCTCGTAGGCGATGTCGCCGAGGTCGACGATGTCGCCGTCGTCGAGCGTGCGGGTCGGCACGCAGTCCTGCACCCTGTACGTGGTCGGGTCGTACCCGGCTTCGGGCAACGCGTCGAGCAGATCCTCGGGCAGCTCGTAGCCGGCCGCCTCGTACATCGCGACCATCTTGGCGGGGAAGCAATCACGGCGCAGCGCACCACCGATCGCGCCGGGTGTCGAGAGGTACGGAGCTCCCGCCCTGTGCGCGAGCCGCTCGCTGAACTCGTGCAGGGAACCGGTGTGATCGAAGTGGTAGTGCGTCGCAAGCGCGAGCGTGGGCTGTTCGAAGAGATCGCGCGCGGCCTCGTGCAAGCTGGCGACGCCCAGCCCGGTGTCGACGAGCAGACCCCGGTCCCGGCCGCGTACGAACCAGATGTTGCAGCGCGCGAACGGATCTGCGAACGGCTCCCAGAGCCGCCAGATGACGTCGCCGACCCGTTCGCGCGCAAACCAATCGCCCACTGCGACGTTCATCGATCCCTCGACTCTCCGGAGAGGCGACTCTCCATGTAGGTATGCCGACCACCATGGTGCGTGATGTCGATGGCGGAGTCGAGCGCGCCGGTGACGATCGATCGTGGGTTGGCGTGCTGTTGCGAATCTGGCGACGGATGCCGCGGTCACCTGAGAGACTGACTCGTGCCCACCACCCTCCGCCCCGTCGCTGTCGCGTTCGTGGTGTTCGGTTTCTTCGCGGGCGCCTGGGCCGTGGCGACCGTCGACATCGAGCGCACGTTCCGTCTCTCCGACACCGGCCTCGGCGCGATCCTCGCGGCCGGAATCATCGCGGCGACGGCGGTCACCGCAATCGGCGGCACCGTGACCGATCGCTTCGGCGCGGGGCACACCTTGACGCTCGCCCTGGTCCTGTGGGGATCGCTCCTCGCGTTCGAGGCCGGGGCGCCTCACCTCGTGCTGTTCGTTCCCGCGCTCATGCTCACGATGGCGGCGGGCGGTCTCGTCGACGTCGTGATGAACATCGTCGCTGCCGACGCGCTCTCCCACGACGCGGGCCGGCTCGTCCGCTTCCACGGACTGTTCAACGCGGGGTGCGTCGTCGGCGCGGCCGCGACCGGTGTCGCGCTCCGGTTCGGTGCGTCGTGGCGGGTTGTGTGGCTGGGAATCGCGGCCGTCGGGGTCGTGACCGGCATCGTCTCCCGCCGTACCCGGCTGCCCGAGCCGGAGCGGTTCGACCATCCCTCGATGTGGCGCGCACTGGCGGGGCTCCGCCACGAGGGGTTAGTGGTGCTCGCGCTCGTGTTCGCGGCGTCGGCGATGGTCGAGGGCGGCATCGCGACGTGGGGGATCCTCTACCTGCGCGGGCATCTCGGCCTCGGCGTGCTCGCCGGCGTCAGCGCGTACGTCGCCGGGGAAGGACTCGCGACGTTGGCCCGCATCGGCGGCGGCCCCATGGTCGGCAGCCTCGGCACCCGGCGGGCTGTGATCGTGGGCGCGTCGCTCGCGGCGATCGGTATCGCGACCGAAGCGCTGTGCGCGACGGCCGGGATCGCCGCCGCCGGGCTCGCCGCGGCGGCGGTGGGCATCTCGGTGGTGTGGCCGCTCCTGCTGGCCGACGTGAACAACGAAGCCCGCCATCCCGCGCTCGCGATCGGCGGCGTCACGGCGTGCGGCTACCTGGGCATGGTCGCGGGCCCGCCCCTGGTCGGGACGCTCTCGGGACTGTTCGGGCTGAAGACCGGCCTGCTCGTGCTCGCCGCGATCGCGTGCGTCGTGGCGATCGTTCCCGCGCACGTGCGTGTGCCCGTGCGCGACTAGGACTCGTCGTCGGGCGGGAGGATGTTGCTGAACGCCCGCCGGAGCAGTGGCGTCTGCGCGTCGAGCGTCTCCGAGAGCGCTTCGGTCTCCTTCGGCGTGGGAGGCGCAATGAGCGGCGCGAGATCGGCCCGTGTCTCGACCGCGAGGGCCGTCTCTACGTCGGGAGGCGGTTCCGGCGGCGCGGGCTCGGGTTCGGCGACCGGACTCAGGCCGGGCAACTCGATCGCGTCGGGCTGGACCCGGCGCCGGCGCGCGGTGCGCGTCGCGGGCGCGCTTCTCGGCCGGCGCGGCGGCGGGAGCGGTCGCGACGCGTCGGTCCGGCTCGACGACAGGCCGTTGTGCAGCTGCCAGCCGCGCGGGAGCACGAGGCCCGCGGCGTGGCGCGCACAGAGATCGCCTTCGGTGCGGGCGCTCTCGTCGTCGAGATCCACGAGCCACGCCTCGCGCTGGGTCGGCTGGAACCGGAGGGTGGCCGACGCGGGCGCGCCGCATCCCGGGCGCGCGCAGAGCCGTCGATGATTCGGGCCGTAGCGGCGCGCCCAGTTCGATCCAGTTGTCATGTCCGGGGGCTCACTTTCCGCACGGCACTCCGGCCGGTCGACACGAATCCATTCGTTGCCCCGCCCACTTGCCTGTCTGCCGTTCGGTGTCCGTTCCCCAGGGCCATCCGAGTATGACGCACGCAGCGCCCTCCGATTCAACCGCCCTACTCAACCCCGAGGACGGGTCAGACCGCGCCGGCATTCTGAAATGCACGCGCGAGCATCGGACTGTGCGCGTCGAGCGTCTCTTCGAGCTCCTCGGCGGCCCGGGCCCGAGCGCCCCGACGGTCTTCGAGGTGCCAACCCTGCGGCGGGGTCAGCGCGCGGACGTGGCGCTCGCAGAGCTCGCCGGCCCGCGCCGCACCTTCGGTCGGGACGTCGAGCCACACGGTGAGATCTCGGGTGTCGAACGTGAAGGTCGCCGTGGCCGGCGTATTGCATCCCGATCTTGCACAGTGGCGTCGCACGCCTCGACGGTAGTGCGCGCCCGACACTGTTTCGTGCCAGGCTGACGCGATGACGCGACGCTCGCGCGATGACTGGATCGTGCGGGTCCCCGCGTCGTCGGCGAACCTCGGTTCCGCGTTCGACGCCGTCGCGCTTGCGCTCGACATACACCTCGAGGTGACGCCCAACGGCGACGCGACCGCGCCCGAGAGTCATCCCGCGGTGCGCGCGTTCCGGCAGGGCGGCGGGACCGGACCGATCACGGTCCGTGCCCGTTTTCCCGGCGGTCGTGGTCTCGGCTTCTCGGGCGCGGCGCGCGTCGGCGGGCTGGTTGCTGCGTGCGCGCAACACGACATCTCTCTGCGTGACTCGCGCCCGGCGATCCTGCGGGCCGCCGGTGAGCTCGAGGGCCACTCCGACAACGTCGCCGCGTCGCTGTGCGGCGGGGTGGTGGCGGTCGCCGGTGGGCGTGCGGTTCGCATCCCGATCCCGCACGATCTGAACGTCGTGGTCTGGATCCCGGAGCGGGAGACGCCCACCCCCTCGGCTCGGCGGCTGCTGCCCGACCAGATCTCGTTCGACGACGCCGCGTTCAACATCGGCCGCACGGCGCTGCTCGTCGCGGCGCTGGCCGCGGGCGACTTCGGCGCGCTGCGGACCGCGACCGAGGACCGTTTGCACCAGGACCGACGGCTTTCGCGCGCCCACGACACCCGGCTCGCGATCGATGCCGGGTTGGTGGCCGGGGCGTACGCGGCCTGGCTCTCCGGGTCGGGTCCGTCGGCCGCGATGCTCGTCGATCCGGCCCGCGCCGCGGAGGTGGCTGCAACGCTGCCCGCCGGCGGCCGGACCCACGTGCTCGAGATCGCCGAGCTCGGCGCGACGATCGCGACCGGCGACGCCCGTCGAGACGCCACATCGGAATGATCGAAGTCACCGAGGATCGAAGGTATCGATGAAAATCGAAGACAAGTGTGTCGTCGTCACCGGCGGCGCGAGTGGGATCGGGGCCGCACTGGCCCGCCGATTCGCGGCCGAGGGTGCACGCGGCGTCGTGCTGGCCGATGTGCACAAGGACGCGCTCGACGCGGTTGCCGCGGATTGCGGCGCGCCGGAGCGGGCGCTCGCGGTGCAATGCGACGTGACGGACGAAGATCAGATCCTGGCCCTCGCCGACGCGGCGGAGGAGCGTTTCGGCCCCGTCGACCTGTTCTGCTCGAACGCCGGCATCGTCGTTCCCGGTGGGGCCGACGCGAGCGACGAGGTCTGGCGTCGCAGTATCGACGTGAACGTGATGGCCCACGTTTACGCGGCGCGGATCATGGTGCCCCGCATGATCGAGCGCGGGGGCGGCTATCTCCTGCAGACGGCGTCGGCGGCGGGGTTGCTCACCCAGATCGGGAGCGCGCCCTATTCGGTCACCAAGCACGCCGCGCTCGCGCTGGCCGAGTGGCTCGCAATCACTTTCGGCGACAAGGGGATCAAGGTGTCGGTCCTCGCTCCGCAAGCGGTGCGCACCGCAATGACGGCGGGCATCGAGAACGGAGGTGTCGCCGGCGTCGACGGGATGCTCGAACCCGACGTCGTGGCCGACACCGTCGTGCGCGGGCTCGCGACCGAGTCGTTCCTCATCCTCCCGCACCCCGAGGTGCTCGAATACTTCCGGCGCAAGGCGTCCGACTATGAGCGCTGGATCGCAGGGATGCAACGGCTGCAGGCGCGCTTCGGCGATTCGTTTTAGGTTCGGTCCATGACCGAGTCCACAATCGCGGAACCCCTTGTGTTGGCCGACGATCCGCGTCCGCGCGTGCGCCGGCTCACGCTCAACCGCCCGGCCAAGCGCAATGCGATGAGCAACTCGGTGCGCCGCGTGCTCTTCGACGAGATCCGTGCCGCCGACCAGGACGACGACGTTTCGGTGATCGTGATCCGCGGCGCCGGCCTCGCGTTTTGCGCGGGCTACGACCTCGCGCCGGAGCCGAACGAGCCGATTCCACGCCCGATCGCCTTGCGCGACGGCTTCTGGAGCCGCAGCCTCGTCGAGGGTTGGTTCGAGATGATGGACATGGCGACGCCGATCGTCGCCCAGGTGCACGGGTACTGCCTGGCGGGCGGTTCGGAGCTCGCGGCCGCGTGCGATCTCGTCTACGTCGCCGACGACGCGACCATTGGCTACCCGCCGGTGCGCACGATGTCGTCACCCGACTTCCTGTGGCAGCCCTGGCTCCTCGGTTGGCGGCGCTCGATGGAGGCGCTGCTCACCGGCGATTCGATGACGGGCATCGAGGCGGTCGCCGGCGGCTACGCGAATCGCGCCTTCCCCGCCGAGCAGTTGGAGGAGGAGGTGTTGCGGGTCGCGGAACGGGTCGCCCAGATCCCGGGCGACCTCCTGGCCCTCAACAAGCGCACCGTGCATCGTGCGTTGGAGGCGATGGGTATGCGTGCAGGTGTGCGCGCGGGAACCGAGCTCCAGGCCCTGGGGCTTCACCAGCGTTCGTCCCGGGAGTACATGCCGAAGCTGCGATCACTCGGCGTGAAGGGAGCGGTCGAGGACCGCGATGCTCCCTTCGGGGACGGGCGCCGCTCCGATACGTCCGAGACCAACTCAGAAGGTGAGGCGAACTGATGCCCGGCGATACAAACGGCTCCGGAGTCTCGGCCGCGGTCGCGCGGATCGACGACGTCATCGACGATGCCCGGGCGGAGTTGGAGCAGCTTGTCCGCATCAGGAGCATCAGCGCCGATCCCGATCACTACGCCGACGTGCGTTCGAGTGCCGATGCCACCGTCGAGCTTCTCCGCGGCCACGGCCTCGAGAACGTGCGGACTGCAGGGGTCGAGGGATCCCAGCCGTTCGTCATCGGCGAGTGGATGCACGCCGGGCCCGATGCCCCGACTGTCCTTCTCTACGCGCATCACGACGTGCAGCCGCCCGGGATCGTCGAGAACTGGGCGAGCGACCCGTTCGAACCCGAGGAACGCGCCGGTCGTCTCTACGGCCGGGGCGCGGCCGACGACAAGGCGGGCGCGGTCGCGCACGCGCACGCGGTCGCAGCGTGGCTCACGAGCGCGGGGACGCTTCCGTGCAACGTGCGGGTTTTGATCGAAGGCGAGGAGGAGATCGGGTCGCCGACCCTCCACTCGTTCCTCACCGCGCACCTCGAGGAGTTGCGTTCCGACGTGCTCGTGCTCGCCGATGCCGGCAACTGGCAGGTCGGCGTCC
The DNA here is from genome assembly GCA_041691275.1 of Actinomycetota bacterium. Lineage (GTDB taxonomy): Bacteria > Actinomycetota > Acidimicrobiia > IMCC26256 > PALSA-610 > PALSA-610. Next base: position 859 of record JBEPUZ010000213.1, on the reverse strand, counting down.
CCGGCCTCACGTATTCACTCCGCGGTCTCGCCGCGGCCGACATCGAGCTGCGCGGGCTCGACGGCCCGCAGCACTCGGGGATGTCGGGCGGAGCGATCCCCGACCCGGTGATGGCGTTGGCGCGCGTGCTCTCCTCGCTTGTCGACGAGTACGGCGACGTCGCCTTCGAGGGCGGCTTCGCCGGGCTCGCGGAGGCGGCCGCGAAGGAGCGGGCGCCGATCGCCGGTTTTGACGACGAGCCCGAACGATTCGCCCGCGCGTTCGGGGTGCGGCCCGGCGTGCAACTCGCGGGGAGCCCCGACGCCACGCTGCACGAGCGGCTCTGGCTGCGACCGTGCCTGACCGTCATCGGGATCGACGGCCACCCGATCAAGGGCTCGTCGAACCAGATCGTGGCCCGGGCGACCGCACGGGTGAGCATGCGCCTCGGTCCGGGTCAGAAACCCGAACAGGTGCTGGCCGGTCTGCGCGCCCACGTCGAAAGGCGCGTTCCTTGGGGGCTCGAGCTCACGTTCACCGCACTCGAGGGTGCGCCCGCGTGGCAGACCGATCCCACCGGCCCCGCCTTCGACGCGGCGAAGCGCGCGCTGCATGCCGGGTTCGGCGTCGAACCCGTGCTGATGGGTGTGGGCGGGTCCATCCCGTTCGTCGGGCCGTTCGCCGACGCCTTCGGCGGCATCCCCGCGCTGCTCATGGGCCCCGACGACCCGCACTCCAACATTCATGGCGAGGACGAGAGCCTGCATCTCGCCGACTGGCGCAGCCTGATCCGCTCCGAGGTGTTTCTGCTCGACGAGCTCTCGCGCCTCGCCCGATAGCGCACGGGCGAACCGCGTGCGGCGAACCGCGTGCGGCGAAC
>JBEPUZ010000212.1:0-8201 GCA_041691275.1 Actinomycetota bacterium | reverse complement strand
AGGTGTGCGCCCGCGGCGGCAACTTCATGACCGAGTACTGGAAGAAGCCCGAGGCGACGGCCGACGCGTTCCGCGGCGGCTGGTACCACTCGGGCGACGCCGGCTATCTCGACCCCGACGGCTTCCTCTTCCTCGTCGACCGGGTGAAGGACATGATCGTCACGGGGGGCGAGAACGTCTATTCCGTCGAGGTGGAGAATGCGATCGCCTCGCACCCTGCGGTCGAGCAGTTGGCGGTGATCGGGATCCCGTCGGAGTCCTGGGGCGAGGCGGTACACGCGGTCGTGGTGCTCCGGCCGGGCCGGAGCGCGACCGAAGCCGAGATCATCGACCACGCCCGGCAGTGGATCGCGGGCTACAAGCTGCCGAAGTCGGTCGAATTCCGTACGGAGCCGCTGCCGCTGTCAGGGGCGATGAAGGTGCTGAAGCGTGAGCTCCGGGACCCGTATTGGGCCGGACGTGACCGCGCGGTGAACTGACAATCAGTTTTTCGGCCGCGCGTGCCGATGCATCCTCGGGACTCACGAGGATGCATCCGATGCCGACGCCCCAGCAAGAGGCAGCAACGATCGAACGACGCCTCGCGGCACTCCTCGAGAGCCGGAGAGCGGGCGGCACGAGTGTCGGCGTCGTGGGCGCCCGCCACTCGGGTCGCCTCCTGGGCAACCTCCTCGTCACCCGGGGCTACATCGTCGAATCGGAGCTGAACTACGCGCTGGGCCGCCAGGCGAGTACGAGCGAACCCATCGGCCGCATCCTCGTCGACCTCGGGCTGATCACCGATCGTGATCTGGTGGAGCTGTTGGCCGAGCAGCTACGGATGCAGGTCGTCGACCTGACCCGGTTCAAGTGCGACCGCGAGGTGCTTGCGCTGCTGCCGGCGGCGGAGGCCCGGCGCCGGGTCGCGCTCCCGTTGCGGTGGGTCGACGGCATGGTCGAGGTCGCGGTGGCGGAACCGACCGACGACCACGGCGTCGCCGAGCTCATGGCGATCATCGGTACACCGATGCGTCTCGTCCTCGCGACGCGGGCGGACATCGCCGCCGCGGTCGACCGTTCCTACGGCTGAAGCGCGGGGTGGTCGGCGAGCGCGCGCAGGTCGAGCGCGTGCTGCACGTCGTTGGGCCTGCGCGTGGGCTCGGGCGCGGTCTGGTCGATGCCGAGATGGGAGCGGCGGAGATAGATGGCGTCCATACCCGCGGCGCGAGGACCGTCGACGTCGCACGCCCACGTGTCGCCGACGAAGAGCGCGTCTTCGGGCGCGATGCCGAGCTCGTCCAGCGTGTGTGTGTAGATCCGCGGGTGCGACTTGCGCGCTCCGACCCACGCGGAGGAGACCACGATGTCGACCGCGCCGGTCAGGCCCGCCGACTCGATCGCCTCGTGCAGGTCCCAGTCCCAGTTCGAGCAGATTGCGAGGACGATGCCGCGGTCGCGCAGCCCGGCGAGCACACCTGTGACCTCGTCGTACGCGTCGATGCGATTGTGCGCGCCGATCTCACGGACCCGAACGATGAAGTCGTCGTGCGCCGAATCCGGAAGACCACACTCCGTCAGCATCGACCGGACCCGAGACTGTTGCCAGGCGACGTAGTGATCTCGGGAGGCGGAGTGCACATCGTGCTCGGTTCCGTCGATGCCGTCGTTCCACCAGCGTTCTCGGATGTCGGGCGGCAGCGAATACCCGAGCTCGGTGATGAGCTCCTCCCACGACGGACCGAAGTTCGTGGTCTCGGCGAGGGTGTTGTAGAAGTCGAAGATGACGGCTTTGACCATCCGTCGATTCTCGCAGAAGGGTGCGCCGCTCAAGCGGTGCGGAGGGTGGCGACGAGCTGGTCGATGTCGGCGTGGTCGGTGCTGTCGGAGTCCATGTGCTCGTAGCGCACCTTGTCGCCGGCGCCGATCACGAACGTCGCGCCGATCTGCTTCACGCGCATGCCGGGCTTGTGCACGTGGTGTCCGCGCCGTGACGCCTGCCAGGTCGCCTTCCAGGTGCGGGGGTGCAGCAGCTGGTACCAGTTGAGCGTCTTGATCGACGCCGCGTGCGCGGCAACCGCGTCGTCGTCGACCAACACGAGGAACGGGATCTTCTCGTCCTTGGCGAACGCTTCTGCGTACCGCTTGTCGCCGGTGCCGACCGCGACGATGTCACCGCCCGCAGCCTTGATGTCGTCGTACCGGTCGCGCAGCTGTACTGCGTGCTCACGACAGTGGAGACAACCGAAGTGACGGAGGAACACGAGCACGACCGGCTTGTCGACCCAGAGGTCACCGAGCCGGTGCTTGGTGCCGGTGGCATCGGAGAGCGAGGTGTCGGAAAGCGTGGCGAGATCCATGCCCGGATCCTACTGAGCAACCGTGCTTACGTCGGCGGGCGAGCTCAGCCCGGAGGCCGGGTGCTGCGCAGCTTCGGGAGCCCCGCCAGCTCGCGGCACGCCCGGATCGCGAGGGCGACGATCGTGAGAGTGGGGCCGTAGCCGGTCGAGGTCGGGAACACCGACGAGTCCGTGCAGATCATGTTGTCGACGTCGTGGAATCGCTGCCACGGGTCGACGACGCTCGTGGCGGGATCGTCGCCCATCCGGCACGTCCCCATGATGTGCCGTGACATCGACGCGCTGCGGGTCCCGGCCCGGTCCCCCTCGAGGGGGGGTGACGACGCCGCGAACGTGTGCTCCGCGCCGGCCTCCCGCATGATGGCCTCGAGGCGCGGCGTCATGAAACGCGACGCGACGACCTCGTGCTTGTGCACGTCGTAGGTCGCGCGTCCGGCCGCGAAGCCGTACACGTCGCGTACGGACGGGTCGAGGTCGATCCGGTTCGTGGCCTGAGGCAGGTCTTCGCCCTGCACCGTGAACGCCCACAACTTGTCACGCATCTTCGAGTCGATCATCTCGCGCGAGTGCGCGATCCCGGGTGTCGTGTAGATGCCTTCCATGACCGGGCTGCCGCCGCCACCGTGCTCGGTGAGCCCGCCCCGAAAGTAGGGGAGACCGTGCTCGCGCGCGAACGCCAACACGTCGTCGTCGACGATCATGTGGTCGTCGTGCAGATGCGTGACCGAACGGCCGCGGTGGCCGTGCAGTCGGAACGGGAACTGCCCGATGACGAACGTCTGGAAGTGGTACATCAGGTACCGGCCGACGAGGCCCGACGAGTTCGCGATCTCGGAGCGCAACAGCAGTCGGGGAGTTTCCCACGCGCCGCCCGCGACCACGACGACGCGTCCTGTCACCTCGTGCGCGTTCCCGTCGAGATCGAGATAGCGCACGCCGCGCGCCTGCTTGCCACTCGCGTCGAGGAGTACCCGCTCGACGTACGAATCGACGCGGATGTCGCAGCGCCCGGTGCGGAGCGCGTTGCGCAACGGCGCGACCGGGTCGCCCTTGGCTTCGATCGGGCAGCCGTAGAACGCACAGAACCCGCAGTTGTTGCACGCGGGCCGGCCGTCGTACGGAATCGAGTTCACACCCGTCGGCGCGCGGTACGGGTGGTAGCCGAGCCGGGCGGCGGCTTCGGTCGTGAGCACCGCACCGAACATGTCGGCGCCGGGCGGCATCGGGTAGGGCCCGCTCCGCCACTCCGCGAACGGGTTGCCGGCCGCGTCGCCCGCGACACCGATCAGTCGTTCGGCCTCCGCGTAGTACGGCTCCATCTCGTCGTAGTCGACGGGCCAGTCGGCGATGTCGGCTCCCTCGATCGGGCCGAGCTCGGACAACGGCTTGAAGTCGACGGATCGGAAGCGGGGGAGCTTCCCGTCGGCGTGGAAACCGCCACCACCCATCGTCGACGGGAGGTTGTTGACCTCGCCCGCGAACAGCCGGTCGCCGTCGTCAGCGTCGCGGCGGTAGCTGCGCGGTTCGAGGAACGGATCCGGTCCGAGGAAGTGACGGCGATTGAACTTGATCTCGTCGTTCGACACGTGACCGAGGGGCGCGAACGGCGCGTCGAGCGCCAGAAGATGGTTCCGGCCCTTCTCGAGCAGCACGACCGACCAGCCCGCGCTCGTGAGCACGTCGGCCGCGGTCGCGCCCGCGGGTCCGGTCCCGACGACCACCGCGTCGAAGTCGGGGGTGGCCGGCATCAGTCGCGTCCGCTGACTTCGTCGTCGGTGTATCCGCGCGGCTGCACGTCACCTTCCCAGTCGATGACCTGCCAGCCGGCGAGGTCGCGGTTGCCGCCGTACTCGGGCGCGCCGTACGCGCCTTCGCACGCGTGCATGTACAGCTCCGTGCGCAGCTCGGTCTGCTCGTCGAGCCGGCGTTGCCGTTCGCCCGCGTCGACGTCGAGGAAGTCGGCGCCGAGCGCGGCGACGCCGTCGCGGTAAACCTCCTGCCATCCGCGCCGCGGCCCGTTGAATTCCCGTTCGGGTATGCCCCGCGAACCCTCTACCCGCGTCCGCCATGCGAGCTCTTCGCGCGGCGAGAGCGGCATGAACTTCACAAACGAAGCCTCGCCGCCGAAGCGCCCGCTGAACGGTCCGCCCGCGAAGATCAACGGGGGATCGAAGGTGAACGCGGCGAGCAGTTTGTCGACGTAGTCGGCTACGCCGAGCGCGGCGCCGCCGGGATGCGAGTCGAGCGGCGGGATCAAAAGATCGGCCGCGGCGGCCACGACGCTGTATTCGTGATCCGAGAGAAATCGGGGCACTAGCGGCGCGGTGGATCGACCGGCGCGAGCTTGCGCAGGATCTTGGCGAGCGTCTCGAGATCGCGGGGGCCGAGGGCGCGCAGTACGTCGGGGGCCTCGTAGAAGCGGGCCTCGACCTGGATGCGTATCTCTGCGCCCTTCGGGGTAAGTGCGACGGTGCGAATTCGACGGTCGCCCGGATGGGCCCGGCGTTCGGCGAGACCGTGCTCCTCGAGACGGTCGACGAGCCAGGTGACGTTCGATGCGTCGCACTTCCAGGCCCCGGCCAGCGAACTCATCGACTGGGGCTCGTCGGGATCGAGTTGGAGGAGGGCGTGCATGGCGCCGGGGTTCAGCCCGAAGGATGCGGCCAGCGCCGGGAACTCCTCCTTGCGGGCCATCATCACGCCGGTGAGCAGGCGCCAGACCTCGTCGGCCGGGTCGGAGCCGTGACGCGGCCCGCTCGGAACGGCTTCGGTGGTCACATCCCGATCGTACGGTGCTTTCCGCGATGTTTCAAGTACATCGAAGGTTGATGAGCTAGATACTTGACATCGTTCAAGCAAATGTGCGAAAGTGAACCCATGACGGACGCCATCATCGTCGAAGATCTCCAAAAGCGGTTCGGTTCGGTCGTCGCCCTCGACGGGGTCGGCTTCTCGGTCCCGACCGGCACCGTGCTCGGTCTCCTCGGACCCAACGGGGCGGGCAAGACCACGTGTGTACGCGTGCTCACCACCATCTTGCGCCCCGATTCCGGCCGGGCCGAGGTGCTCGGGCTCGACGTCACCCGTCAACCCCAGGCGGTGCGGGAGCGCATTGGGCTCGCGGGCCAGTACGCCGCGGTCGACGAGAACCTCACCGGCCACGAAAACCTGCGCATGATCGGCCGGTTGTCGCACCTTTCGAAGTCGGTCGTGCTGCGGCGCGCCGGAGAGCTGCTCGAGCGATTCAGCCTGGCCGAAGCCGCCGACCGTCCGGTGCGGACGTACTCCGGTGGCATGCGCCGCCGGCTCGACCTCGCGGCGGCACTCGTGCACCGGCCGCCGGTGCTGTTCCTCGACGAGCCGACTACCGGTCTCGACCCGAGCGGTCGCCAAGACCTCTGGGGCGTGATCGAGGACCTCGTGCGCGAGGGGACCACCCTCTTGCTCACGACCCAGTACCTCGAAGAGGCCGACCGCCTCGCCGACAACATTGTCGTGATCGATCACGGTCGCGTGATCGCGCAGGGCACCGCGCCCGAACTCAAGGCGACGATGGGAGCGACGATCGTCGAGGTCGGGTTCGCCGATCCGGCCACCGCCAAGAGGGCGCAGGCCGAGCTCGCGCGTATCGGACTGTGCGACGTCGGCACCGCGTCGACGTTGGTCGAGCTGAAGGTCGACGACGGCGCCAAGGTCGTGCTCGACGTCGTGCGGGCGCTCGACCACGCCCGCCTCGAACCGGAGACGCTCAACGTGCGCGAACCCACGCTCGACGACGTGTTCTTGTCACTCACCGGCCACAAAGCCGAAGAGGAAGTGGCCGAGGAAGAGCCGGCCGAAGTCGGCCGCAAGCGGACGCGAGGTGCAGCATGACCGCCACGATTGCCATTCCGGCGACGATCGAACGCGAGAAGCACAGCGCGTTCAGCTGGGCCGTCCAGGACGCGATGACCGTCACGTGGCGCAACCTCGTTGCGATGAAGCGGACGCCGCAGGTGCTCGTCTTCTCGACGATCCAGCCCATCATCTTCGTGTTGATGTTCCGCTACGTGTTCGGCGGTGCAATCCGGATCCCGGGCGTCGACCATTACGTCGACTATCTCATGCCGGGTGTGTTCGCGCAGACCGTCGTCTTCGGATCGATCCAGACCGGTGTCGCCTTGGCCGAAGACCTGCAGAAGGGTCTGATCGAGCGCTTCCAGTCGCTCCCGATGGCGCGCTCCGCGGTGTTGGCCGGGCGCACGCTTGCCGACCTCGTGCGCAACGTGTTCGTCGTGGGACTCATGGTCGGCGTCGGCTTCATCGTCGGCTGGCGGATCCACACGAGCGTGTTCGGCCTGATCGGTGGTATCGCCATGATGCTGCTGTTCGCGCACGCGCTGTCGTGGGTGTTCGCGCTGGTAGGACTCTCGGCCTCGAGCGCGGAGGCCGCGCAAGCCGCGTCGTTCCCGATCCTCGCACCTCTCGTGTTCGCATCGACGGCGTTCGTCTCGGCTGCGTCGATGCCGGGCCCGCTGCGTTGGTTCGCCAATCACCAGCCCGTGTCGATCGTGATCGACGCGGTCAGGGCTCTTACATACGGCGGTCAATTCGGGTCGACGGGCAAGGTGCTCGGCGGGATGGCGTGGAGCCTCGCCATCATCGCGATCGCCGCACCCCTCGCCGTGCGCATGTACCGCCGCAAGGTCTGAGCCTCCAGCGAAGATACATTCCACGTTGGTCTGCGAACTTTGCGCACTATGGGCGATCTCGCCGTAGAAGCGCGTTGGGAAAATGCCGCTCCGCCCCGTACATTCTCCGACAGACGGCGGCGGAGGAGGCGGCATTGGGGTACACGCGGGCGCGAACACTGTCGGGCACGCTCTCGAGGGGTCTCCTGCTCTTGGTGGTCGTCGCGGTCGCGGCCGCGACGCTCGTCGGATGCAAGGTGATGACGCCTCCGACGTCGGTCGCGCCGATCCGAGCCGCCTTCTACTACCCCTGGTTCCCGCAGGCATGGGTGCAGCAGGGCCAAAATCCGTTCACGAACTATCAGCCCACGCGCGGGTTCTATTCCGATGACGAGACGACGATACGAGCCCAGATCGCCGACATGCAGTACGGCGGCATCTCGGTCGGCATCGCGTCGTGGTTCGGGCGCGGCAGTAGCACGGAGGCAAACTGGCCCGCGCTCATCTCCGCGGCACAGGGAACCGGATTCGGTTGGGCGCCTTACTACGAGCCCGAAGGCACCTCCGATCCAACACCCGCGCAGATCGCGGACGATCTCAACTATCTGTACAAACAGTACGGCGGCACCAACACCGATTCCGGGCTCGCATACCTGAGCAACAAAGGCATGCCGGTCTTCGTCTACAACGCCGACGACCTCACCCAGGCGAAGGGTTGCGACACCGTGTCGCGGTGGACGACCGCGCGTCAGCTGCTCAAGAGCCAGTACAGCGAGAGTATCTACCTCGACCTGAAAGTGTTCCCCGGCTACCGCTCGTGCGCAGGCACGTCGGCGGTTGACGGTTGGCACCAATACGCGCCGGCGAGCGCGAGCCAGAATTTCTCGACTGCGCCGGGCGATGGCTCGTACGCGATCTCACCCGGCTTCTGGAAATCGGGGACGCCCTACGGGACCGCTCCGTTCCTCGCCCGCGACCGCACACGCTGGCAACAGAACATCGCCGCGATGAACGCCTCAGGTGCGACGTGGCAGTTGATCACCACCTACAACGAGTGGGGCGAAGGAACTGCGATCGAGTCCGCGTCCGGCTGTCGCGTGACGGTGCCGAGTGGGACCTACTGCGATTGGAGCGGCACCGCCCCCTCCGACTTCATCGCCGATCTGCATGCGGCGCCGCCGCCCGCCTGAGCCGG
>JBEPUZ010000211.1:0-8267 GCA_041691275.1 Actinomycetota bacterium | reverse complement strand
GCATGGGCGTGAGCACCTGTTCGACCTGATCGAGTTTGGCCTGGGCCGAGGTCAGGCCCAACTGCGCCGAGGTGAGAGTCGCGTTGTCCATCGTGGGGTCGAGGTGCGCAAGCACCTCGCCCTTGGAGACGACGTCACCGAGCTTGGCCTCGATGTCGGTCACCTGGCCTCCGGTCTGGAAGCCCATCGAATACGTCTGGCCGGCCTGGACGTTCCCGCTCGCCTGCACGCTCGAGAGCACGACGCCCTTCGCGACCGTCGTGGTTCGGGTCACCGCAGCCGCGCTGCTCTTCGTCGGACCTGCGACGACGTACGAACCGACGCCGAGCGCGACGACGGCGACCGCGAGCCCGATATCGAGCACTCGGTTGGGACGGGTGATCGTCGGGGCAGCCATTACGCGGACGGTGCGGTCGTCGTGGTGGTCGCCCGACGACCGAGACCGCCGGCCGGGAGCAACGGCTGACAGGTCTTCAACGCGGCCTGCACCTTCGGATCGTTGCGGTTGAACGCCGTGGTCGGCGTCGTTCCCGTCGCAGTCGTCGGCGTCGTGGTGCTCGCAGTTCCGCCGCCGCGATTGCCGGGAAGCGTCACGCCGTGGTCCTTCAGGCAACTCGCGTACGCCTGGAACGCGGTGTTGTTCTGGAAGTCGCCGCCGCCACCGGTGGGGAGCTTCGACTTACACGCGGCGAGCGCAGCGCTGTACTTCGCCGGGTCGACGCCGGCCGGAGGTGTGTCGAACCGGTTGGCGAACCCGCCGCCGAAGCCGGCGCCGCCACCGTTCCGAGCGGGCCGCGTCTCTCCGGGAGTGGTCGAGAGCGGTGTGCCGCTGCCGTCTCGAGGTCGGGTCGGCACGGTGATCTTCACGCCGTGACTGCTCATACACGACGTAAACGCCGCGAGCGCGGCTCCGCCGCGGGCCGCTCCAACTCCGGCCGCAGTCGCCGAGGGTCGCGAGGCGCGCTCTTTTCACGTCACGCATGCGCCATTCTCACTACCTGCACCTGGCAAGTGCCTGTGAAGGTGATGCGAGTCCGATGAGTCGCGCGCCGATCCGTGTTCTTTGTTCTCTCTTACTCGCGTTCTTCGTCGTCTCTTACTCGGTCGTGTCAGGCTGAAGTCATGTCAGCCGGTCGGGAGAAAGGCCGTGTGCTCGTCGTCGAAGACGACCGGCACGTACGGGAAGCAGTCGAGCGCGCGTTGCGCTTCGAGGGATACGACGTGCACACCGCCGTCGACGGCAACGACGCGCTGTTGCGCGTCGACGACCTCGCCCCCGACGCGATCGTGCTCGACGTGCTCATGCCCGGCACCGACGGGTTGGCCGTGTGCCGGATCCTGCGCGACCGCGGGAACCACACGCCGGTGCTCATGTTGACCGCTCGCCACGAGGTGTCGGACCGGGTCGCAGGACTCGATGCCGGCGCCGACGACTACCTCGTCAAGCCGTTCGCGCTCGACGAGCTCTTCGCCCGCGTACGCGCGTTGCTGCGGCGGAGCAGCATCACCGACGGCGACTCGGCCTTGACGGTCGGCGATCTCGTGCTCGACCCGATGCGGCGCCAGTCCTGGCGTGCGGGACACGAGCTCGAGCTCACGAAGACCGAGTTCGACCTGCTCGAGCTGTTGATGTTCAACGCCGGCATCGTCGTCACCCGGGACTCCATCTACGAGCGCATCTGGGGATACGACTTCGAGACCTCGTCGAAGTCGCTCGACGTCTACATCGGGTATCTCCGCCGCAAGACCGAGCTCGACGACGCCCCCCGCCTCATCCACACGATCCGCGGCATCGGGTACACGGTCCGCACGACATGAGCCTCCGGGTACGCCTGCTGCTCGTGGTCGCGACGACGTTCGCGGTCGTCGTCGTTGGTTGCGTCTACGCCGCGCACGTCAGCGCCGAACAGGAGCTGCGCTCCGAGACCGACCGCTTCTTGATCCAGCGTTCGCACGACCCGATCTTCACCGGCGGCGGGAACCATCCCCCGGGGCAGGGTGGGTTCGGGGGTCAGGGTGTCGGCCCGAGCGGCGAAGGCGTCGGGCCGCAGCTGGCCGAGCCCGATTCGATCGTGCAAGTGCTCGACGCCGAGGGCGTGGTCGTGCAGTCGATCGCCGACCAGCCCGCGATTCCGGTCGACGCGCGCGACAAGGCCATCGCCGCGAACGGCGGCTCCGCGCGCTTTCGCAACGTGACCGTCAAGGGCACCGAGTACCGCGTGCTCACGACGGCACTGCGTGGCGGCGGAGCCGCGCAGATCGCCCGCAGCATCGCCGCCACCAACAACGTGCTTTCGACGCTCGACCTCCGGCTGCTGTTGATCGCGCTGGGCGGAACCATCGTGGCCGCCGGGCTCGCGTGGCTCATCGCTCGTCGCATCGTGCGTCCCGTCGAACAGCTCACCCTGGCCGCGGAGCAGATCGCGCAGACGCAGGAGCTCGATCACCACATCGAGATCGGCCGGCACGACGAGCTCGGCCGCCTTGCCGGCAGCTTCAACACCATGCTCGCTGCCCTCGGGTCGTCGCGCGCGCAACAACGCCGGCTCGTGATGGACGCGAGCCACGAGCTCCGCACACCGCTCACCGCATTGCGTACGAACATCGAGCTGTTGCAGCGGGCCGGTTCGATGAACGACGCGCAGCGCACCGAGCTCGTCGATGCCGCGCAAGTGGAGCTGGCCGAGCTGGGCGACCTCGTCGCGGAGCTCGTCGACCTCGCGACCGACGTGCGCGCGGAAGAACCCGCGACCCGCGTCGATCTCGGTGATCTCGTCGAGCAGGTCGTCGAGCGCGAGCGGCGCCGTAGCGGCCGCACGATCACGCTCGCTCGCGACACGGCCGAGAGCATCGACGCTCGCGCCGGTGCGATCGATCGGGCCGTCCACAACCTGCTCAGCAACGCGTCGAAGTTCAGTGCCGACGATACGCGGATCGAGGTGGTGGTCGACGGCGGCGTGGTCGAAGTGCGCGACCGCGGTGTCGGCATCGCCGCCGACGAACGGGCTCTGGTATTCGACCGCTTCTACCGCGCGACCGCGGCCCGTTCGCAGCCGGGCTCGGGCCTCGGGCTCTCGATCGTGCAACAGATCGCGGAGATGCATCGAGGAACGATCGAGCTGCTCGAGCGCGACGGTGGCGGCACCGTCGCCCGGCTCACGTTGCCGACCAATCCCGCCGTCTAGTTGCACCCGGCCGCGCGCACCAGGGGAATCACCTCGACGCCGAGCCGCTCTATCTGCTCGCGACCGGCCTCGGGAGTCACTCCGGGAACGTGCACCCGGAGGTTCAACGCGTCGGTCCCGGCCGCGCGTTGCGCGGCGGCCAGACCCTGCGCGACTCCGGTCGCGTCGTCGGCAACGATCATCTCGTCCGCGCCCCAATGCGCGGACGCGTTCGCGGGTGCGTAGCCGCGGTACACGCCGACCTGGCGACCGACGTCGACGCGTGGGGGTGTCCCCAACCACGCCCGCCGCACCAACACGCACGAACCCTCGCCACCGGCGGCGCGATACGCGTCGACCAGCACCCGCACCCGCACTGGCGTCACCAACGAGTCGAAGAGGAGCCCGACGCCCAAGCGCGCCGCCCGCCGCACGGCCGTCATGCTGGCGGCCGCGCTCAACACGGGGACGGGAGCATCCCGACACCGCGCGATCGCGGCGTCGTAGGCGAGCGGACCCGTGGCTTCGCCGCGCAACGCGGCTGCCACGAGCTCGAGTCCTTCGGTGAACCGGGACGTGAGTCCGTCCATCGGCACGCCCATGATGTCGAAGTCGACCTGGAGTGCGCCCGCAGCGACCCCGATGCCAACCCGGCCCGGGAATCGCGCCGCGAGCCATGCAGTCTCCTCCGCCACCAACGCGGCCGGCCGCAACGGCAGTAGCAACGGGCACGGCGCGGCCCAGCCTCGCGGCATCGCGTCGAGCAGGAACCCGGCGAGCTGCAAAGGGTTCGGGAGGTACCCGGCGAACCCGCCGTGGTGCTCACTCGTCATGACGCCGTCGAAGCCGTGCTCCGCCGCCAGCGCCGCCTGGGCGCGGAGCTCGGCCATCGCCTCGACCGCTCCGAGCCCGTGGTTCGGGTAGCTACGGAACGAAATCGATCCCGGCGCGAACGGGATCCCTGTCAGTTCCGGGTGTCTTGAATCCACGTCGGCATGTCGATCGGAGGATTCGGGAGTTGGCGGGCGCCGTGCTCGGCCATGAACCGATCGTGCCCTTCCGGATCGGCTGCGAACGACCGGGGATCTCCCATCATCACCTCGAAGAGCTCGACGCCGTTCGGACCCGCCACGAACGGACCGAAGGTGTCGCCCTGGTCGAGCGCGATGTGCCCACCCTTGCGGCACACGACATCGCCACACGTCATGTCGCCTTCGAGCACGAAGATCACGTGGTTGCTGTTGTGGCCGTGGGGCTGCACGATCATGCCCGGATCCCACTTCGCGTAGAGCGAGAGGAATTCGGGTGAGAAGTCGAGCCACTTCTCGCGCACCGATATCTCGCGGTCACCGATGCCGATGCGCCGAACCTCCTGGTACTCCAGATCGTCGAGATGACTGAAGCGGGGGCTGTTCGACATCGGCGTGCTCCTTCGCGTCGGCGCGGCGAGAGCGTACCGACGACTGCACGCCCTACGCTGCGCCACATGAGTGACTCCATCGACGTCGTCTCCGTAGAGCGTGTGATCTCGGCTCCGGCCGATCGCATCTTCGACCTCCTCGCCGACCCCGCCCGCCATCACGACATCGACGGTTCTGGCGCCGTGCGCGACGCGAAGAAGGGCACCGAGCGCCTCGCCCAGGGCGCGACATTCGGCATGGGCATGCACCTGGCCATCGGCTACTCGACGACGAACACCGTCATCGAGTTCGAGGACGGCAAGCGCATCGCCTGGCAGACCGCGCCCGGTGGGAAGTTCGGCGCCCGATTCTTCGGCGGCCGGATCTGGCGCTACGAGCTCGAGCCCGCCGACGGCGGGACACGGGTTCGGGAGACCTGGGACATCTCGGAGGAGAAGGGCCCGGTCAAGGGGATCCTGCGTACGGCCAAGTCGAAGGAACACACCCGCAGCGCAATGGAGAAGACCCTCGCGAAGATCGCGACCCTGGTCGAGGCGTAGTTCGCTCAGGCGAGCTTGTGCCGGAGGTACGTGCGCGACGCGGGCTTGCGCTTCGACGCCTTGCGCCAGCGCGGGTACGAACGTCCCCAGATGTCGCGCACCCCGGCCGCGGTGTGATGGATGACGTAACCGTCGGGCGCGATCTCGAACGGCTTGCGTAACGCGTTCATGTGGTCGACCTGCGTTCCCGCCGGAACGTACGGGTTGAACCAGTCGGGATAGACGAAGTCGGAAACGCTCACACGCCGCCCGTCCCGCAGCGTGATGCCATACGAACAGCTCTCGACCGGATCGCAGAGCTCGGCCGCCACCAGCGCGCCCCGCGCGTTCTCGACCCAGTGATTCGCGCTCGGGTCGCCGACGAGCTCACACACCTCGTGCGAGATCGTGACCGACACTGCGTTCGAGCCCCGCAACCACGTGCCCCCGTTCTCGAGGATCGGATCCAGAAAGACGCGCGCGTAGGGGCGGCCCTGCGGATCGAGGTCGTGGTAGCCAAGATCACCGGCCTGCTCCGCGTCGTCGAGCAGCACGATGTCGAAGCCCCGGGCGTGGGCATCATCGACCACCGCATAGACGTACTCACCCCACACCCGGGCGACGTCGCGCAACTGGATGTTGAGCGCCTTGCGGGTCGCGTCGATCGCGGCGACGACGCGCGGCGATCGATGCTTCTTCGACTGATTCACGATCCGAAGCGTGCGGGGCGCCATCTGCTCGCAAGCGTACGACCGGGTGGTGCCCGGCAGGCGAAATGCCGGGATTGTCGGAATCGCACATCCTCCGGACGCGGCAATCGGGGGTCCGGTCGCGCCCGCGCGTTGTCGATATAGGAACGTGGATCAGCCTGCATCGACGCCGGGCGTCACGAGCCAATGCCTCGACCACGTCAACACGATGATGTTGCGCGGTTCGATGTTCGGCATCGCGGGCGCGGGCGTGCTGGCCCTCCTGCTCGGCGACTCGGTCCCCGCCTCGCGACGCGAGCTCTGGTTCGCGATCGTCACGCTCGCCACCATCTGTTCGTTTCTCGCCGCGGTCGCGTATCAATGGCGACGGCGTCGCGTCGTGATGACCCACTGGATCCCGGGTTTCGTCACGACCGTCGGCGTCGCGCTGGCGTGGAGCAGCATCGCCTGGATCGCGTTCCCCGACGCGCAACACGACTCGCTGCGCGCGGTGATCCTGCTGTTCTGTCTTGCGACCTCGGCCTCCGGGATCGTCTCCGCGGGCGCGTCGCGGACGCGCTTTTACGCCTACCAGATCCCGTTGATCGTGCCGCTGTCGGTCGAGTACTTCACGAGTCCCGATCACGTCACGAAGATGTTGGGCATCGCCTTCCCGATCTACCTGGTGGGAATGAGCGCGATGCACCACGAGGTGCACAAGGTCGTCACGAGCGAGATGCGCCTGCGTCAAGAGCTCCGCGACGTCAACGAGCGACTCACGATGGTCGCCCTCTACGACTCACTCACCGGTCTGTTCACCCGTGCGGCATTCACGCAGACGCTCGCCGCTGCGATCGCGCAGTCGCGCCGGTCGGGCGAGATCATCGGGCTGCTCTTCTTCGACATCGACCGCTTCAAGTCGATCAATGATCGGTTCGGACACGCGACCGGCGACGCGGTGCTGGTCGAGGTCGCGGCCCGCGTGCGCCCGCTGGTCCGGGAAGAGGACTGCTTCGCGCGCCTGGGAGGCGACGAGTACGCACTGCTCCTGCGCGGTCTCGATCGACCGGAAGACGCCGAGGACGTCGCCGGCCGCGTCCGGGAGGAACTCTCCGGGACCGCGGTCCTGAACGGTCACGACATCAGCATCGAGTTGAGCATCGGCGTGGCATCCACGCAGCACGGCGCGTACGGCGCCACCATCCTCCTGCAGGAGGCCGACACGGCCCAGTACCGCGCCAAGCGCGTGCCCGGAACGACGGTGGTCGTCTTCGACGCGATGCTCCGCGCGCAGGTGCACGAAGCCGCGAGCGCGGCTTCGGAGTTGCACGCGGCGGTCGCGGGCGGAGAGATCGTTGCCTATTTCCAGCCCGAGATCGATCTCGACACCGGAGCGGTCGTGGGCGCCGAAGCGCTCGCGCGCTGGCTCCATCCGGAACGCGGACTGCTCTCGGCCGGTGCCTTCCTCGAGACCGCGACCGAGCTCAAGCTGATGGGCGGCATCGATCGCGGGATCTTCGTCGAGGCGATGAACGCGCGCATTGCGCTCCGAGACGGAAACCTCGTTCCCGACGACTTCCGGATCTGGGTCAACGTCGTGGGCTCCCGGCTGAAGCTGGACCGGTTCCAGATGCTGCAGGCCTTCCTCGTCGAGCACGGATGCGAGATCCACCACTTCGGCATCGAGGTCACCGAGCAGCAGGTGCTCGACGACATCGACTCCGCGGCCGAATGTCTGCGCGCCGCTGCGGATGCCGGTCTCGCGGTGGCGCTCGACGACTTCGGCACGGGCTCGTCGTCATTGAGTCTCGTGCGCGACCTGCCGATCGACGTCTTGAAGATCGACCAGCGTTTCGTGCGCGACGTGTCGTTCAACCGGGTCGACGAGGCCATCATCGACGCCATCGTCACCCTCGGGCGTCGTCTCGGAGTGCGGGTCACCGCCGAAGGCGTGGAGACGATCGAGCACGAACAGGCCTTGCGCCGGCTGGGCTGCCGCTACGCCCAGGGCTTCCTCTACGCCCCCGCCCTCCCACTCGAGAAGCTCACACCGATGATCCGCGACCGGACTTCCGCGGCCGAGCTCACCGCCTGAGCCGCCGACCGCGGGATTTCTCGACGGGAGGCGTCGGAGCGGCACGTCTCCGAGCGATGATCGGGATGTGAACGAGAGCGCCGCCGCCGACCAGGGACCGGTGCTCCTCGCGTTGTACGACCGGGCGCTCCCCCAGGTCTACGGCTACTTGGTCGTGCGGGTGAACGATCCCGCCGTCGCCGAAGATCTCACCGGTGAGACATTCCTCGCGGCCGTCCGGGCAGTGCGCGAGCACAAGGTTCCCGATCTCACGGTCGCCTGGTTGATCACCGTCGCCCGCAACAAGCTGGTCGACCACTGGCGCAGGGCTGCCCGCGAGGAGCGGGGTCTGCGCCTCGCGAGCGACTCCGACGACGACGCGATCGACGACGGAGCCGACG
>JBEPUZ010000210.1:0-8387 GCA_041691275.1 Actinomycetota bacterium | reverse complement strand
TTCACCGCGACCTCGCTCGCGTAGTACTTGGCCATCGACAAGAAGGGCACGTACTCCTTGGTGTACTTGCCTTCGTCGGCCATCATGGCAGCTCGGTACGTGAGAAGCCGGGCGGCCTCGATCTCGGTGGCGAGCTCGGCGATCTTCCACTGCATGCCCTGCATGTCGGCGATCGTGCGGCCGAACGCGGCCCGTTGCTTGACGTACTCGACCGCGTACATCAGCGCGCCCTCGGCGAGACCGATCCCACGGGCCGCGACGATGGGCCGCATCGAGTTGAGGCCGAGCATCGCGAGCCGGAAGCCGCCGACCTCGCCGACCATGTTCGAGGCAGGCACCCGCACGTCGTCGAGGACGAGCTCGCCGGTGTCGACGCCGCGTACGCCCATCTTGTCGTCGGTCCGGCCGACCGAGACACCCGGCCACGACCGCTCGATGATGAAACACGAGATGTCGTCGTGCTTGCGGGAGTCGGCGGCGCCCGTCTTGGCGAAGATGCAATACCAGTCGGCCTGGACGACGCCGGACATCCAGCACTTGGTGCCGTTCAGGATCCAGTCGTCGCCGTCGCGCACGGCCTTGGTGCGCATGCCCGCGACGTCGCTGCCGGCCTGAGGCTCGGAGAGCCCGAACCCCGCCCGCTGCTCACCGGTGGCGACGGGCCGGATGTACTGCTGCTTTTGCTCCTCACTGCCCGCGATCAGCACGGGACCGGTGGGGAGACGGCAGAGCAGCAACATCAGGGCGGCGGTGTTGGAGTACTTGGAGACCTCTTCGATCGCGAGCGTGAGGCCCAGGATGCCGGCGCCGCCACCCCCGTATTCCTCGGGAATCACCAGGCCGAGGAGGCCGGCGTCGCGGAAGATTTCGAAGACGTCCTGGGGGTAGGTCGCGTCGGTGTCGATCTGGCGGGCCCGGGGCGCGATCTTCTCCTGCGCCAACTTCCGAACCATCGCCTGGAGCGCGAGATACTCGGGGTCAAGATCGAACGACATCGAGGGGGGAGCCTACTGACGCCGCCCTCGAGCGGGGCTCACCTATGGCCCTGCCCGCCGGGATGCGCGACCATGCACGGGCGGGCGCGGGAGGAACAGTGTCGACCACGGACGATGGCAACGGCGTCTCGCTCGAGACGGCGCGCGCCGTCCCGGCCGACGGAGACGACATCGTCGTGCTGCCCGACGGCCCGGACGAGGCCTCGGGACGTCGACGGCGCGCGCTGCTGATCGGCCTCGCGGTGGTCGTCGTACTTGTCGCGATCGCGCTCGCGATCGTCGCCCACAACAACGGTTCGAAGACGGCGGTAGTGCGGACGACCCCGCCGACCGCGGTGACGACCCCGGCAGTCGTCAAGCCCGCGGCGACCGCTCCGGTGACTGCGGCCACGCCCACGGTGCCAGCCGTCGCGCCCCTTCCGACCGCCACCGTGCCCCGGCCGGTGCCGGTCACCCCCGTCTTCCATACGCGCCAGACGGCGGTGACCCAGGGCTCGGTCGCGCCGCCGGCCACCGTGCCGGCACCAACGTCGCCGCCACCGCCGAAGCAGTACGGAGCGACCGCCCTCACGTGGTCGGCCCCGCACAGCCTGACGATCGTCTCGGGTCACGCGGTGTCGCTATTCGTGACCGCGCACAACCCGACCGACGGAATCGTGACGCTCCCCCATCCCTTGTCGTGCGCGCCGCACCTCGACCACAGCGAGTCGTGCACCCAGAACGTGCAGCTCGTGAGCGCGGGCCAGTCGGCGAGCGCGGGGTACACGATCGACGCCCGGGGCGTCGCGCCGGGCCGCTACACGCTGAGCATCGAAGGGGTTTTCGCGGTCTCGGTGACCGTTACACCCGCCCCCGCGTAGGGAATTGACCGCCCCCGCGTAGGAAAAGGCCCGCGCGACGTTCCAGACACGCCGGCGGTCGACGATGCGTGGATGCGGGACGAGACCGACGACAGCCCTGGAACGACTCGGATCGGTCGCCATCGCGCCGTGTACCTCACTGCCGCGGTCACGGGGGTCCTGGCCCTCCTGGTCGGGCTCGCGGTCGTGACCCGGTTGTCGACCTCGGCCCCCAGCTCCACGGCGGCCCTCTCGCAGACCCGCGACGCGCTGCGGATCGCGTCCCTCCACCCGGTGCCCTCTTCCTCACCGTCTCCGTCGTCGTCCTTGGCCCCGACCCCGGCCGTGACCCCGGTCAGCACGGCGCTGAGCTCGGTCCCCGTCACCGCAACGACCGGATCGGCGACGACGTCGCCCGCTTCCGACTCGACCGTCGTCACCGGGCCCGTGACCATGCCCCGGATCCGCTTGGAGCCCGCGGTGACCGCGTCGCTTCCGCAGCCGGACGTAAACGGCCCCGACGTCCTCGAATGGACGGCGCCGTTCGGGTTGGAGATCCGCGCCGAGCACACGGCTCAGCTCTCGGTGACCGCGCACAACCCGACGGACCGACCCGCGCGGCTGTCGCATCCGTTGTCGTGCACGCCCCGGATCAACGAGGACGAGATCTGCACGCAGAACGTGCAGCTCGTCGGGCCCGGACAATCAGTGAGCGCGACGTACACGATCGACGCGCGCGGCGTCGCGCCCGGCCTTTACACGTTGCGGGTCGAGGGCGTCCTGACGATCAGCGTCACCGTCAGCTGACGACAACGAAGAAACGCGCGCCCGTCGCGGCGCGCGTTTCTGGACGTGCGTTGGAGGATGCGTGCGTCAAGAAGCGCGTCGACGTTGGCGGACGATGCGACGGCGCTCGCGCGCCGTGTACCCGCCCCAGACGCCGATCTTCTCGCGTGACGTGATCGCGTATTCGAGGCAGGCCTCGCGCACGGCGCACGTCTCGCAGATCGCCTTGGCTTCGACGCCTTCGTCCTCGTCGTCTTCGGGATAGAACACGGTGGGGTCCGCACCCTTGCACCGTCCTCGTTCCCGCCACGTCAACGTGTTCATTTCCCTTACCTTTCGTCGGCTCTACTCCGCCGCGACACCCCCACAATCGGCCAAGGCGAGGGGCGAGTTGAGCCGTCGGGACGGGTTGTTGCGAACCTTGGGGGATCCGGCGGACCGTCAGGCCTGATCCGGACCGGGGCGGGAGCAGGACACCGGTCCGCGCCCCGCTCCGGAAGCCGGTCACCCGTACGATGGCCGGATGGCCGACGCCCCGCCGCGCCCCGAGCGGCGCCCGGCCACCGCCTTCGTGCTGGCCGGCCTGGCCGCCTTCCCGGGCGTCTTCCTCCATCTGGCCGGGCTCCATCCGGAGCCGGTCACGGCGGCCGTCACCTTCGGATTGGCCGTGGTCGCGGCCGCGTTCATGCTGGCGTGGGCCGCGGAGGCCTCCCAGGTCGACATCTCCGCCGGCCTCGCCCTCGCGCTCCTCGCGCTCGTCGCGGTGCTGCCCGAGTACGCGGTCGACTTCGTCTTCACGTACAAGGCGGGCAAGCACCCGGCCGAGTTTGCGCCCGACGCGCTCGCGAACATGACGGGCGGGAACCAGCTGCTGATCGGCGCGGGCTGGTCGTTGGTCGTGCTCGTCGCCGCGTACCGGATCCGCCAGTCGCGACGCGGACGCGAGCTGGTGAACGTCCGCGTGATCCCGGAGACCACCGACGTCGAGCTCTCGCGTAGCCACACCGTCGAGATCGCGTTCTTGATGATTGCGACGGTGTACGGACTCACGCTTCCGCTGCACCGCACGCTCACGCTCATCGACGCGGTCATCCTCGTCACGATCTTCGTCCTCTACATGGTGCGTGTCGCGCGCGCACCCGCGGGAACGCCGCATCTGGTCGGACCCGCGCGCACGATCGGCACGATGGACACCAAGCGGCGCCGCACCGCGGTGATCGTCTTGTTCCTGGGTGCGGTCATCACGATCCTCGTGTGCGCGGAACCGTTCGCGGAATCGCTCGTCGACACCGGCCGCAAGTTCGCGATCGACGACTTCGTGCTCATCTCGTTGATCGCTCCGCTCGCGTCGGAAGCACCCGAGCTGCTCATCGCGGGGATGTTCGCGTGGAGGCTCGAAGCCGAAGCTGGGTTCGGCGCGCTCGTGTCGTCGAAGATCAACCAGTGGACGCTGCTCGTCGGCACGCTGCCGATCGTGTTCGCGATCTCGTCGGGCGGGCTCCACGGACTCCCGATCGACGCGATCCAGCGCGAGGAGCTCTTCGTCACCGCGGCCCAGTCGGCGTTCGCGGTGGCGGTGCTCGCGAACCGGCGCATCAGCACGCGCGAAGCGAGCCTGCTGCTGGGCGTCTGGCTCGTGCAGCTCGCGACCAAGCTCCCACTGTTCGAGGCGATCCACGGCCCGGCCCGCATCAGCATCGGGATCCTGTACCTCGTGATGGCGGCCTTCGTCGTGTTCAAGGAACGCGCCGCGATCCGGCCGCTGCTGCACGACGGGCTCCGGGTGCCGGTCACCGAGCTGGGTGATTGAATGGGCCCTGGTGGCGAGTCGGCCGGGTGGCCGCGTACGGACCTGCTCGCAAGAGCGGTGATCCGTCCGAGGAACGTCCGGACTCCACAGGACAGGATGCTGGGTAACGCCCAGTCGGGGTGACCCGCAGGAAAGTGCAACAGAGAACAGACCGCCGATGGCTTCGGGTCTTCGGACCCGCGGCACAGGTAAGGCTGAAACGGTGCGGTAAGAGCGCACCAGCACCCGGGGCGACCCGGGTGGCTATGCAAACCCCATCCGGAGCAAGGCCGAGCAGGGGAAGGGTTGTCCGCTCGTTCGACCCCGGGTAGGCCGCTGGAGCCGTCGGGTAACCGCCGGCCGAGATGGATGGCCATCACCGGGCCGCGAGGTCCGGCTACAGAATCCGGCGTACAGGCCGACTCGCCACCACCGCCGCTGCACCACCGAACAAAGGCACTATGACCTGCGGGAACGCCGGCTCAGCCACTTGCACTAGTTCGCGCTGCATCGCACCATTTCGCGGCCTCTCGCGGCCTGGCCGCGGCCTGGACCCTGACGACGTCGTCAGGTCCAACCCGGCGTGCGAACCCGAGCGCCATAACGCGGCGGGTTGGAAGGAACCCAGGTACCCTCGGATCGAAGGCTGCCGGCGGCTCGATTCTCGCAAGCGCCGCGCGGTATCCCAATGCAGCGTCCCGAACGCTGCACAACCGGTCGTGGACGGATGCGAGCGAACAGAAATAGCTGGTCAGCGTAGGTCCGGGGCGAACGGGCCCGGTTCGGGGGTCCGCGGGATGCTCGCGGGATGGGTTGAAAGCATGAAGGCTAGGTCTAAGGGCGGGGCTCGTGGATTCGTGGAGTGTTCGTTTCGACCGGCGAGTCTCGGACAAGTTGATGGCTGCACTCTTGCCGGGCGGATGCCTCGAAGGCCTGGCTATACGCCGGGAGTCGCAGCCGGCGCTGCTCGATCTTCAGCTCCGCCGTGCGGGACGACGAAGCTGGGTCAGCCTGTATGCCGGGCTGTCATCCGTCGTCGACATCGACGAAGTCGATGACATGTTCAGAGTTCGGAGTCACCCCACCTACCGGCGCATCGGCAACTTCGATCCGGTGTGGTCGAAGTACCGATCGGCGGAGGCGGTCGCGGCCGATTGGGCAGCCGTCGACTCTTATCTCGAAGCCGTGCTCAACGACGAGTCGGTGTTGCCCCGCTTCACCCGGCGTGAGGGCCGTGTTCATGCTGCGATGAGTTCCGGCATCGCCAGCGCCTATCGCCTGGTACAGCGAGAAGCGGTCATCGCCCATCGATCAGCGTCCGTGAGATCGGAACTGCTCGACGGGCTCCAAACACAGATTCATGACGCGATGCGAAGCGGAGGACGAGTAGACGCCTGGTGGCCGGGCGTGCGCGACCGCGGCGTGATGCCTCGCCTCGGCAATGAGGTCGACGTGCTGGCGATCGATCACGACGGCAGGCTTCTTGTCGTCGAGGTGAAGCCGTACGACGAGATCAAAGGGATCGCCTGGTCGCCGGCGCAGGTCCTCGTTTACGCGGAGCTCTTCGGCTACCTCGTCGAGGATGACGCGGCAATCGACGCGCTCGACGGAATGCTGACGCAGCGTGTAGCGATCGGTCTGGATGCACCAGGTCCGCTGTTCGCTCGACCCCTTCGTGTGACGCCGGTCGTCGCAATCGGCGCGGAGCCGTCGAGTCCCCGCGCCCTCGAGCGACTCCAACTCGTCGCCCAAGCGCTACCCGACGCAGCATGGTCGAAGCTCGCACCGCTTGAGGTCTGGATCCTCGACGAACACGGCGAAGTCCACCGGCGTTGGCTCCCCCTCGACGAGCCTCTACCGGCGAAGCCAGGGACGACCGTGGCAATCAGCCGAAGTGAACGAATGCAAAGCTTCGTTGCCCTCGCCCGCGCGGCCGCCGTGCAGTGGAAGACGCACACGTCAGCGCTTCCGGAGTCGGCGCGCCATGACGCCCCCTATCGGGGTTTCGGCGTCCCATATCCGTTCTGTCTGCCGGTGGCAGAGTCCACACTGAACCTCCTGCCCGAAGCTCGCGACGTCGCGCTGTCCCGCTTTGCGGCAGCGGGCATCCCGTGGCATCACGGCATCGGCGTTGGACCGTCCAACCATCTGCTCTCATCGCAGGTGCAGTGCGCAAACTGCCTCGCGCCTCTCGTCGATAAACCTGAACTCCTTACCCAACTCCTCTGCCCGGTACTGCCGATCGAACGAGTCCTGCCGTTTGGCGCTGAGACCGACAGCAGGTACGACGCCCACGACCATGTCGTCTTCGAATGGATCGGTAAGGACGACTATCTCGGTGAGCGAGGGCACGGGAACGCGAGCCGAGGTGCCAACACGACAAGCGCCGACGCAGCCATCCGATACCGCACACCTGACGGTCGCATCGAGATCGCGCTCATCGAATGGAAGTACACCGAGCGATACCTCGGCACCGTGCTCTCCGGCGACGAGTCGAAGATGCGAGCCCGACACGAGCGGTACCGGCACTTCTGGGACAACCCAGACGGGCCGCTGCGAACCGACCTCATCCCCTACGACGACCTCTTCGTCGAACCCTTCTACCAGCTCATGCGGCTACAGGTGCTCGCTCACGAAATGCAACAACACCACGACCAAGACGCCGCAGTCGTCCGCCTCGTGGTCGTCGCACCCTCAGCCAATTTCGCCCTCAACCAATCGTTCAACCGGCCGTCGCAGCACATCGAGCCGCACTTCGGAACCCAGCACCTTCCCGAAGTCGTAACCGTCTGGGACGCGTGGAAGGCGATGCAACGCAACCCCGACCATTTCGGTGTCCTCGACAGTGCACTCCTCGTTACCGACGACGCTCCGACGAACAGCGAGTTCAAGCAGCGTTACGGCCACCTCGCCCTCACGCCAGCACCGGATGTTCTGACGGCACGCCCGACCGTTGTCTCGAGCGAAGCCGTCCGCGGCAGTGCAAGTGTCGCCCGCTGGTCCTCGATCGACTTTCAGGTGACGGCGGTGTCCTCGACCAACTCGAACAGTTGACCGACGATGATTTTCGGAGAATCGATCCGGCGCTGCTCGCCGATACGACTGCACGACTTCAGGAACTCGCTGAACTCGGCAGGCGCGTACGCGCTGACCAGATCTCCGTCGTCCTAGAGGATGTCCGGCTTCCCGTTGAACTTCGGGGCGGGCCTCATCTCTATTTTCTCATGATGGTCAAGCGGCCTGCTCTGCGGTGATCGTTGTCGGTGGCGCGAGCGCAGTGGCGAGCGCGTTGAGCTGCGCGTGTCCTTTCACGCGCCGGTATTGCTGCTCGGCGCACAGCATCCCCGCGGCGGCCCACCGCAGTCGCATGTCTCCCTCACGCCACCGTTTCACGTTCCGGGCATGGGTACGCACGATGTCGATCGTCGACTCCATCGGGTTCGTTGTGCCGAGCGTCTTCGCGAGCGTGCCCGTCACCTTGAGCCGCGTGATCGTCAACGTCTCATCGAGTCCCTCACGCAGCGACGCGGCCGCGTCGGGGTTGATCCGCTCCAACTTCTTCGCGAGCGTCTCGAGCGCGGCCTTCGCGACGGCGGCGTCGCTGAGTTTCCACGCGGCGCGGAGCTCGCGCCGCAGCCACGCATGCTCGGTCTTCGCGACGTGATCCAACACGTTGCGTTCCTTGTGCTGGCGGCACCGGGCGATCTGGAACGGGTCGCCGTCGAACACGTGACGGATCGCGGCCGCGAGGCCCTTACCGCCATCGATCACGAACAAGATCCCGCCGCTGGCGTCGAGACCACGTTCCTTCGCGCTGCGCAACAGAGCCTTGCAGACCGTCGCGTTCTCAGTCGTGCCTTGCACGATACCGAGCGGCACCTTCGTCCCATCGGCGGTCACACCGAGCGCACCGACCATCGTCTGGCCGGCGAAATCGAACCCGTCCGCGAACACGACCAGCCACCGACGACCCGACAG
>JBEPUZ010000209.1:0-8579 GCA_041691275.1 Actinomycetota bacterium | reverse complement strand
GCTCCGAGGACGTCGATCGCTGACGTCCGAATCGGAGGAGCAAGCGACAAAGGCCCCGCACCGTCCGTCGCCAGTTCGGCGTGGTGCGCGCCGTGTTTCGCTTCGCCGTCGACCGCGACTACCTCGGGCGTTCGCCGTGCCGGGGCATCAAGCTTCCCGAGGTCGAGCAAGCGACCAGGCCAGTTGTCAACGGTGTCGACCTCGAACGGCTCGCCGCCGAGCTCGGCCCCAACCACGCGCCGATGGCGTACCTCGGCGCGGTGCTCGGATTGCGCTGGGGCGAATGCGCGGGACTGCGCGTGAGTCGCGTCGATTTCCTGCGCTCGACGCTCGCGGTCGCGGAACAGATCACCCGCGGACAAGGGGGCCGGCACGTCTCCGGACCGCCGAAGTCGCAAGCCGGCCGGCGCACGCTCGCTATGCCCACCGCGCTGGCCGCGATGGTCACGGAGCATCTCGCTCGTCGCGGTCTCACTGGAGCCGACGCCGATGCACTCGTCTTCGTCAGCGAGCAGGGCGGGTCGTTGCGCTACGAGCGCTGGCGGCGGAACGTGTGGCTCCCGGCGGCCCTGCGAGCCGGACTTGAGGGTCTGACCTTCCACGACCTGCGTCGGGCGAACGCGACCGCTCTGGTGCTCGACGGAGTCGACCTCAAGACCGCTCAGACCCGGCTCGGGCACTCCGATCCGCGTCTCACCTTGGCGGTCTATGCGCAGGCCACGAGCGAGGCGGATCGCGCCGCGGCCGACGCGCTCGGGCGCAGATTCCTCGACGCGCGCGCCATAAACGCGCCATGAGCGGAAGGCACCAACTCGATCATCGACGCGCGAACCCGCGTTGACCTGCGCCTTCATGAGTCGGGGTGCCGGGATTCGAACCCGGGACCTCAGCGTCCCGAACGCTGCGCGCTAACCAAGCTGCGCTACACCCCGTAGTGAAGCGGCGAGCCTAGTCGTCTGGCGCTTGGCGAATCGCAGCCAAAACTGTTGCCGCCAGCTCGGGACGGCACACGAGCAGATCGGGCAAATACGGGTCGGGGCAGTTGTAGACGAGCGGCGACCCGTCGAGACGCGAGGTGTGGCATCCGGCCGCGGCCGCGACCCCGACCGGCGCGGCCGAGTCCCACTCGTACTGACCGCCGGAGTGCGCGTACACGTCGGCGTGTCCCTGCAGGACGGCCATGGTCTTCGCGCCGGCCGAACCGAGGGGCACGAGTTCGGCATCGAGCACACTCGCGAGGTACTCCGCCAACTTCGGCGGCCGGGTCCGGGAGACGAGCAGGCGCATCTTGCCCGCGACCGGAGGTGCGAGCGTCGGCATTGGCTCGGTGGCGAACACGACATCGTCCTGGGCCGGCAACGCGACCGCGCACGCGTGCGGAGTGCCGTGTACGACAAGAGCGACATGGACCGCCCAATCGCTACGGCCCGGCTCACCGAACTCGCGGGTCCCGTCGAGTGGGTCGACGATCCACACCCGCTCACGCCGGAGACGGATGGGATCGTCCTTCGACTCTTCCGACAGCACCGCGTCGTCGGGTCGTGCATCGGCGAGCCGAGCGAGGATCAGGTCGTTGCTCTCGCGGTCGCCGTCGTTCTTGGTCGCGCCCTCGGCGCGCCGGCGGACGAGGAGCTGCCCGGCTTCACGCGCGATGTGCGCGGCAAGCTCGTGGTCGTTCAGCGCTGAGGTCATCGCGGCGACGTTCAGCTCGCGGCGGGAAGCAGCTGCTTCCCGGCCCGACGCAGGATCCCCGCGTCGACCGGCTTCACGAGCATGAGGTCGACGTCGGCGCGCCGGGCGATGAACTCGTCGGCTTCGCGATCGAGCAGCAGCAAGATGTTGGCGCGGTCGATGCGGCCGCCCGACTCCTCCAGCCGCAGGTCGAGCGCGACCGCGACGCCGCCCATGTTCCCGATCTGCATGTCGAGCACGACGAGATCGGGGTTGATGTCGGCATACATATCGCGGACGTCCTGGCCTCGGGTCACCTCGACGACGTTCTGGTCGCGGCCGGTGAACGCGGTGCGCACCTGATCGCGCACCCACTTGGCGTCCGCCGCAACAAGAATCGTGGTCATCGAGCTGGGACTGTATCGAACAGGAGCTCGCCGACCTCGCGCAGAGTGGCGAAGTCATGGACGTCGTGGGCGAGGTAGGGCACGTAGGCCAGCGCGGTCTCGGCCCCGATGCGCTGCCGGATCTCGTCGATGTGCGCCCGCTCCAGCTCGGCGATCTCCCGGAAGTCGGCCAGGTTGTCGTAGAGCGTCGCGAGCCGGGCGGCCGGATCCGCCTCCGGGTTCCCGGCCGGCCGCTCGCGAAGGGCCTCGGCCGCGGCCCGCAAACCCGCGGGCGACTCGTCCCCGAACGCCGGATGGACCCGGTTGACGACGAGCGCCTCGACCGATTGCCCCGCTTCTGCGAGCCGCTCCGCGAAGAAGGTCGCCTCCTGCATCGCGTCGCGCCGGGGCGAGCTGACGAGGACGAAGGCGGTACCCGTATCGACGAGCAGATCGCCGACCACCTGGGCCCGTTCGCGGAAGCCCTCTTCCATGCCCTCGAATGCACGGAAGAACGCGACGACGTCTTCGATCACCTCGGAGCCGACGACGCGCGCGACTGTCCGCAGGAATGTCTGCACGGCAACGCTCGCGACGCGCAGGTACGCGCGCGTCGGCATCATCAACAGGCGGAACACACGGTTGTCGAGAAGGCGGGTCAAGCGCTTCGGCGCGTCGAGGAAGTCGAGCGCGTGCCTCGTCGGCGGTGTGTCGACGACGATCAGGTCGAAGCCGCCTTCGTCGTGGAGCTCGTGCAGCTTCTCCATCGCCATGTACTCCTGGGTGCCGCCCAGCGCTCCGGAGACGTTGCGGTAGAAGGTGTTGTCGAGGATCCGTTGCGCCTGTTCGGGTGACGACGCGTTCCGCGTGACGAGCAGGTCGAACGTCGATTTCGTGTCGAGCATCAGTGCCGACAGTCGGCCGCCGGCGA
The DNA here is from genome assembly GCA_041691275.1 of Actinomycetota bacterium. Lineage (GTDB taxonomy): Bacteria > Actinomycetota > Acidimicrobiia > IMCC26256 > PALSA-610 > PALSA-610. The sequence goes on along the minus strand of JBEPUZ010000209.1, from coordinate 5,591 downwards.
CCGCACCGGGTTCGCCGTCGATGCCGTCAGACCAGAGCGCGCGGTCGATCTCGGTCGGGTCGTTGCTCAGATGGGCGATGCCGAGCGCGTCGGCGAGGCGCCGGGCGGGGTCGATGGTGACGACACAAGCGTTCCTGCCCCGCCGCGCGCCTTCGAGCGCGATCACGGCCGCGGTCGTGGTCTTGCCGACGCCTCCGGTGCCGCAACAGATGACGATGCGGCGAGTATCGACGAGCTCGTTCATGCGACTCGTCACAGCTTCCCGATCCCGCGTTCGAAGGCGTCGGCGAGCACGTCGAGCTGCGCGCTCGTGATGTCGGGATTGAAGACGAACGGGAGCTCGATCTGCGGCAACGGCAGCCGCGCACGCAACCGGTCGATCTGCTCTTGTTGCAACGCGTGCCGCTCCTCGAGGAACGCAGCTGCGTGCGCGAGGTCCTCGGCTTCGCGTGGCGAGACGAAGCGATCCGAGGCCCGGGCGTCGTCGAGGATGGTGGCCGAGGTCGCGCCGGCGGCAAGGGGAAGCGGCGTGAAGCAACCGTTGACGACGACGGGACCGAGTGCGACACCGGCCCGGTCTTCGATCGCGAACGCGGTGTCGACGACCTCGCTGACCGGTGTCTCCTCTGCGAGGGTGACGAGCATGACCTGGCACCGGGCCGGATCCGAGATGAGGCTGACGACGTCCTGGGCCTGCTTGCGGATCGGCCCCACCCGTACCGCGTCGAGCAACCCGCGCGCCGACAGCAGGAAGGTCACTGCGTGCCCGGCCGCGGGTGCGTCGACGATGACGAGGTCGGCGGTGAGCGACTCCTCGATTGACTTGACCTTGCCGAGGACGAGGATGTCCTTCATACCGGGAACCGCGGTGGCGACCACGTCGAGCGCGCCCGACGATGCCAGGCGTTTGGAGATCCGCTTCATGCCGTGGGTGACGAGATAGTCGACGAGCGCGGCATCGGGCGTGAGGAAGCGGGCCCGGACCCTTGGGGCGAGTTCGATCTCGTCGTAGCCCAACGTCGGCGCGTCGAACATCGAAGGAAGCCCGGACTTCCCTTCGACCTCGACGATCAGCACCGAGCGACCGGCGCGGGCCGCGGTGACCGCCAGGGCAGCCGTGACCGTGGTCTTCCCCACGCCACCCTTGCCGGCAACGATGACGACGCGGGAGGTAGAGCAGAACTCGGCCACCTCCATCGCGCCATCGTAGGAGTAGAGCGCGCTGGGATCCCGCCCCTGTCGGTCGGGCTTCGTGGCGCTTCGCGTGCTACGACTGGCTGATGCGGTGGCGTCGGCTACTGATGGGCCTCGGGGGCGGCGCGCTGATCGCGTCGTCGTTCGGCGCGTTGTCGTTCAACGGATCCTCGTTCGGCGCGGTTGCTTCCGCGCAGACCGCGAATGACGGGCGCATCGACGTCGTCCAGGTGAACGGCCTGATCGATCCGTCGAACGCCGCGCTCATCCGCACCTCGCTTCGCGACGCGGAGCGGGCGCACGCGACCGCGGTCGTGTTCCAGCTCGACGCGTCGGGCGCGGTCGACGTCGACGTCAACCAGTTGCTGAGCGACGTGACGACCGCGCCGATACCCGTCACCGTCTGGGTCGGGCCGTCCGGTGGCGGCGCGCGCGGCGCGTCGGCACTGCTCGCGCGTTCGGCCGCGTTCGCCGCGGTGGCACCGGGCGCGCACATAGGGTCGGTCGATCCGATCCGCTACGACGACACGTCGTTCAAGATCGACACGCCGCTCAAGAACGTGACCGAGAAGGCGTCGACCCTGCTCGAGTTCATCGGCCTGCTCGACGGCCGCACGATCCAGACCTCGGCCGGACCGGTGAAGCTCTCGACGATCAAGCTCGTCGAGCTGAACGGCAACCAGGTGCGGGAACCGAAAGGCGAGATCCACTTCCGCAAGCTCGGCCTCGTCGCCCAGCTCGCGCACACGTTGAACTCGCCGTGGGTCGCCTACTTCCTCTTCGTCGCGGGTCTCGCGTTGATCGTGTTCGAGTTCTTCTCGGTCGGGGTCGGTGTGGCGGGCTTCGTCGGCGCGTGCGCGCTCGTCGGTGGCGCGTTCGGGTTCTCCCATCTCCCGGTCGCGCCCTGGGCCGTCGCCTTGTTGCTGCTCGGCATGTTCGGCATGTCGATCGACGTGCAGGCAGGCAACCTCGGACCGTGGACGTACATCGGCGCCGGCGCGCTCGTCGCGGGTTCGATCTGGCTGTACGGCGGCTCGTCGCATCTCGATCCCGCGTGGTGGATCCTCGTGCTCGTGATCGGCAGCACGGTGGTCTTCATGCTGTCCGGGATGACCGCCATGGTGCGCTCCCGCTTCTCGACGCCGACGATCGGGCGCGAGGAGCTCGTCGGGGAGATGGGCCTCGCCGAGGCCGACGTCGATCCCGACGGCGTGGTGCGGATCCGTGACGCGTTGTGGCGGGCCCGTACGAACCGGGCCACACCGATCCACGCGGGCGACGCGGTCCGGGTCGTGTCGATAGAAGGTGTGGTCCTCGAGGTCGAACCCGAAGAGGGTGGAGCCCGGGACCATCGCGAACGCCGCCCCAAGTCGTGAGTCCCAAGCGATCGGCTCGTCTCGACCGGTCCATCTGACCAGCCCGTTTGTCTCGACCACGAGGCAGGGATACCTTCCGCGCGTCTCACGTGCGGCGGGGATGGAGTAGGGCGTGGCACTCGGCATCGTTCATGAAACCTGGCATCTACGGGCCTCGTGCCGAGGTCCGGAGTCGACGCTGTTCTTTCCGCCGTCGGTCGCGGAGCGGCGCGACGAGCGCGACGAGCGCGAAGCCAAGGCCAAGGGCATCTGCGCCCAGTGCATCGTGCAGCAGGAGTGCTTGGAGTTCGCGTTGCGGGTCCACGAACCGCACGGCATCTGGGGTGGGCTCACCGAAGCCGAACGCCGCCGGCAGCTTCCCGAGGCCTGAGCGAGGGCGGCCGACGCCCGGATTCGCGCGCGATCGGGGCCTCCCGGTCCCGACCGGACTCCGCACAGGGCCACGTAGACTTCCGCTATGGAGACGGTCCGCGACGCTGCCACCGTGATCCTGGTGCGCGACCGGCCCGAGCTCGAGGTCTTCGTGGTCCGAAGGAACCCCGCGCTGGAATTCGCGCCGGGCGCCACGGTCTTCCCGGGTGGTGCGGTCGACCCCGCCGACGGACGGGTCGCCGCCGAGCTCGGCATCGACGAATTCCGCGCCGCGGCGGCGCGCGAGTGCATGGAGGAGTCCGGGATCCCGATCGACGCACGGGAGCTGGTCGAATTCGCACGCTGGATCACACCCGAGGGTGCGCCCCGCCGTTACGACACGCGCTTCTTCGTCGTGCGGGCGCCCGACGGTCATGAAGGCGAGCACGACGGCAGCGAGCTGGTCGCGTCGGCGTGGATGCCTCCGTCCGCGGTGTTGGAGTCGTTCGCCCGGGGCGAGATCGATCTGATCCTCCCGACCCAACGCAGTCTCGAGGTGCTGGCCCGCTTCGACCGGGTCGACGCCCTACTCACCGAGCTGCGCGAGGCCACGTGCCCAACCTGAATCCAGAGTCGCCCGGCGCACTGTCGCCGTTGGTACGCAGGGTCGTCGCCAACAATCCCGGGTTGATGACCGGACCGGGCACGAACAGCTATCTGGTCGGCATCGACGAGGTCGCCGTCATCGATCCCGGTCCCGACCTCCCGCTCCACATCGACGCGATCGTCGGGGCGTCAATGCTCGAACGGGTCCGCTGGGTGCTGCTCACCCACACTCATCCCGATCACTGGCCGGCCGCGGCCAAGATCCGCGAGAAGACGGGTGCACGCATCGCCGCGTTCGCTCCGTTCCCCAAGGCTGACGAAGTCACGCTCGAACTCGACATCGTGCTTGGCGACGGCGACACCATCGACGGCACCGAGTTCCGGCTCGAGGCACTGCACACGCCGGGTCATGCGCCGAACCACCTCTGTTACTGGCTCGACGAGGAGCGTTCGCTCTTCACCGGTGACCACGTGCTCAACGGCACGACCACCGTCGTCAATCCCCAGCGGGGCGGCGACATGATCCAGTACCTGGCGTCGCTCGAACGGCTGCGCAAGCTGCGGCGTGTCGCCAAGATCTGTCCCGGCCACGGCGACGTGATCGAGGATCCCACCGCGGTCCTCGACGAGTACGTCGCCCACCGCAAGATGCGGGAGCGCCAGATCCTCAAGATCCTCAAGGTGAAGCCCACGACGATCCCGAAGATCGTCGCCGCGCTGTACACCGACACGCCCGAGGGCCTGCCCGACGGGCTCGTGGAGATGGCTCAGCGCCAGGTGCAGGCGCATCTCCTCAAGCTGAAGACCGAGGGCAAGGTGTCGGGGAGCGGACTGAAGACGAGCTGGACGGTTTCCTAGCGCGCCCGTAGCCTGACCGGGCAACACGTGCTTGGTAATGCTGCCTCTGAGGGGAGTCGCGGTGGGCGACACGCAACTGTTCATCGATGGTGCCTGGGTCGACGCGCAATTGGGGGAGACGTTCCCGACGTACGCGCCGTCGACGGGCGAGAAGATCGCCGACGTCGCCAAGGCGTCACGCGAAGACGCGCAGCGGGCCGTGCAGGCCGCGCGCAAGGCGTTCGACGACGGCCCCTGGCCGAAGATGTCGGGCAAGGAGCGTGCCGAGAAACTCCGCTCGGTCGCCGACATCATCAACGGCCGTAGCGCGGAGATCGCCGAGATCGAGGCGCGCGACGGTGGTGGAACGATCAAGAAGGCGATGTTCGCGGACGTTCCCGGTGCGGTCTCGACGTTCCAGACGTTTGCCGACTGCGCCGAGAACGAACCCGACGTGATCGAGCACGGCGAGAGCCCGTTCCCGCCGGCCAAGAGCATCGTGCGTCGCGAGCCGTTCGGCGTGTGCAGTGGGATCGTGCCGTGGAACTTCCCGTTCCTCATGGCGGGGTGGAAGATCGCGCCCGCGATTGCGGCCGGGAACACGGTCGTCTTGAAGCCCGCGAGCTTCACGTCGCTCAGTGCGGTCGAGATGGTGAAGGCGGTGGAGGAAGCCGGTATCCCCGCGGGTGTCGTGAACCTCGTGACCGGTCCCGGTGGCAGCGTCGGCGAAGAGCTCGCGCAGCATCCTCTCGTCGACAAGGTGGCGTTCACCGGTTCAACCGGGGTCGGGCGGCGCATTATGCAGCTCGCATCGGGAACCGTGAAGAAGGTGACCCTCGAGCTCGGCGGGAAGTCGGCGAACATCGTCCTCGACGACGCAGATCTCGATCTCGCCGCCGCGGGCGTGCTCTGGGGCACGTTCTTCCACAACGGCCAGGTCTGTGAGTCGGGTACGCGCGCGTTGGTGTCGCGCTCGATCTACGACGAGTTCGTCGGCATGCTCGTGGAGCGCGTCGCCAAGATCGTCATCGGCGACAACATGGACATGAACACCGATCTCGGTCCGCTCGTCGCACCGAGCCAGGTCGACACCACGGAGCGGTACGTGAAGCTCGGTCTCGACGAGGGCGCAAAGTTGCTGTGCGGCGGATCGAAGCCGACCGGTCTCGCGTCCGGGCTCGACCAGAGCGCGTACTACCTCCCGACGATCTTCGAGGCCGACAACTC
>JBEPUZ010000208.1:0-8593 GCA_041691275.1 Actinomycetota bacterium | reverse complement strand
CGTAGGCGCGCTGGACGGCGACCTTGCCCTTGATGATGTCGGAGCCGAGGAGGGTCCGGAGCTCGTTGCCGAGGTCCGACCGGATGCCCATGGTGACATTGTCGAAATCGATGAGCAGGGCGGCGTTGGGCGCGTGCATCGTGGGCGTGTAGCCGGTGTTCGTGCTGTAGCTGGGGGCGGCGGTGTGCGCTCCCAGGGCTCCCCGGGACCCCGGCGACCTCGGCGACACCGGGACAGCCGCGTTCGGGGGCGGAGGGGGCGGGGGGGACGCCGCTGCGCACCGCGCCGACGGCGCGACCCTGAACCAAGCCGCGACCGCAGCCCGCGAGGTTTCCGTCCGCATCGGAAACGTCTTCGTTGTGACCGGCCTCGAGCGAGCTCGCACGGGAGGTCGCCTCGCGTCCAGTGTCCACGAGGCCGTCGGACTTCCCGTGCTCGCGCTCGAAGACGGCGCCATGCAAGAGGCCGGCGGCGCAGCGGACATGAATGAGGCGATCGACGTCATGGCCGCGTATGTCGTTGATCGCGTCGGTCGCAGCGGTGTTCGCATCGGAGTTGGCGACGCGCAGGTGCCCGACGTCGCCGTGTTGCTCGCACAGCGTTTGAGATCTCTGCGACCGGAGGCAGAAATCGTGCGATACAGCGTTGGTCCCTCTGTTGGATGCCACACGGGGCCGGGCACCGTCGGCGCCGTCTTCTACCAACGATGAGGCCAACCGCGCGCGACTACGACCTCCTCGTACTGGGCGGCGGTGCGGGCGGCCTGACCGCGGCCCGCACCGCACACAGGCTCGGCGCCCGCACGCTGTTGATCAACGATGGACCGCCGGGCGGCGACTGCACCTTCACCGGCTGTGTGCCCTCCAAAACCTTGTTGGCCGCAGCCGCAAAAGGTTGCACATTTGCACAGGCAAGCAGCCGCGTGACAGAAGCGATCGAACGCATCGCCGCACGCGAGGACGCGCCAACGCTGCGGGCAGAAGGAATCGACGTCGCCGAAGGGCGCGGCGTACTGCGCTCGCCGACCAGCGTCGAGGTCGGCGGCGAAACCTTCCGCGCGCGCAAGATCATCATTGCAACCGGCGCAACCGCAGCCGTTCCGTCGATCCCGGGACTCGCCGACACGCCGTTCCTCACGAACGAGAACGTGTTCTCACTCCAACAACCGCCCGCGTCGATGGTCATGCTCGGCGGCGGCGCGATCGGCGTGGAGCTGGCTCAGGCCTTCGCTCGGCTCGGTTCCAAGATCACGCTCATCGAATCTCTCGACCGGCTCCTCTCCAGGGAGGAGCCTGAAGCCTCCACCATCGTCCACGACGCCCTTACCGCCGACGGAGTCGGCATCTGCACCGGCAGTGCGGTGACGAAGGTGACGAACATCGCGCAGTCGGTTCGCGTGCAGCTCCAAGATGGACAACAGATCAACGCGGAGCAGCTCTTGGTCGCCGTCGGCCGGAACCCTGCGTCGAGCGGATTCGGTCTCGATCACATCGGTGTGCAGACCGACGACCGGGGATTCATCCGGACCAAGGACACGATGGCGACCACCGTGTCGGGCGTGTGGGCAATCGGCGACGTCACCGGCCGCTTGCAGTTCACCCACGCCGCGGCCCGGATGGCCTTCATTGCCGTCCACAACGCACTCTCACGAACCGCACGGGTGCGACCGACGCGGTTCGACACTTCGGCGATTCCGTGGGTCACGTTCACCTCGCCGCAGGTCGGACGCGTCGGCATCACCGAGGCCGACGCCGCACGCATCGACGGAGCACGGGTCGCGTACGTCCCGCTCGATGAAGTCGACCGGGCCGTCGCAGAACACGACACGCTCGGCTTCGTGAAGCTCATCGCCGGCCCCCGACCGTTGCTCAAGAACCTGGGCGGCGGACACATCCTCGGTGCGACCATCGTTGCTCCGACAGGCGGTGAGCTCGCAGACGAGGTCGCGCTCGCGATGCACACTCGCGCGTTCACGGGACGGCTCGCTCAGTCGGTTCATGCCTACCCGACCTGGTCGAGCGCACTGCAACAAACCGCCGCACAATTCTTCTTCACCTACGGCGGTCGCGCCGCGCGCCCCGCAGGCGACGGGTAGCCCAGAATGCGAGGCAATTGTTGTGGCGATGCACGCGAACATGCAGAGCTTCGTTGAAGCGTGCCGCACACGCCGTATTCGGCCTCCGTGTGCGCGGGCCTTGACGGGTGCCAGAACGTCTTTGGCCGGCGAACTGACGCGTCCGTGTGGCGGGCGATGGCAAATTTGTGTGCCTCTCGGCGAAGTCAACTCGATGTTGGGCGAGGAGCGCGCTTGGGTGTGATCCGGCGCGGGTATACCGATGCGGAGGACGAAGGACCTGAAGCGCGGCGAGTCGATTGCGTCTGTTCGAGCGCTGGCCCGGTCCGCGTATCCCAGTGAGCGCGAGTCAGTCGGAGCCCGGTTCCCGCAGGCGGCAACCGCTAGGCCCTGCGACTTTGGGAATCGCTATCGCAGAGAACCAGGAGCACCACATGCAAATCGAGGTCACGACCGACCACAACATCGCGGGAAGTGACGAATTGACCCGCAAGGTCGAAGCCGATGTCGACGCAGCGCTGTCTCGGTTCAGTGAGCGGTTGACTCGCGTGGAGGTCCACTTCGGGGATGAGAATGCGGCCAAGTTCGGTACCGCTGACAAGCGATGCACGCTGGAAGCCCGTCCCGCGGGTCAGAAGCCGGTCGCGGTCACCGACCACGCCGCGACTCGCGACGAGGCATGCCGCGGCGCCCTCCAGAAGCTGGTGAACCTGTTGGAAAGCCGGTTCGGTCGGCTGGACGACCGCAAGGGCGGCGCCACAATCCGGCGCAACGAAGCGCGCTGAGGCACCGACGTTTCCCCGAACCGACCCTCTCTGGTCCTGGTGTCCGCCGCGCCGGCGCTCGGGATCTCGACGTTGCTGCGCACGCACGCTGGTAGAAGCGAGGTCGAGAAGGCGGCTGGCCTCGGATTGCTTCTCGGTGAACCTTCGAGTCATTCCGCTCGCCGAATCGTCGGTCGGCTCGAGGAAACGATCCGGCGCAGATTGCGTCGATCGCGGTTCCGGTCGCATCCGGTGACGACTTCGCACAGTCCTCGTAACGCGCGGGTCAGCCCCGGGCGCAGGACGAGCCAAATGCGCGATCTTTGCTCGTCCATCCGACGGACTCGGTTTCGGGCCAGTAGTCGCCGGTGTGCTCGTCCTGGCGGTAGGTGAGGGGCGGCGGCGACCCGCTCGCGATCTCGGCGACCGCTCCGACGAGACGGTCGATGTCTGCCGCAGAGGTGGAGAGGCCCGCGCTCGCCCGTACTGCGCCCGGGATCTCGCGCCGGTCGTGCTTCAGCACGGCGTCTCGGTACGCGCGGATTTCCTCGTCGGAGAGGTCGAGGAGGCGAAGCAGGTAGGGATGCGCGCAGAAACAGCCGTGTCGCACGCCGATGCCGTACTCGGCGCTGAGTCGCGCCGCGACGAGTGCGTGATGGATCCCGTCGACGGTGAACGTCGCGAGCGGCAGCGTGTCCGTGTCGAGATCGGGGCCGAGCAGCCGGACGCCCGTTACTGCGGCCAGATTGACGCGCAACTGCGACACCAGTTCGCGGTCATGCTGTTCGATGTGTGCTCATCCGATTCGCTCGACCTCGTCGATCGCAGCGTGCAACGCGATTGCGCCGACGACGTTGGGTGATCCGGCTTCCTCGCGTTCGGGTGGGTCGGTCCAGACGACCTCGTCGAGATCGACCAGGTCGACGGCTCCGCCGCCCGCCAAGAACGGGTCACCGTCGAGAAACGTGCGCCGTGGGCCGACGAGCGCGCCGGCGCCGAATGGCGCGTACATCTTGTGGCCGCTCCACGCAACGAAATCCACCGACGCGGGCAACGGCCGATGGGGCGCGAGTTGAGCGGCGTCGAGGAATACTGGAATCTCGCGTTCGTGCGCGGCGGCGACGATGTCATCGCTCGGGGGAAGCCAGCCGGTGACGTTCGACGCGCCCGTGATGGCAAGCAGCTTCGGCTTGGGTGTCGCGTCGAGGACTGCAACGACATCGTCGATCCCGAAGGTTCCCTGAGGTGAGCACTCGACGAAGCGTCGGCGACATGCGCGCGCCCACGGGAGCAGGTTTGCGTGATGCTCGATCACCGTCGTCCTCCGCGGCGCGTCCCGCGAATCGCAGCAGCGCGGCTCGTGCTTGCTCGTACGCGTTCGTCGAGGTACGTGACTTGTAGCCGGCGCCACGGTGCACGCTCGAGTACCACGGCACGAAGTCGTTGACTTGGGATACTACGGCCGGCAGGGCGCTCGTCGACGCGGCTGCGTCCAGATTGAGGTAGCGGCGCTGCACACCGTCGACGCACGGGACGACGAGGTCGTCGCCCACCAGCGCGACGGAAAACGTGGATTCCCCGCCATCGATGGGAGCCGCCATCACGTCCTCGCTGAAGTTCGGGTCGCACGGACGAGCACGTCGATGGCCGTCTTCTCGCCGGCATCGGTCTGCACCGGACGGACGACGCGGGTCGCCTTCACGATCTCGAGTGCGTCGATTGCGGCGGTGACCTCGTCCGGGCCGTACAGCAAGGCCGGATCGCGCGGGCCGCCCCAACCGTCGGTCAGGTTCGTGCTGTCGTGTCCCACCACGACCAATGTTCCGCCGGGCGCAACCGCGTCTGCAGCATGTCGGAAGGCGCTGCGTCGCGACGTCTCGGGGAGCTGGAGATACATCACGACGACGAGGTCGAAGTCCGTTGCGGTCGGCTCGTATTCCGTGACGTCGGCGACAGTCCATCGTACGGATACGCCGCGCGCCTCGGCGAGCTGGCGCGCTTTGTCGAGACCCGCCGCGGAGAAGTCGACACCTGTGACGGTCCAACCGCGTTCGGCGAGCCAGACCGCGTTGCGGCCTTCGCCACAGGCGACATCGAGTGCGCGACCCGCCGCGAGGCCGTCGACTTCGGCCACGAGGAACCGGTTCGGCTCGGCCGTCCAGACCAGTTCGTCGCCGGCATAGCGCGCGTCCCACGCGTTGGCGTCCACTACGACACCACCCGCGGCTCGAACTCGTCGAACGCGGTCAACGCGCGTGGTGCGTACACGCTGGCCGGCCCGCCGTCCATGAGGAGGGTGACGGCGAGGACCTCGGCAACCTCTTCGCGGCTCGCGCCCTTGGTCGCCGCGCCTCGGGCGTGGTACGCGATACAACCGTCGCACTGTTTGGAGACGGCGATCGCGAGTGCGACGAGCTCTTTGAGGTGAGCGGGGATCCGGCCAGGCGCGAGTGCCTTCTCGTGCAGTGCGCTGAAGCCGGCCCATGCCTCGGGAATTGCGTTTCGTAGTTCACGGGAAGGTTGCCGAAGTTCAGCGATGAGGTCGTGGGAATGTGTCATGTCAACGGACTCCTTTCGGTCGGTGACGGTGTCACGCGCTGCATCGAGGTGCGACGTAGAAGCGCCGCAAGAGCAGCGACGCTGGGCAGTTGCCGAGCGTGACGTAGAGCCACTGGTTGATTCCGACGAACGCTGTGAGCAGCAAGAACCAGACGCTGACGGTCACGGCGAGCGTGACACTCAGCAACGTCACGGTCCCGGCCATAGCGAACAGGACGCGCTCCAGGGGCCATTTCGGCGCGGTCGCTGGATCGGAGAGGGGAGTCATGGTGATCTCCTTCGGGTCAGTGACTGAAGTGGACGTTGGGGAGGATGCGTTCGAGCCAGCGGGGCAGGTACCAGTTGCGATCCCCGATGAGCGCCATCGTGGCGGGTACCAGCAGGACACGCACGACGGTCGCGTCGAGTAGCACTGCCATCGCGAGGGTGAGCCCGAGCTCGGTGGGCGGGATGGGTCCGGTGATGCCGAACGCGATGAACACGATGATCATGATGAGTGCGGCGTTGGTGATCGGCCGGCCCGTACGCGCGATGCCTTCGCCGATCGCCCGGCGGGTGTCACCGGTGGCTTCGTACCGTTCTCGGATCGCGGCAAGAAGGAACAGCTGGTAGTCCATCGACAGGCCGAAGAGGAGCGCGAAGAAGAACAGCGGCGCCCACGCGTCGACGAAGGGTTGATGCTGGATGCCGAGCAGTCCGGTACCGAAGCCGTGTTGGAACACCAGGGTCGCGAAGCCGAACGCGGCGCCCACGGTGAGCAGGTTCATCAGGATCGACGTGATCGCGATGACGAGGCTGCGGAACACGATGAGCAAGAGCAGGAACGCGACGACGAGGATGACGCCGATCGCGTACGGCGCGCGTCCGGTGAGTACCGCGGTGAGGTCGCGGTTCTGCGCGGCGGGCCCGCCGACCTGCGAGTTCGGCACCGCAGTCGCAAGCCGCGAGCGCAGCGTGTTGACGAGCGTTGCGGTGCGGGAGTCATCGACTGCGGTCGATCCGGTGACGCGTACGACGACGCGACCGGTCGCGGCCGATGGTGTGACGACGCGCGCGTCGACGACACCTGATACCGCCGATGCGGTGCGTATGACGGCTGGCGCGTCGGCTGCGGCTGTGGTGATGAATGCGGGCGCGGCGGCGCCGGGTCCGAATGCGCCGACGAGCAGGTCGTAGCCGTCGCGGCTCGTGTTGCCTTTGTCGACAACGTGCGCGCCGGGCATGCCGAGGTGCATGCCGAAGGCGGGAACGATCAAGGTGCCGAGCAGGACCAGGCCGACGGCGAGGACCAGCGCGGGTCGGCGCAGCGCGACTCCCGTCCAACGCTGCCAACGACTCTCGGCGGTGATATCCGGGTCTTTGGTGTTCTGCTTGACGAGTACGCGGTCGCCGAGCGCGACGAGAAGCGCGGGCAGAAGCGTCAGCGACGCGAGCGCGACTGCGACGACGGACAGGATCATGCCAAGGGCCATGGACCGAAAGACCATGACCGGCACGAGGAACACCGCCGCGAGAGCCATGACAACGGTCAGCGCGGAGAGGAACACTGCCTTCCCGGCGGTCGACATGGTGTTCTCGATCGCGATGATGGCGTCCTTGCCTTCCGAGCGTTCCTCGCGGTAGCGGCTGACGATGAACAAGCTGTAGTCGATGCCGACCGCCAGGCCGATCATCATCGAGAAGTTCATCGACCACACTGACAGCGGTGTCACAAGTCCGAGCAAGTGCAAGAGCGCGAACCCGACCGCGATGCCCGCGAGCGCGAGAACGAGGGGCAGGCCCGCGGCGATCAGCGTGCCGAACGCGACGAACAGCAGGATCATGGTTGGCAGGCCGCTCACGAGTTCTGCTTTGTGGAGTGCTTCGGCATTGATCTTGTTGAAGTCGCTCCACACCGGCCATTCGCCCGTGACCTCGGCGCGAGCGCCGGGTGCGAGCGTAAGTTTGTGTACGTAGGTGCCGAGCGCGCCCGCGGCGACGGGCCGCTCCGCATCCTTGTGCACGACGAGGGCGACGGGGATGAGCGCGGTGTGGCCGTCAGGGGAAATGAGCCCGGCCTCCTTGGGGAGGGTCACCGGGTTTGCGACGCCGCTCGCACGTGGTGCGTGCGTCAACTGCGCGACAAGGGCGTGCAGCGGTGCAGGATTCGCAGCGATCGGTGTCGCCTGGTGGTAGACGACGACCGGGTCTTCCGCCCCGAGTTGGGGGAAGTCGCGGCGGATCTCGTCGCGCACGCGCTGCGCGGTCGAGCCCTGCGCTTCCCAACCCGCGCCCGACAGTGCACCGGTGAGCGTCAGCGCGAGCGGCGCGGCCGAGAACGCGAGGAGCAACCACACGGTGATGACGCTGCGACGGCGGCGTGCCGAGAACGCCGCGAGCCGCGAGAACAGTGCTTTTGGATCGGGTGGTCCCGACGGTTGGTGACCGGTGCCGGCGATGTCGTGCGTTGCGGTCATGCGGGACGCTCCCATTTGAGAACGAGGCGGTCGGTGCGGCATAGGACCCGGGCCTCGACGGCGCGAGCCGTCATGCCAGCTTCATGAACATGCGCTCGACGTCTTGGAGTGCGTAGCCGTCAGCTTCCGCCTCCTCGGGACGTTCGACGCAATACGTGAGCCCGGCGGCGACCAACCTGAATCCAGCCTGTTCGAGGGCCTTCGTCGCCGCCGAGATCTGGATCACGACGTCGCGGCACTCACGACCTTCGGACAACATGCGTTCGACCGCTTGCACTTGCCCGGCCGCGCGCCGCAGTCGCTTGCGGACATCGTCGATGACGTTCTCGGGAATCTGCATTGCGTCCTCCGGTTGCTCGTACGTAACAACAGAATACCCCGGGGGGGTATTCCGGAGGCGCTAGGAGAAGTCGCCGACGCGACAAGTGGCGTTATCGCATGTGCCTGCAGTCTCCACCCGCGCGCTACGGACAACAGGCTGCGATCGCGATGAGTTCTCCTGCGAGCCCGAAGAGGTCGACGGATACCTTGGCCGTGTCACGCCGTCGGCGGCGTCCTAGCCGACCCGGCTCAAGCGGCGGCCGGTGACCCTGTCGATCTCGATCCGCACGAAGCGTTCTCGTTCGCCTGCAGGCCAGAAGTCGCCGAGTGGTGCGTGTATGGCGGTCATGTCGGGTGACGGATCTCGCACCTCGTGCGCGTGACCAATGACGAGCACACTCCAGCCACCGCTGCGGTCA
>JBEPUZ010000207.1:0-8712 GCA_041691275.1 Actinomycetota bacterium | reverse complement strand
CACCGGTCTCCAAAACCGGCGGTTGGGGGTTCAAGCCCCTCCTGCCCTGCTCGAAGTGCAGCACAGGATTTCCGGTCGAAGTGATACGCGTCGAGGCGACATGAACCGACAGACCAAGCGACAAATGGCGCGTCAGGGCTCCGACAAGCCGCGCGCGCCCGAGCGTCGCTCTGCCCCGAACCCGCAGGTCGACCGCACCGGGCCGAAGCAGTACTTCGGTGAGGTCCGCGGTGAGATGAAGAAGGTCGCCTGGCCGCCGCGCACGGAGCTCCTCAACTCGTCGCTCGTCGTGCTCGTGGGCCTCGTCGTCATGACGTCGGTGATCTACTTCTTCGACTGGGCCGCGGTCGGGATCGTCAACTTCGTGTTCAAGTGATGGTCGGAACGTTCGAACTTTCCCCCGACGACGATGGCGATGGCGAGATGACTTCCTCAGACACCCAGATCAACGAACCCCAGCTCAACGAACCCCAGCTCAACGAACCCGCGACCGCAAGCGACGCGGTCCTCGAAGCCGAAGAGGCCGAAGAGGAGCGGGTCGACGCAACGATCGTCGAGGTTCCCGACCTCGCCGACGCCGAGCTGCTCGAGGTCGAGGAGGTCGACGAGGACGAGGTCGTGTCCACCTCCGAGCCGAGCCCCTTCGATCGTTCCGGCCGTTGGTACGTCGTGCACACGTACGCGGGCTACGAGAACAAGGTGAAGTCGAACCTCGCCAGTCGCGTGCGTTCGATGGCGGTCGAAGACCGGATCTTCGAGGTCGTCATCCCAATGGAAGACGTCATCGAGTTCAAGAGCGGCCGCAAGGTCGTCGTGCAGAAGAAGGTCTTCCCCGGTTACCTGCTGGTCCGCATGGGCCTCGACGACCACGCCTGGTACGTCGTGCGCAACACACCTGGCGTCACCGGGTTCGTGGGTAGTGGGGCGAAGCCCACTCCGCTCTCCCGCAAGGAGGTCGAGAACATCCTCGGCACCGGCGTGAAAGAGGAAGGCCCCCAGGCCGAGAAGAAGGTGCGACCCCGCTTGGAGTACGAGGTCAGCGAGCAGGTTCGGGTCGTCACCGGTCCTTTCGCGGACTTCAACGGCGTCATCAGCGAGATCGATGTCGACCGCTCGAAGCTCAAGGTGCTCGTGAACATCTTCGGTCGTGAGACCCCGGTCGAGCTCGAGTTCGGCGACGTCGCCAAGCTCTAGCGGCCCTTCGATCCCCGCAACTACACCGACCAAGCAAACAGGGACGCGAGAGAGACATGGCAAAGCGACGAGTTACCGCGATCGTGAAGATCCAGATCCAGGCGGGCGCGGCCACCCCCGCGCCGCCGGTCGGAACCGCGCTCGGCCCGCACGGCATCAACATCATGGACTTCTGCAAGGCGTACAACGCGGCGACGGAAGCCCAGCGGGGCACCGTGATCCCGGCCGAGATCACGATCTACGAAGACCGCTCGTTCACGTTCGTGACCAAGACCCCGCCGACCCCGGTGTTGCTGCGCCAAGCGGCCGGCATCGCCAAAGGTTCGCCCGCGCCCCGGCGGGAGACGGTCGCGTCGGTGAGCAAGGATCAGGTCCGCCAGATCGCCGAGACCAAGATGCCCGACCTCAACGCGGTCGACATCGAGGGCGCGATCTCCCAGATCGCGGGCACCGCCCGCTCGATGGGCATCGACGTCGTCTAGCGAAGAAGATGAGTTCTCCCGCCGCCGGATCACCTCGCCGGCGGAGCAACGGGAACCGAGCGAGGGAGCTCTGAAGGAGCGCAGCCATGGCCCAGTCCAAGAAGTACAAAGACGCCTCCGCCCGTTACGACAAGCAGGCGTTGCACGAGCCGACCGAAGCGTTCGAGCTCGTGAAATCGATGGCGAACAAGAAGTTCGACGAGACCGTCGAAGCCGCGTTCCGGCTCGGCGTCGACCCCCGCAAGGCCGACCAGATGCTGCGCGGCACGGTCTCGCTTCCGGCGGGGACGGGTAAGGACGTCCGGGTCGCAGTGTTCGCGGCCGGTGACGCCGCCCAAGAAGCGCGCGACGCGGGGGCCGACGTCGTCGGTTCGGAGGACCTCGTGAACCGCGTCCAGAACGAAGGCTTCATGGACTTCGACATCGCGATCGCGACCCCCGACCTCATGGGTCAGGTTGGTCGCCTCGGTCGGGTGCTCGGACCGCGCGGCCTCATGCCGAACCCGAAGACCGGCACCGTTACCACCGATGTGGGCAAGGCAGTCGCCGAGTTCAAGGGCGGCAAGGTGGAGTACCGCACTGACCGCAATGGCAACGTGCACGTGCCGCTGGGCAAGGTCAGCTTCCCGGTGGAGAGCTTGGTGCGGAACTACAGCGCCGTGCTCGACGAGCTGACCCGGGCCCGACCCGCGTCGGCCAAGGGCCGCTACCTGAAGGGCGTTGCGACCTCGTCGACGATGGGCCCGGGCGTCAAGATCTCCCCCGACGCCCGCGTCGAAGCCGGCAGCTGAGTCCCGCAGCCGCCTAGGTACCGAAACCGATGAGGCGCCGCTCGGTGCGGGGCCGAACCGACGGCCACGGCATCCGGGTGCGCCGGAACGGGATGTTCTGTCCGTCCCGGTAGCTGCGCATCGTCGTCCACAACAGGCCGTGGGTGATCTCGAGCTCGACCCGTCCGGCACAGAGCATGTCGACGAAGCGGATTGCCTCCTCCGCTTTGTCGAAGATGACTCGCTCGGGTTGGTAGGCCACGACGATCCGGCGATCGTCGATCTCGATCTCGACATCCCGGGTGCGGTCGTTCAGGTGGGGCAGCAGCACGAGCGCGGCGGCGTCACCTGTGGTCACCGTCATCGCATCGCGGTTCAGACCGGCGGGCGACGTGCGATCGAGCAGATCGTCGAGCTCGACGAGAAACGAGCGAATAGTCGGCGTGATGCTCACCCGCCGATCAAACCACGATCCGAGCCGCCGAGTGCCGCCGAGCGGCGTTTCCGCTAGTGTTCACCGGTCCACTGAACGCCGAAGACTTCCGGTCTCGACAACGAGGTAATGGGCCGAGCTCCGCCAGGAGCCCCGTCCGCCGGGTGAGGCGACTTCCGGGGAGCGCGAGGCCCGAGGCCGCGCGCCGCTCGCGAGGCGTCCCGCCCGAGCCCCCGAGGAGAACACACATGCCCACCAAGGCGCCCGCCGACAGCGCGCAGATGCAGCGCAAGACCGCGGTCATCGACGACATCAAGGCCCGGTTCGACTCGGCGGATGCCGCCGTGCTCACCGAGTACCGCGGCCTGACCGTCACCGACATCGCCACCTTGCGCGCCGCGCTCCGCCCCGCGGCGACCGACTACAAGATCTTCAAGAACACGCTGGCCAAGCGGGCCGCCCACGACGCCGGCCTCGACGATCTCGTCGCCAGCTTCGAAGGCCCCATCGCCATCGCGTTCGTGCGCAGCGAGGGCGGCGATCCCGTCACCGCGGCCAAGGCCCTGCGTGATTTCGCCCGTACCAACCCCAACTTGGTGTTGAAGGGTGGCATCCTCGCCGACCGGGTCCTGTCGAGCAGCGACGTCGAAGCCCTCGCCGACGTGCCGCCGCGCGAGCAGTTGCTCGCCCGGCTGGCCGGCGGGTTCCAGGCGCCGATGGTCAAGGCCGCGGGCCTGTTCCAGGCGTTCACCCGGAACATGGCGTACGGCCTCAAGGCCCTGATCGACCAGCGCGTCGAAGGTGGGGAGGCGCTCGCCGTCCCCGAGCCGGAGCCCGAGGCGCCCGCCGCCGAAGCGCCGACAGCCGAAGCGCCGACAGCGGCGGAACCCGAAGCCCCCGCAGCAGAAGAGATCGAGGCTCCCGCGCCAGAAGCGGGCGAGCCGACCCAAGAACCCGAAACGGTAGAGGAGTAACCGATGGCCACCATGAGCACGACTGACCTGCTCGACGTCTTCAAGAACATGACGGTGCTCGAGCTGAACGATTTCCTGAAGGCGTTCGAAGAGGAGTTCGGCGTGACCGCCGCTGCACCGGTTGCCGTCGCAGCCGCCGGTGGTGGAGGCGGCGCCCCCGCCGAAGCCGCGGAGGAGAAAGACGAGTTCGACGTCATCCTCATCGCCGCCGGTGACAAGAAGATCCAGGTCATCAAGACGGTGCGCGAGCTCACGAGTCTCGGCCTGAAAGAAGCCAAGGACCTGGTCGACGGCGCTCCCAAGGCCGTCGTCGAGAAGGCCTCCAAGGAAGACGCCGAGAAGGCCAAGGCCAAGCTCGAAGACGCCGGCGCCTCCGTCGAGCTCAAGTAGCGCCGAGCTCGAACAACGTCGGCCTTATCGGACCCCCTGTCGGGGGTCCGATCGCCAAGTTCTGCCGGGAAAGTCGTTGCCACCCGGCAGCTTCGGGCTTATCCTGCACCGAACATACGGGCGCCGGTCGCGAGAGCGGCGGGCGTCTGCGCCGCGGTGACTGGCAGCCAGCATGGCTACTCGCTATGCTGGCCGTACCCGTGTCTGCCCGTACGTGCTCTCCGATCTTCCTGGCCTTTGCCGACGCGCGCCCGATTGTCCGGGCTGCCTTGCGTCGACGCCTTTCGTTGCACGACCTGCAGCACGGTTCGCAGTACCGCATTTCCGCAGTTTGATTCTCTCCGGATTGGAGTGACGTTGGCCCGTCTCGCGTCCCGTGAGCGCCTTTCCTTCTCGAAGCTTCGCGAGGTAAAGGAACTTCCCAACCTCATCGAAGTACAGACCGACTCGTTTCGGTGGTTCCTCGAAGACGGTGTCGCCGAAGTGTTGCGCGACATCTCTCCGATCGAGGACTTCACCGGCCAGCTCAAACTCGAGCTGACCGACCACGTCTTCGACCCGCCCAAGCACTCCGAGGACGAGTGCCGCGAGCGCGACATGACCTACGCGCGCCCGCTGTTCGTCACGGCGCGGTTCATGAACGCGCAGACGGGCGAGATCAAAGAGCAGACGGTCTTCATGGGCGACTTCCCGATGATGACCGATCGCGGAACGTTCATCATCAACGGCACCGAGCGCATCGTGGTGTCGCAGCTGGTGCGTTCGCCGGGCGTCTACTTCGGGGTCACCCCCGACAAGACCGCGCCCGAGCGCGAGGTCATCGACGCCAAGATCATCCCGAGCCGCGGCGCGTGGCTCGAGTTCGAGGTGGACAAGAAGGACGTCGTCTACGTCCGGATCGACCGCAAGCGCAAGCAGCCGGTCACGGTGTTGCTGAAGGCACTCGGCTTCGGTGAGAGCGACGAGGAACTGCTCAACCTGATCGTCGACGAAGAGGGTCGCCCCTACGAGTCGATGCGCAACACACTCGAGAAGGACCACACCGCAACGGTGGACGAAGCCTTCATCGACATCTACCGCAAGCTCCGTCCGGGCGAACCGCCGACCCCCGACTCGGCGCGCGCGCTGCTCGAGAACCTCTTCTTCAACCCGAAGCGCTACGACCTCGCCAAGGTCGGCCGGCACAAGGTCTCGAAGAAGCTCTCGAAGGAGTACCCGTTCCTCGGGCTCGAGCGCTTCGACCTCCCCATCCCGCTCGCGAACGTCGACCAGGGTCGGGCGGGCGCCGACTTCACCTTGATCCGGTCCGACATCCTCGCGGTCGTCTCGTACATCGTGAAGCTGCACAACCGCGACCAGGGCTATTTCCCCGACGACATCGACCACTTCGGCAACCGTCGTGTGCGCACCGTCGGCGAGCTCATCCAGAACCAGCTCCGCGTCGGCCTCAGCCGTATGGAGCGGGTCGTGCGCGAGCGCATGACAACCCAGGACGTCGAGGCGATCACGCCGCAGACGCTCATCAACATCCGGCCCGTGGTGGCAGCCATCAAGGAGTTCTTCGGCTCCTCGCAGCTGTCGCAGTTCATGGACCAGACGAACCCGCTCGCGGGTCTCACGCACAAGCGCCGCCTCTCGGCCCTCGGCCCGGGTGGGCTGTCGCGTGAGCGTGCCGGCTTCGAGGTGCGAGACGTGCACCCGAGCCACTACGGCCGCATGTGCCCGATCGAGACACCGGAAGGCCCGAACATCGGCCTCATCGGCTACTTGTCGAGCTTTGCCCGCATCAACCGGTTCGGTTTCATCGAGACGCCGTACCGCAAGGTCGAGAAGGGACGCGTCACCGACGAGATCGAGTACCTCGCGGCCGACGACGAGGACGAGTACGTCATCGCGCAGGCGAACGTGCGGATCGACAACCAGGGGACGTTCCTCGACGACCGAGTGCTCGTGCGCGCCGGCCGTGGAGAGATCGGCTTCTTCCCGCCCGACGAGGTCCAGTACATGGACGTCTCGCCGAAGCAGTTGGTCTCCGTCGCCACCGCGTTGATCCCGTTCCTCGAGCACGACGACGCGAACCGTGCCCTCATGGGCGCCAACATGCAGCGTCAGGCCGTCCCGCTCCTGCGGTCGACCGCTCCGTACATCGGCACGGGTGTCGAGTCCCGCGCCGCGCGCGACGCGGGCGCCGCACTCCTGGCCACCGACGACGGCACCGTCGTCGAGGTTGCGGGCGACACCGTCACCGTCGACTACAAGACCGGCGGCCGCACCACGCACCGCCTCGCGAAGTTCCGGCGTTCGAACCAGGGCACCTGTATCAACCAGAAGGTCCTGGTCGGCGGGGGCGACATCGTGAAGAAGGGCGACGTCCTCGCCGACGGTCCGTCCACACACCTTGGTGAGCTCGCGCTCGGCAAGAACCTGCTGGTCGCGTTCATGCCCTGGAAGGGCCACAACTTCGAGGACGCGATCGTGCTCTCGGAGCGGCTCGTCAAGGACGACGTGCTCACCTCGATCCACATCGAAGAGCACGAGATCGACGCGCGCGACACGAAGCTCGGCGCGGAAGAGATCACGCGTGACATCCCGAACCTCAGCGAAGACATCCTGAAGGACCTCGACGAGCGCGGCATCATCCGCATCGGCGCCGAGGTCGGCGCGGGCGACATCCTCGTTGGCAAGGTCACGCCCAAGGGCGAGACCGAGCTGACGCCGGAAGAGCGTCTGCTCCGTGCGATCTTCGGAGAGAAGGCGCGTGAGGTCCGCGACACGAGCTTGAAGGTGCCGCACGGCGAGACCGGCAAGGTCATCGACGTGCGCGTGTTCAGCCGCGACGACGGCCACGAGTTGCCTCCCGGTGTGAACCAGCTCGTGCGCGTGTACGTCGCCCAGAAGCGCAAGATCAGCGAAGGCGACAAGCTCGCCGGCCGTCACGGCAACAAGGGCGTCATCTCCAAGATCCTGCCGATCGAGGACATGCCGTACCTCGACGACGGGACCCCGGTCGACATCGTCCTCAACCCGCTCGGTGTCCCGAGCCGTATGAACGTCGGCCAGGTGCTGGAAGCGCACCTCGGCTACGCCGCTCGCCACGGTTGGGACGCGGAACACAAGAAGCCCGCGGAGCTGAACAAGACCCGCACCCGTACCGAGCCCGCGGTCTGGATCGCGAGCCCGGTGTTCGACGGCGCGCACTGGGACGAGGTCGAGCAGGCCGGCCCCGAAGGCACGATCCGCGAGATCTTCGAGCGACTCAACCCCGACGGCGCCAACGGCAAGAAGTTGATCGGCACCGACGGCAAGGTCACGTTGAACGACGGTCGCACCGGCCAGCCGTTCGACCGCCCCGTCACCGTTGGCTACATGTACATCCTGAAGCTGTCCCACCTCGTCGACGACAAGATCCACGCTCGTTCGACGGGTCCCTACTCGATGATCACGCAGCAGCCCCTCGGCGGTAAGGCGCAGTTCGGCGGCCAGCGGTTCGGAGAGATGGAAGTGTGGGCGCTCGAGGCCTACGGCGCCGCGTACGCGCTGCAGGAGATCCTCACGATCAAGTCCGACGACGTGCTCGGCCGCGTGAAGGTGTACGAGGCGATCGTCAAGGGCGAGAACATTCCCGAACCGGGGATCCCCGAGAGCTTCAAGGTGCTCATCAAAGAGATGCAGGCCCTGTGCCTGAACGTCCGGGTGATCGACGAGAACGGTCAAGAGATCGAGATCCGAGAGCTCGACGAAGACGCGTTCCGCACCACCGAATCGCTGGGCATCGACTTGTCGAGACCCGAACGCGGCACGGACGAGGAAGACGCTGCAAGAGCACGAGCGAGGATCTGAGTTATGGGAACAGTTTTCGACGTCAACTCGAGTCGCCGGCTCACGATCAATCTCGCAACGGCAGGTGACATCCTCACCTGGTCGAACGGCGAGGTGAAGAAGCCCGAGACGATCAACTACCGCACGCTCAAGCCCGAGAAGGACGGACTCTTCTGCGAGAAGATCTTCGGTCCTACGAAGGACTGGGAGTGCTACTGCGGCAAGTACAAGCGGGTGCGTTTCAAGGGCATCATCTGCGAGCGTTGTGGCGTCGAGGTCACGCGCTCGAAGGTGCGGCGCGAGCGCATGGGTCACATCCAGCTCGCGGCCCCGGTCACGCACATCTGGTACTTCAAGGGTGTTCCGAGCCGGCTCGGCTACCTGCTCGACATCGCGCCGAAGAGCCTCGAGAAGGTCATTTACTTCGCGGCGCACCTTGTCACGTGGGTCGACACGGAGCGTCTGCACAAGGACCTCCCTTCGCTCGAAGCCGAGATGAAGGCCGAGGCGGGCGACGTCGAGCGCGAGCGCGAGGTCAAGTTGCGAGAGCGCGACGAGACCTACATCGGTGAGCTCGAGGAGCTCGAGGGTCGCAGCGCCAAGAAGAACGAGATCGAGCGCGCCGAGAAGGCCAAGAACAAGGACTTCGA
>JBEPUZ010000206.1:0-8722 GCA_041691275.1 Actinomycetota bacterium | reverse complement strand
GCTTGAACCCGCCGTGCGGCATCTCCGCGACCAGCGGGATGTGGGTGTTGATCCACACGCACCCGAAGTCGAGCGCAACCGACAGGCGCATCGCGTTGGCGTGATCGCGCGTCCACACGCTCGACGAGAGCCCGTAGTCGGTGCCGTTCGCGTCGCGCACGGCGTCACCGATCTCGGCGAACCGTTGCACGGTGATGACCGGACCGAACACTTCCTGCTGCACGATCTCGTCGTCCTGCTCGAGCCCGGCGACAACCGTGGGAGCGTAGAAATACCCTTCGGAACCGACGCGATCGCCGCCGCACAACACTTCGGCGTGTGACGGCAGCCGGCGGATGAACCCGGTCACGCGTTCGAGTTGACTCGGGTTGTTGACCGGTCCGACGTCGGCGTCCTCCATGTCGAGTCCGCCGACCTTCTTGGCCTTCGCCTGCGCTACGAGCATGTCGACGAAGCGGTCGTGCACCGACGCGGCGACCAACACGCGCGTCGCCGCGGTGCAGTCCTGACCTGCGTTGTAGAAACCGGCCCCGGCGATCCCCTCGGCGGCGACTTCGAGATCGGCGTCGTCACACACGATGACGGGCGCGTTGCCACCGAGCTCCAGGTGCACGCGCTTCAGGTCGCGAGCGGCCGCGGCCGCGACCTCCATTCCCGCGCGCACGCTTCCCGTGATCGACACGAGCCCAGGCACGGGATGCTCGACGAGGTGACGCCCGCTGTCACGATCACCGCACACGACGTTGAAGACCCCTGCGGGCAGGAACTCGGCCGCAAGCTCGGCGAGCATGACCGTGGTCTCCGGTGTGGTCTCCGCCGGCTTCAACACGACCGTGTTGCCCGCCGCGAGCGCGGGCGCGATCTTCCAGATCGCCATCATGAGCGGGTAGTTCCACGGCGACACCTGCCCGACGACACCGATCGGCTCGCGGCGCGTGAACGAGGTGAGGCCGGCCATGTACTCGCCGGCGGCCTTTCCCTCGAGCATGCGCGCCGCGCCCGCGAAGAAGCGGATCTGGTCGACGGCGGGCGGGATCTCGTCACCTGCCATCAACGCCTTGGGCTTGCCCGTGCTGCGGCACTCGGCGTCGACGAACCGGTCGGCGTCCTTCTCGAGCGCGTCGGCGATGCGCAACAGCGCCAGGCTCCGCTCCGAGGGCGTCGCCGACCGCCACCCGTCGAAGGCGGCCTCGGCCGCGGCGACCGCGTCGTCGACGTCCGCTGCGCCCGATATGGGCGCCGACCCGTAGGCCGAGCCGGTGCAGGGATCGACGAGCGGGATCGTGGCGCCCGCCCGGGCATCGACTGTCTTGCCGTTCACCAGGTTCTGCACGACTTCCATCGAGACCCCTCTCCGTACGCCGGTCGACCGAGATGTAGCTATTATCCGCAGATCCACTGCCGTCGATGCAAGTAGATCGTTGTGACACAGGTATCTGACGACGATATTCGCAATCCTGACATCCGAGCTGCCGAGACGCGCGCCGCCGGACCCCTGCTCGACGATGTGTCGATGCAGATCATCCGGGAGCTCCAACGCGACGGCCGGCGGCCGTATACGTCCATCGCGAAGACGATAGGGCTGTCGGAGGCCGCCGTCCGCCAGCGCGTGCAACGACTGCTCGATGCGGGCGTCATGCAGATCGTGGCCGTGACCGACCCGCTGCGGGTGGGTTTCCATCGCCAGGCGATGGTCGGCATCAACGTCGACGGCGACGTCCGCGAGCTGGCGGCGAAGCTGAGCGCCAACGCGGAGATCGACTACGTCGTCATCTGCTCGGGCTCGTACGACCTCCTCGTCGAGCTCACCGCACGTGACGACGAGCACCTCCTCGAGGTGATCAACACACAGATCCGCTCGATTCCGGGCATCCGGTCCACGGAGATGTTCGTGTACCTGCGGCTCGAGAAGCAGACCTACTCCTGGGGAACCTGATGACCACGACTTCTTCGTCCGAGACGCTCAGCGCGGCCGCGCACCGTTACTTGTGGATGCACTTCACGCCGATGCCGGGTTCCGACAACGACATCCCGGTGATCGTGCGGGGTGAGGGCGCGTGGGTCTACGACTCCAACGGCAAGCGCTACCTCGACGGGCTCGCGGGCCTGTTCGTGTCGCAGGTCGGGCACGGTCGCACCGAGCTCGCAGATGCAGCCGCGGAACAGGCGCGCAAGCTCGCGTACTTCCCGGTGTGGAGCTACGCGCACCCGGGTGCGATCGAGCTTGCCGAACGGCTCGCCACCCTCGCGCCCGGCGATCTGGAGCGCGTCTTCTTCACGACGGGTGGGAGCGAAGCGGTCGAGTCGGCGTGGAAGCTCGCGCGTCAGTACTTCCAGGCGATCGGGCAACCGAACCGTTACAAGGTCATCGGCCGCAACATCGCGTACCACGGAACGACGATGGGCGCGCTCTCGATCACGGGTGTGCCTGCGATCAAGATGCCGTTCGAACCGCTCGTCCCGGGCGCGATCCGCGTTCCGAACACGAACTCGTACCGGCCCTCGCCGATCGATCCCGCGGAGGCGATCGCCCTCGCCATTGAGATGGAGGGCCCCGAGAGCGTCGCCGCGGTGTTCCTCGAGCCCGTGCAGAACTCAGGCGGTTGCTTCCCTCCGACCGAGGGCTACTTCCAGCGGGTGCGCGAGATCTGTGACGACACCGGCGTGCTGCTCGTCTCCGACGAGGTCATCTGCGCGTTCGGCCGGCTCGGCCATTGGTTCGGTTCGCAGCGCTACGACTACCAGCCCGACATCATCACGATGGCGAAGGGCATGACGTCGGGGTACTCCCCCATCGGCGGCATGATCGTGCGCCCGCATCTCGTCGAACCGTTCCTGCGCGACCGCACGACGTTCCTGCACGGCATTACGTTCGCCGGCCACCCCGTCAGCTGCGCAGTCGCCCTCGCGAACCTCGACGTGATGGAGAACGAGGGCGTGTTGGAGAACGTGCGCGCCAACGAGGGTGCGTTCCGCGCCACGCTCGAGAAGCTGCTCGACCTCCCGATCGTCGGTGATGTGCGCGGCGCGGGGTACTTCTACGGCATTGAGCTCGTGAAGGACAAAGCCACCAAGACGACGTTCAACGCCGACGAGAGCGAGCGCCTGTTGCGCGGCTTCCTCTCGAAGGCGCTGTACGACGCCGGGCTGATCTGTCGCGCCGACGACCGCGGCGATCCCGTGATCCAGCTCGCGCCGCCGCTCATCATCGGTCAACCCGAGTTCGACTACATCGAGCAGGTACTGCGCACCGTGCTCACCGAGGCGTGGTCCCGCATCTAGCGCGCCGTTCTCAGCGGTGTTCCGTCGCGTCGGCCGCGGCCCTGAGCGCGGCGAGGTCGAGCTTCTTCATTCCGAACATGGCCTGCATCGCGCGCGTCGCGCGGCCTGGGTCGGGATCCTGCAGGATCTCGTCCATCCGGTCGACCGACGCGACCTGCCACGACACGCCGTACTTGTCCTTGAGCCAGCCGCACTGGCTCTCTTCACCGCCGTCCGTCAGCTTCGCCCAGTAGTAGTCGATCTCTTCCTGGTCGGCGCAGTCGATCATCAGCGAGATCGCTTCGGTGAAGGTGAACATCGGGCCACCGTTGATGGCCATGAACGGTTGACCGTCGAGCACGAACTCGAGCGACAGCACGGTTCCGGCGGGACCTGGTCCCGCCTCGGTGTAATAGGAGATGGTCCCGATCTCGGAGTTCGGGAACACCGAGACATAGAACTCGGCGGCTTCCTTGCTCTGGGTGTCGAACCACAGGTTCGGGATGATCCGGGGCATGTTCGTCTCCTGTTCGTTCGTGACGCCGTCGCAGGTATCGACTTCCGACGACCCGCAAAGTCATCGCCCGGTCGACGGGATTTCGCGGTCAGTTCCGAGCGGTTCCTGCGTACATGTAGTTCATGATCTTCGGCCCGGAGATCACGAAGTTGTCGAGGTGCTCCATCTCGAACCCCGCGGCCGAGATCGACGCGGCGGGATCACGATCGATGTTGCACCCGCCCGCGATGCGCTGCTGGATGGGGTTGAAGCGATGTTGACGATGGGCGACCTTCGGGTCGTCGGAGAGACCGTGCTCGAGGAACACCAGCCGACCGCCGGGTCGCAGGACGCGGCGGAGCTCACCCAACGCGGCGTCGACGTCCGGGACCGTACACAGGGTCCAGGTACTGAGTGCGTAATCCATCGACGAGTCGTCGAGCGGGATCGACGCGCCGTCGAGACCTACGTACTCGACGGCAACCGGCGACTTCGCCAGCCGCTTCGCCGCAAGCTTGCGCCCGACGAGTGCGGGATCGACCGCATACACGTGCTCGACCGCGTCCGGGTAGTACGGAACGTTCGTCCCGCTCCCGAATCCGATCTCGACGACCGTGCCGCTCACCTCCGCGAGCGCCCGCTTGCGCAGCTTGCCGAGCTCCTTACCGCCCAACGCCAGATCGATGAATCTCGGCAATACCTGATCTTCGTAGAAACCCACGCCGCCGAGTATCGCGCCGTGAACCACGAAACCGCGCCAGGCCGGCCCGCACATTCCTCGATGGCGGCGGCACTCAGGTGCGATGATCGACGGGTGGACGCCGAGCCCGAATTCCGTCCCGACCTGTACCGAGGCACGGCTTCCTTCTACGACCGTTTCCGGGTGCCGTACCCGCCGGCCCTGCTCGACGACCTATGCCGGCGCACGGACGCAACGGGCGCAGGTCGCCTGCTCGACCTCGCGTGTGGCACCGGACAGCTCGCCTTCGGTCTCGCCGCCCGGTTCGCAGAGGTGACAGCCGTCGATCAGGAACCCGAGGCCATCGACCTTGCCCGCGCCAACGCACGGACGCGTGGAGTTCGCAACGTCCGGTGGACGGTCGGACGCGCGGAGGACATCGAGGCCGATCACACCTTCGACCTCGTCGTGATCGGGAACGCGTTTCACCGCCTACGCCGCTACGCCGTCGCCGAGGCGGCGCGAGGTTGGCTCGTCCCGGGCGGGTACCTAGCCCTCGTATGGAGCCGATCGCCGTGGGACGGCGACCGGGAATAGCAGCAGGTCCTCGCCCGGACCATGCAGGATTGGACCGAGATCGCGGAGGCGTCGGATCGGGTCCCGGCCGACCTGGACCGCCATCTCGTTGACGAACCTCACGCGGCGGTGCTGACCGCGGCCGGATTCGCCGTCGTCGGCGAGCACGACTTCCCGACCCCTCACGCATGGACGATCGAGCAGCTGACGGGCTTCTTCTCTTCGACGTCGGTCCTGTCGAAGATCGCGCTCGGATCGCACGCACCCGCGTTCGAACACGACCTTCGGGAACGCCTCTTGCAGGTCGCACCCGACAACGTCTTTCGCGAGTCGATCGACTTCGCCTACACCCTCGCCCGGCAGCCCTGACGCGCGTCTGCGCACACCAGTGTGAGTGGCTTCGGAGCTCGGCACTCCCAGATTCGCCTTCGCCCCCCTGGTTATCCGGCGCGGGCGTGCTTGTGGTGTTGGTGTTGTTGGGTGTGGTGGTGCCAGCAGTAGAGCTTGAGGTTGTCGAGGTTGGTGGGTCCGCCGTGGGACCAGTGTCGGAGGTGTGTGGGCTTCGCAGTCGGGTGGGGGTCGGTCGCATCCGGGGTGTTGGCAGTGCCGGTCGCGGATGACGAGCGCTTTCCAGAGTGCGGGTGGGATGGTGCGGGTGGTGCGGCCGACGTCGAGGATCTCGCTGGGTCCGGCGGTGATGACGCGGCTGATGTCGCAGTCGCAGGTGAGGCGAGCGAGGGTCGCGGCGGAGAGGTGGCCGTAGTGGCGGGCTTCGGTGCGGATGCGGTCGATGTCAGGGTGGCTGTGGCCGGGGAGGTCGTGGAGGTCGATGGCAACACTGAAGTGCTCACGTACCGCGCGGGTGTCGCCGAGCTCGCCGCGCACGTACCCGCGCCGCACGAGGAGCAGGAGCGCGTCGGCGCGTCGTTGCGCGACGGGCCGGGGGTCGTTGGCCCCATGGTCGCGTTGCATTTCGATGGTGAGGGCCCGTTCGAGGAAGCCGCCGTCGGTGGGGTCGTAGAAGCCGTCGAAGGCGTACATGCCGTCGAACGTTTGTGAGAGGTGCAGGCGGCGGCGGGCGTGGTGGTGTTCGTCGGTGGCGGCGCCGTCGTCGCCGTCGATCGCGTCGACGATGCGGCGGACGAAGCCGCGCAGGGTACGGGGCGGATGTTGGCGGGCGATCTCCACGAGTTGCGCTTCGAGGGGTGCAAGTTGGACGGCCCGTTCGGGGGTGTGGGCGTTGGCGATGACGGCGGCGTGGGCGCGGGAGATGTCGCCGGCTGCGAACGCGGCGGCAACGTCGGGGAGTACGGAAAGTTTGCGGGCGAGGTGGACTTGTCCGGCGGCGACACCGTGGTCGAGCCGGCAGGTGACGCGCAATGCGACCGCGGTGTTGGTGTATCCGTCGGTCGTGTAGCTGCCGGCCCGGTCGTAGGCGCCGATCTTGTGGAGCACCGCGGACATGCCGGCTTCGAGGGCACGGATATCGGCTGCGATCTCCTCGATTCCCGATACGAACATATGTTCGAGTATAGCCACAAATCTACGACAAACAAAGGGCAATCACGTTCGTTCACAACGGAAATCGTGCAAACCGCCGTCGCACCCTTGCTGTCTTACCGCGCGCCTTCTTCGAGGCGGCGCGCCGCGATCAGTCCGAAGACTGCGGCGCCGATTGCTCCGACGCCACCGATCACGACGGGTGCCCGGGCGCCGATTGCGTCGGAGATGAGTCCGAGGATCGGGCCGCCGATCGGCGTCGTACCGATGAGGAGCACCGTCTGGATGGCGAGCACGCGCCCGATCATGCGCTGATCGGTCCGGATCTGCGCAATCGCGGTCGTGGCCGTCATGTACGCCACGCTCGCGGCTCCGACTGCGACCGCGACCGCCGCCGCGAACCACACGTTCGGGACGACGGCCAACACGAGCATCGACACCCCGAGCAGCGCCGCACCCCACGCGACCGTTCGAATGCCGATCGTCAAACGCCGGGCGACGGCCAGCGCTCCGATGAGCCCGCCGACGCTGAACGCTGCGTACACGATGGTGTAGCCGGAGGTGCCGCCGTGCAGCCCTTGCTCGACGAACAGCGGGAACACGACGCTGAAGTTGTAACTGATCGTCCCGACGATCAGCAGAATCACGAACGTCACCCAGAGCTCGGGAACCGAGAGGATGTACTTCACCCCGGCCCGGATCTGGCCGGCCGCGCGCGGAGTCACCGGGACGAGCCGCAGCTCGGAGGTCCGCATCATCCCGAGCGCGACGAGCACGGTCACGTACGACGCGGCATCGACCGTGAAGCACCATCCGTAGCCGACAGTCGAGATGAGCACGCCCGCAATCAGCGGGCCTGCGATACGGGAGATGTTCACCATGGCGCTGTAGAGCGTCACCGCGTTCGGTACCTCGTCGGCTCGCACCATCTCGTTGACGAACGATCGCCGTACCGGATTGTCGACCGCGAGGAGGCAACCGCCCACTGCGGCGGTGACGAAGAATGCGCTCAGCGGCGCATTGTGCATGAACGCGAGCGCGGCCAGCACGAACGACTGGCCCATCTCGAGCACCTGGGTCACGTACAGAAGCGTGCGTTTCTGGAAGCGGTCGACGATCACACCGGCCCACGCCGACACCAGCAGGATCGGCCCGAACTGACATGCCGACAAGAGGCCGACCGCCACACCGCTGCCGGTGCGCCCGAGCACCAGGAGGGTGAGCGCAACCAACGTGAGCCAGTTGCCGGTGTTGGAGACGGTCTGGCCGATGAAGAACAGTCGGAAGTTCCGCGACTGCAACGACATGAACGTGCGCCGTACGAAGCCGGGACCGCCGGCATCGGGAATCGCGT
This sequence comes from Actinomycetota bacterium, assembly GCA_041691275.1. Classification (GTDB taxonomy): domain Bacteria; phylum Actinomycetota; class Acidimicrobiia; order IMCC26256; family PALSA-610; genus PALSA-610. The sequence continues at coordinate 856 of JBEPUZ010000206.1, read as the reverse complement.
CGCGCTCGTCGGTCGCCATCAGATCGATTGGGCGAGTCGCTCGATCAGTGGCGCGGCGGCGAGGAGTCGTTCGAGCGCCGACGTCTCGGGCATTGTGAGCTCACCGTCGGACCGAGCGCTCGTCGATGTGCCATTCCTCGCCACGGGCGCGCAGGCGATCGAGGAACGGCACCGCGTCGAAGGCTTCGGGACCGAGGACGCCGGCGCCTTGCCACACGCCCGACGCGAGAAGCTCCAGCGCCACGACCGGATTGATCGCCGTCTGCCACACGACGGCTTGGGCACCGTGGCGCGCCATCGTCTCCGCATTGTCGGAAACGTGGTACAGGTACACCTCTCGGGGCCGGCCGTCGATGCCCGTGCCGGTCACCCACGTTCCCGCGCACGTGCGGCCGTGCATCTTGTCGCCGAGCGTCGCCGGGTCGGGCAGTGCCGCGGCCACGACATCGCGGGGTGACACGTCGACGTCGCGCACGCGGATCGGCGTGGCCGACGACAACCCGGTCTCCGCGAGCACGCGCAAGACCTCGATGAACTCGTCCCCCAACCCGTACTTGAACGTCACCCTCCGGCACTCGACCTCGCGTGGGATCAGCACCACTTCCTCGTGCTCCACGTTCACGCACTCGATCGGCCCGATCCCCTCGGGGAACACGAACGTCTCCGGCTCCGAGAACGGCGCGGTGGTGAACCAGCCGCGCTCACGTTCCCAGATGAGCGGCGGGTTGAGACACTCCTCGATCGTCGTCCAGATCGAGAACGTCGGCGCGAAGTCGTAACCGTCGATCACCAGGTCGGCGCCGTCGCGCACGCCGACCTGGTCGATCTCCGAGAACAGATGGTCGGCGGCATAGCG